>JAHEDU010000028.1 GCA_024641015.1 Micrococcales bacterium
TGAGGCTTTCTAAGGAAAGACTCGGTGGAGGGCTCAACCAGGCACCCGGTCGGGCACCAAGGGTCAAGAATAGTCGGGATTTCTCTCGGGGTCAAACCGGGTCGCGTCTGCGACGAGCCTGTTCGGCGCGAAGCGCCAGTTCGGCGGCGTCGGGGTATCCGACCTCCGACAAGGTAAGCCCCTGAGGTGGCAAAACCGCAAAGGCGGCGGTGCGGACTCGTTGGTCGCGAAGGATGACCGCGTCGGCTGGTTCGAGGCGTCCCCGGCCGACAGCGACGCACACTCCGACGAGGTTCCGAACCATGTTGTGGCAGAACGCGTCCGCCTGGATCGACGCAACGAGCACCCCGTTCTCGTCACGGTGCCAGTCGAACTTCTGCAGGTCGCGAACGCGCGTCGCGCCTTCGCGCGGCTTGCAGTACGTCGTCCAGTCGTGAAGACCCAGAAGCGACTGCGCCGCCGCGTTCATCTTCTCGACGTCCAAAGCTTCGTCCATCCACAGCGTGTAGTGACGAGTTCGCGGATCGCGAATCGATGACGTGTCCGTGATGCGGTACTCGTAGCGACGATAGATCGGCGAGAAACGCGCGTCGAAGCCGGGGTCGGCCTCGCGAACCGAATGAATCGATATCGCCGACTGCGAGAGGTACGAGTTCAATCGCATTGCGAGGGTGGACGGGTCAACGTCGTCCGGCACGTCAACGTGAACCACCTGGCCCATCGCGTGAACTCCCGCGTCCGTGCGCCCGGCGACCACCGTGTGCACCTCGTCGAGTCGCAGGATCGTCGCAAGCGCCTCGTCCAACGACCCCTGAACGGTGGGAAGGTCGGGCTGCTTCGCCCAGCCCGAGAAGTCCGTCCCGTCATAGGCGAGGTCAATCCGCAGTCTCACGAGCGCCTCCCGTTAACGACACAAGGCCCGAGGTTTCCCCGGGCCCTGTGCACGATGTACTACTTGTCGTCGCCTTCGGCGGCAGCTTCGTCAGCGGCCTCCGCGGCGGGTGCTTCCTCAGCAGCGGCTTCCTCGACGGGAGCTTCGGCTTCGACGACGTCGGCCGTTTCTACCTCTACTGCTTCGACGGGTGCGTCGACAACCTCGGTCTCGACGACGTCGTCTGCGACGACTGCCTCGTCAACAACCTCGGCAACCGGTGCGGCCTTGGCTGCAACCTTGACGGGCTCAACCTTTGCCTTCTTGGTCTTCGGCTTCGGGTTCACGGGCTCGAGAACGAGCTCGATGACTGCCATGGGGGCGTTGTCACCCTTGCGGAAACCCGTCTTGGTGATGCGCGTGTAGCCACCCTGACGCTCAGCAACGAGCGGGGCAATCGCAGCGAAAAGCTCGTGCGTTGCGTCCTTGTTGCGGAGGATCGCGAGGACGCGACGGCGAGCGTGGAGGTCTCCGCGCTTACCGAACGTCACGAGACGCTCAGCGAGCGGCTGAAGACGCTTCGCCTTGGTCTCGGTCGTCTGGATCGACTTGTGGGTGAAAAGAGCCACCGCGAGGTTCGCGAGCAGAAGGCGCTCGTGAGCGGGTCCGCCTCCGAGGCGGGGTCCCTTCGTGGGCTTAGGCATTGTGTTCTCCTATTCGATACGAGTGATGTACTCGCGGGGTCTTACTCGTCTGCGGCCTCGTAGAAGTACGAGCTGTCTGCTCCGGCAACGCCGTCCTTGAGTGAAAGCCCACGTTCTTCGAGCTTCTCGAGGACCTCGTCAACCGACTTCTGGCCAAAGTTGCGGATGTTCATGAGCTGGTGCTCGGTGAGGTTCACCAGTTCGGCGAGGGTGTTGATGCCCTCACGCTTGAGGCAGTTGAACGAACGGACCGTGAGGTCGAGTTCTTCGATGCGGATGTCCAGGCCCTCGGCGACGGGTGCGTCGCTGTAGCGCGGTCCGATTTCGATGCCTTCAGCTTCGGTGTTCAGCTCGCGAGCGAGACCGAACAGCTCAACCAAGGTTCCACCAGCCGACGCGACTGCGTCACGCGGGGTGATCGACGCCTTGGTGTCAACCTCGACGACGAGACGGTCGAAGTCGGTACGCTCTCCCGCACGAGTCGCCTCGACGCGGTAGGTGACCTTGGTAACCGGCGAGTAGATCGAGTCGATCGCGATGGTTCCGATGGGGGCACCGGCGAACTTGTTCTGCTCGACCGAAACGTATCCACGTCCACGCTCGATGGTCAACTCGATTTCGAGGTTGCCTTCCTTCGAGAGGGTCGCAATGTGCAGGTCCGTGTTGTGGATCTCGACACCAGCGGGAGCGGTGATGTCAGCAGCGGTCGCCTTGCCGGCACCCTTCTTGCGAAGGTATGCGGTGACGGGCTCGTCGTGCTCGCTCGAAACGGTGAGGTTCTTGATGTTCAGGATGATTTCCGTGACATCTTCGACAACACCGGGAAGCGACGTGAATTCGTGTGCTGCACCGGTGACGCGGAAACGCGTGACGGCTGCACCCGGAATCGACGAGAGCAGGGTACGGCGAAGGGAGTTGCCGAGGGTGTAACCGAAGCCGGGTTCGAGCGGTTCGATGACGAACGCCGAGCGGGTGTCGGAGATGGTGTTTTCGGTGAGCGTGGGGCGCTGTGCAATAAGCACGTGGTTTCCTTTCGGTCAGTGTCCGCTATATGACACTTCTCTGAATGCTTCTGTTCAATTGTTGGGAGCGTGGCGGTCGGGCGGACCAAACCGCCACGCACAAACTGCGATGCGTTAGACGCGGCGACGCTTGGGGGGACGGCAACCGTTGTGCGCCTGAGGCGTCACGTCGGTGAT
This sequence comes from Micrococcales bacterium, assembly GCA_024641015.1. Lineage (GTDB taxonomy): Bacteria > Actinomycetota > Actinomycetes > Actinomycetales > Microbacteriaceae > MWH-TA3. The sequence continues at coordinate 2,775 of JAHEDU010000028.1, forward strand.
CGATCCGACCTCGAGGCCAGCGGCCTGAAGCGAACGAATCGCCGTCTCGCGACCCGAACCGGGTCCCTTGACGAAAACGTCAACCTTCTTGACGCCGTGCTCCTGCGCCTGGCGCGCTGCCGACTCGGCTGCGAGCTGTGCGGCGAACGGGGTCGACTTACGCGAACCCTTGAAGCCGACTCCACCCGAGGAAGCCCACGAGATGACGGCTCCGGTCGGGTCGGTGATCGACACGATCGTGTTGTTGAACGTCGACTTGATGTGAGCGTGGCCCACGGCGATGTTCTTCTTGTCCTTGCGACGCGGCTTACGGCCTGCGGTCTTCGGTGCTGCCATGATTCAGATCCCTTTCCTGGGGCCGCGACTAGCGGCCGGCCTTCTTCTTGCCGGCGACGGTGCGCTTCGGGCCCTTGCGGGTACGTGCGTTGGTCTTGGTGCGCTGACCGTGAACAGGAAGTCCACGACGGTGGCGGATTCCCTGGTACGAGCCGAGCTCGACCTTGCGGCGGATGTCGGCCTGAACCTCACGGCGCAGGTCACCTTCCACCTTGAGGTTGGCGTCAATGTAGTCACGCAACGAGACCAACTGGTCGTCGGTGAGGTCCTTGACGCGGATGTTCTTGTCGATCGCGGTTTCAGCAAGAATCTGAACCGAGCGGGTACGGCCAACGCCGTAGATGTAGGTAAGGGCGATTTCCACGCGCTTATCGCGGGGAATATCGACTCCAGCGAGACGTGCCATGAGGCTGCTCCTAGTGAATGAAGAGGTCTGAGCCAACGTCCATACCTGAGCCTCTTACTCAGGATGTCCCCCCGAAGGGTTCCGACGCGGCAAATGAATGTATTGAGTTATAGGGGGTGGTGCTTTAGCCCTGGCGCTGCTTGTGGCGAGGGTTCTCGCAGATCACCATGACGTTGCCGTGGCGACGAATGACCTTGCACTTGTCGCAGATCGGCTTCACGCTGGGGTTGACCTTCATTGTGTTTCTCCTTGTTCGCTGGCGTCGTGCCCGGGGTTCCGGGCCGTTCCTTCTGTGCGGTTACTTGTAGCGGTAAACGATCCGGCCTCGTGAGAGGTCGTATGGGCTGAGCTCTACGATGACGCGGTCCTCGGGGAGGATGCGGATGTAGTGTTGACGCATTTTGCCCGAGATGTGTGCGAGTACCTTGTGGCCGTTCGCCAGTTCGACTCGAAACATTGCATTGGGCAATGCTTCGACGACCGAACCTTCGATCTCGATTACGCCGTCTTTGTTAGCCATGTGTCCGTTCGTTGCTGCTGGTTACCGCACGTCGTGCGGGCGGTGAGAACACGCCACGGGGGCATGACACACCAAAGTACGAGAATACGCGACAAATCGCGGTTTCGCAAATGCGAGTTGTATTATCCGATTCCCCGCTCGCGAAGTGCGGTGGTGATTCGGTCCGTAACATCGGCAATTTCACCGATTCCATCGACGCTGACGAGAAGCCCGCGGCCTCCGTAGACCTCGATGAGGGGCGCGGTTTCGCGTGAATACACGTCGAGGCGGTTGCGGATGACGGTTTCATCGGCGTCGTCCGAACGACCGGAATCCTTGGCGCGAAGAAGAATGCGGTTCACGACGACATCGGGGTCTGCAGTCAGTTCAACGACAACATCGAGCGAGTTGCCCTGATCGGCGAGAACCTCGTCGAGAGCGCGAACCTGATCGACCGTTCGCGGGTACCCGTCGAGCAGGAAACCGGGTTCGCAATCGGCGTGGCCGAGACGGTCAGCGACGAGCGCGTTAGTCAGGGAATCGGGAACGTACTCGCCACGGTCCATGAAGCCCTTGGCTTCGACACCGAGCGGGGTTTCGTCGCGCACGTTCGCACGGAAGATGTCGCCGGTCGAGATGGCGGGAATGCCGTACGCCTCAGCGAGTCGAACCGCCTGCGTACCCTTCCCGGCACCCGGAGGGCCGACCAAGAGTAGGCGAACCATTACTGGAGAAGGCCTTCATAGTGGCGCTGCTGCAGCTGAGCGTCAATCTGCTTGACGGTCTCGAGGCCGACACCCACGATGATGAGGATCGAGGTTCCACCGAACGGGAAGTTCTGGTTGGCGCCAATGGTCGCGAGAGCGATAAGCGGGATGAGTGCGATGATTCCGAGGTACAGCGACCCGGGAAGCGTCACGCGCGTGAGGACGTAGTCCAGGTATTCCGCGGTCGGACGGCCGGCACGGATACCGGGGATGAATCCGCCGTACTGCTTCATGTTGTCGGCGACCTCAACGGGGTTGAAGGTGATGGCCACATAGAAGTAGGTGAATCCGACGATCAACAGGAAGAACAGCACGATGTAGAGCGGCTGGTTTCCGTTGGCGAGGTTCGCGCTGATCCACAGCACCCAGTCGGGAGCGGTCTGGCCAGCTGCGGGTTGGTTGAACTGCGCGATGAGGGCGGGCAGGTAGAGGAGCGACGACGCGAAGATGACGGGGACCACACCGGCCATGTTGACCTTGATGGGGATGTACGTGCTGGAACCACCGTAGGTGCGGGTTCCGACAACGCGCTTGGCGTACTGGACCGGGATGCGTCGCTGCGACTGCTCGACGAAGACAACGGCTGCCATGATGACGATTCCGATAGCCATGACGAGGATGAAGACGTTGAAGCCCTCCGAGCGCTGGATTGCCCAGAGCGAGGTCGGGAAGCCGGCGGCGATCGACGAGAAGATGAGGAGCGACATTCCGTTACCGATGCCACGCTCGGTGAGGATTTCACCGAACCACATGATGAGACCGGTACCGGCGGTCATCGTGATGACCATAAGAAGGATCGAGTACCACGCGTCGTTGGTGATGAGCTGGCTGCACTCGGGGACGCCCGACGACGAACCGAAGAGCTGGCCGCTGCGAGCGACGGTGACGAGGGTGGTCGACTGGAGGATTCCGAGACCGAGGGTGATGTAACGCGTGTACTGCGTCATCTTTGCCTGGCCGGCCTGACCCTCTTTGTGAAGAGTTTCGAAGTGCGGGATAACCACGCGAAGCAGCTGGGTGATGATCGACGCCGTGATGTACGGCATGATTCCCAGCGCAAAGATCGAGAGCTTGAGGAGCGCGCCACCCGAGAATAGGTTGACGAGCTCGTAAATTCCATTCGTGCCGGCGCTTCCCTGAAGACAGGTCTGAACGTTGGCGAAGTTGACGAACGGAGCAGGAATGAACGAGCCGAATCGGAACAACACGACAATGAACAGCGTGAAGCCGAGCTTGCGACGAAGGTCGGGGGTGCTGAAGATGCGTCGAATTGCGCTGATCACGGTGCCTCCTGATTTGTGACCTCGCGGTCACCATGTCTAACAGTAGTAGAAACGGGCCGGGCGAGAGCCCGACCCGTCTCGATGACTACTTGATCGAACCGCCAGCGGCGACGATCTTCTGTTCGGCCGACTTCGACACCTTGTCCACCGAAACGGTGACCTTGACGGTGAGGTCGCCGTTGCCGAGAACCTTGACCTTCTCGTTCTTGCGAACCGCGCCCTTGGCCACGAGGTCAGCGATGGTCACATCGCCACCCTTCGGGTAGAGCTCGGAGATGCGGTCGAGGTTGACAACCTGGTACTCCACGCGGAACGGGTTGGTGAACCCGCGAAGCTTGGGGGTACGCATGACGAAGTTGAGGTTTCCACCTTCGAGTCCGGAGCGAACCTGGTAACGAGCCTTCGTTCCCTTGGTTCCACGACCCGCGGTCTTACCCTTGGATCCCTCACCACGACCAACGCGGGTGCGGTCCTTCTTCGATCCCGGAGCGGGACGGAGGTGGTGCAGCTTGAGCACCTGAACCTTCTCGCCCGATTCCTTCTTGGCGGGAGCCTTGGCAGCCGTCGACTTCGCGGCAGGAGCCTTGGCCGCGGGGGCCTTCTCTTCTGCCTTCTCAGCGGCGGGCTTTGCCGCAGCCTTGGCCGGGGCCTTCGCTGCAGGCGCCTTCGCGGCGGGAGCCTTCGCTGCTGCCGGCTTTGCCGCGGCCTTAGCCGCAGGAGCCTTCGCAGCCGCGGGCTTCGCGGCGGGCTTCTTTTCTTCAGCCATTACTTCACTTCCTCAACAGTGACGAGGTGCGCAACGGTGCGAACGTAACCGCGGTTTGCGGAGTCGTCCGGACGGAGAACCGTCTGCCCGATGCGCTTCAGTCCGAGGCTGCGCAGCGTGTCACGCTGGTTCTGCTTCTCGCTGATAACGGACTTGATCTGGGTGATCTTGAGCTGGGCCATTATGCACCTGCCTTTGCAGCGGCCGCGGCATCAGCCTCGGCACGGATGAGACGCGCGGGCGCGATCTCGTCGAACTCACGACCACGGCGAGCAGCAACCGCGCGGGGCTCCTCGAGCTGCTTGAGAGCAGCAACCGTTGCGTGAACGATGTTGATGGTGTTCGACGAACCGAGCGACTTGCTCAGGACATCGTGGACACCGGCGCACTCGAGAACGGCACGGACGGGACCACCAGCGATAACACCGGTACCAGCCGAAGCGGGACGGAGCAAAACGACTCCGGCTGCTGCTTCACCCTGGACGGGGTGCGGGATTGTTGCGCCCGAGCGGGGAACGCGGAAGAAGTTCTTCTTCGCGTCCTCGACGCCCTTCGAGATGGCGAGGGGAACTTCACGGGCCTTGCCGTAACCGACACCGACCATTCCGTTTCCGTCACCAACGACAACGAGAGCGGTGAAGGCGAAACGACGTCCACCCTTCACAACCTTCGAAACACGGTTGATCGCGACGACCTTCTCAAGGAAGGGGCTCTTCTCGACCTCGCGACCGCCACGGCCACCATCGCGGCCACCACGGCCACCACGGTTGTCGCCGCCACGTCCGCCACGGGCTCCTCCGCGAGGAGCCTGTTCTGCGGTTTCGGTTTCTACTGCTTCAACAGCAGTCGACTCGTCAACAGACACGTTGTTGTCCTTCGTTTCTTCGCTCACAGCGTCAGCCCTGCCTCTCGTGCGCCTTCGGCGACCGCGGCAACGCGACCGGCGTAACGGTTTCCACCACGGTCGAAGACCACAGCGGTGACGCCAGCCTTCTTCGCGCGCTCGGCGACGAGTTCACCGATCTTCTTGGCCTTGGCGGACTTGTCGTCCTTCGAGGCGCGGAAGTCAGCTTCCATGGTCGATGCCGATGCGATGGTGTGACCCTTGGTGTCGTCGACAACCTGAACGAACAGGTGACGAGCGGAACGGGTGACAACGAGACGGGGACGCGCGTCGGTTCCGTTGATCTTCTTGCGAAGACGGAAGTGGCGGCGCGTACGCTGCTCGGACTTTGAGGTAGTAGCCATGGTTACTTACCAGCCTTTCCGGCCTTACGACGGACGACTTCGCCCTCGTAACGAACACCCTTGCCCTTGTAGGGTTCAGGCTTGCGGAGCTTACGGATGTTTGCGGCGACCTCACCAACGGCCTGCTTCGAGATACCCGAAACGATGACCTTGTTGTTGCCCTCGACGGCGAGCGAGATGCCGGCCGGCGGGTCAACGGTGATGGGGTGCGAGTAGCCGAGTGCAAACTCAACGCCTGCACCCTTCGCGGCAACGCGGTAACCAGTACCGACGATCTCGAGAGCCTTGGTGTACCCGGTGGTCACGCCAACGATGTCGTTCGCGATGAGGGTACGAGTGAGTCCGTGGAGCGAACGCGAAGCGCGCTCGTCGTCGGGACGGGTAACGACGACCTGGTTGTCTTCAACAACAACGGTGATCGGCGAGGCGACGTTGACGGTCAGTTCACCCTTGGGGCCCTTGACCGAGACGACCGAGTCGGCGACCGTAACGGTGACGCCGCTGGGGATTTCGATGGGAAGACGACCAATACGCGACATGATCGGTTACCACACGTAGGCGAGGACTTCCCCACCCACGCCCTTCTTCTGCGCTTCGCGGTCCGTAAGGAGACCCGACGAGGTGGACAGGATGGCGACGCCGAGTCCGCCGAGAACGCTGGGGAGCTCGGTCGACTTTGCGTACACGCGAAGACCGGGCTTCGAGACGCGCTTGAGACCAGAGATGGCCGCCTTGCGCTCGTTGCCGTACTTCAGCGTGATGGTGAGTGCGTTTCCAACGCGAGCGGGCTCAACCTTCCAGTCCGAAACGTAACCTTCGCGCTTGAGGATCTCGGCGATTCCCGCCTTGATCGTGCTCGAGGGCAACGTGACGGCGTCGTGGTGTGCACGCGACGCGTTACGCAGACGGGTCAGCAAGTCTGCGACCGGATCTGTCATTGTCATTGTTGTGTTTTCCTGTTCTCCGCCCGGTTTCTCCACCCGTTACGCGGGTGCAGACCTAGACAGTGGTGGCTTACTGGGTGATGAAGGGGAATCCGAGCTCGCGGAGGAACGCGCGGCCTTCATCGTCGGTCTTGGCGGTGGTGACAACGGTGATGTCGAAACCACGAACGCGGTCGATCTTGTCCTGGTTGATCTCGTGGAACACTGACTGCTCCTGGAGACCGAAGGTGTAGTTTCCGTTTCCGTCGAACTGACGCGGCGAGAGGCCACGGAAGTCACGGATACGGGGAAGGGCGAGCGTCACGAGACGGTCGACGAATTCCCACGCACGGTCGCCACGAAGCGTGACGTGTGCACCAATCGGCATACCCTCGCGCAGCTTGAACTGTGCGATCGACTTGCGTGCCTTGGTGACAACGGGCTTCTGACCGGTGATCTGGGTGAGGTCGCGAACGGCCCCATCGATAACCTTCGAGTCACGTGCTGCTTCACCGACACCGGTGTTCACAACGACCTTGACGAGGCGAGGGACCTGGTGGGGGTTCGTGTAACCGAACTCCTTGGTCAACGCAGCGACAATGTCGGCACGGTACTTAGCCTTGAGGCGGGGCTGGATTTTGCCAGCCGCGGCAGCTGCAGTAGCGGTCATTAGATCTTTTCACCTGACTTCTTTGCGTAGCGAACACGAACCGTCTTCGCCACACCGTTCTTGGTTACGGTTTCGGTACGGAAGCCAACGCGGGTTGCCTTCTTGGTCTTGGGGTCGACGAGTGCGACGTTCGACACGTGAATCGGCGACTCGACGGTCTCGATTCCACCGGTGGTCGTACCGCGAGCGGTCTGACCAGCCTTGACGTGCTTGGTCACCATGTTGATGCCCTGAACGAGGACGCGGTTGGTCTCGGTGAGAACCTCGAGAACCTCGCCGGTCTTGCCCTTGTATTCGCGCTTTCCGCTGATGACGATGACAGTGTCACCCTTTTTGATGTTCTGCATGGAACTAAATCACCTCCGGTGCGAGCGAAACGATCTTCATGAACTTCTTGTCACGGAGTTCGCGACCGACGGGGCCGAAGATACGCGTACCGCGCGGCTCACCGTCCTTGTTCTTGATGAGGACTGCGGCGTTCTCGTCGAACTTGATGTACGAGCCATCAGCGCGACGAACTTCCTTGACGGTGCGAACGACGACGGCCTTGACGACCTCACCCTTCTTGACGTTTCCGCCGGGGATGGCGTCCTTGACGGTTGCGACGATGATGTCACCAAGGCTCGCGTAACGGCGAGTCGAGCCGCCGAGCACACGAATGGTGAGCAGCTCCTTGGCGCCGGTGTTGTCGGCAACCTTCAGTCGGGATTCCTGTTGAATCATGTTGTTCTCCTAGTACGAGAGGCGAATTACTTCGCCTTCTCCACGATCTCGACGAGTCGCCAGTTCTTCGTGGCCGACAGCGGACGGGTCTCGGCAATGATGACGAGGTCACCAATACCGGCCGAGTTGGTTTCGTCGTGGGCCTTGACCTTCGACGAGCGGCTCATGACCTTGCCGTACAGCGGGTGCTTGACACGGGTTTCGATCACGACGGTGATGGTCTTGTCCATCTTGTCGCTGACAACCAAGCCACGACGAGTCTTGCGGTAGTTACGGTGTTCGGCCGAAGCGTCAACCTTCTTCTCTGCAGCCATTACTTGGTCTCCTCAACGGTCTCGGCAGTCTCTTCGCTAGCCTTTGCCTTCGAGGCAGCCTTGGCGGGCTTGGCCGGAGCAACGGGAACCGCGCGCAGACCGAGCTCACGCTCGCGAATGATGGTGTAGATGCGGGCGATGTCGCGCTTGACGGCGCGGACACGTCCGTGGCTTTCCAGCTGACCGGTCGCGGACTGGAAGCGGAGGTTGAAGAGTTCTTCCTTCGCCTTCTTCAGTTCGTCAACGAGTCGCTCGTTCTCGAACGTGTCGAGATCAGCGGGCTGAAGTGTCTTGGTTCCGAGCGCCATTATGCGTCTCCCTCTTCACGCTTGATGATGCGCGCCTTGAGCGGCAACTTGTGGATAGCACGGGTCATTGCTTCGCGAGCGAGTTCCTCGGAAACACCGGCAACCTCGAAAAGGACGCGGCCCGGCTTGACGTTGGCAACCCACCACTCCGGCGAACCCTTACCAGAACCCATTCGGGTTTCGGCCGGCTTCTTCGTCAGCGGACGGTCGGGGTAGATGTTGATCCACACCTTTCCACCACGCTTGATGTGACGGGTCATGGCGATACGCGCCGACTCAATCTGGCGGTTCGTGACGTATGCGGGCGTGATCGCCTGGATACCGAACTCGCCGAACGAGACCTTGGTGCCACCAGTAGCCGCACCCGTACGCTTCGGGTGGTGCTGCTTGCGGTGCTTGACCTTACGGGGAATCAGCATGATTTACGCCTCAGTTCCTGCGTTGGCGGCCGGTGCTGCAGCTTCTGCACGGGGTGCAGAGTTGCGGCGAGGACCGCGGTTTCCGTCGCGTCCGCCACGGGCAGCCTTCTGGGCGGCCTGTTCGATCGCGAGTTCCTTGTTGGTGATGTCGCCCTTGTAGATCCAGACCTTGACACCGATGCGACCGAAGGTCGTGCGAGCTTCGTAGAAGCCGTAGTCGATGTTGGCGCGGAGCGTGTGGAGCGGAACTCGACCTTCACGGTAGAACTCCGAGCGCGACATTTCAGCACCACCGAGTCGACCCGACACCTGGATGCGAACACCCTTGGCACCGGCGCGCTGGGCACCCTGGAGGCCCTTGCGCATCGCGCGGCGGAAAGCCACACGAGCCGAAAGCTGCTCGGCGATTCCCTGAGCGACGAGTTGAGCGTCCGCCTCGGGGTTGAGAGCTTCGATGACGTTGATGATGACAACCTTGCCGGTCAGCTCACGAGCGTCGTCGCGAAGCTTGTCGAGTCCGGTTCCCTGGCGGCCGATGGCCACACCGGGACGGGCGACGTGCACGTCAACGACAACGCGGTCGCGCGTACGGCGGATGACCATGTGCGAAACACCAGCGCGGTCGAGCTTCTCCTGAAGGAAGCGACGAAGCGTGACGTCTTCGGCAACGTAGTCGGCGTAGCGCTCACCGGGCTTGTTGCTGTCCGAGAACCACTGCGAACGGTGGTCGGTTGTGATTCCGAGGCGGAATCCGTAGGGGTGTACTTTCTGACCCATTACTTCTTACCTGCCTTCGAGGTCGGGGCTTCCGGGGTGCTGAGCACGACGGTGATGTGGCTCGTGCGCTTGAGGATCTGGAAAGCGCGACCCTGTGCACGGGGCTGGAAACGCTTCATCGTGGGACCTTCGTCAACGAAGATCTTGTCGATGACGAGTTCCGACTCGTTCAGGGGCAAGTTTTCCTTGTCAGCGGTGACGCGAGCGTTCGCGACAGCCGAAGCAACGAGCTTGCGGACGGGCTCCGAGGCACCCTGCGGCGCGAACTTGAGGATCGCAAGAGCTTCCTCAACGTGCTTGCCACGGACCATCTCGATAACACGACGGGCCTTCTGCGGGGTCACGCGGATCCCCTTGAGCTTGGCGATGGATTCAACCATGATGTTCCCTCCTCGCCTTAGCGGCGACGGCCCTTCTTGTCGTCCTTCACGTGTGAACGGAAGGTGCGGGTGGGCGCGAACTCGCCGAGCTTGTGACCGACCATCGTCTCGGTGACGAACACCGGGACGTGCTTGCGGCCGTCGTGAACGGCGATCGTGTGTCCGAGCATGGCAGGGACGATCATCGATCGACGCGACCAGGTGCGGATAACGTTCTTGGTGCCAACTTCGTTCTGGGCCACGACCTTGCGGTACAGGTGGTCGTCGACGAAGGGACCCTTCTTGAGACTACGAGGCATTCCAGGCTCCTACTAACGCTTCTTGCCGGCGTTGCGGCGACGGACGATGAGCTTGCTGCTCTCTTTGTTGGCCTTGCGGGTGCGGCCTTCGGCCTGACCCCACGGGCTGACGGGGTGACGACCACCAGAGGTCTTACCCTCACCACCACCGTGCGGGTGGTCGACCGGGTTCATGGCGACACCACGGACGGTCGGGCGAACACCCTTCCAGCGCATACGGCCGGCCTTACCCCAGTTGATGTTCGACTGTTCGGCGTTTCCGACCTCACCGACGGTTGCGCGGCAGCGCGCGTCGACGTTGCGGATTTCACCCGAGGGCAGACGAAGCTGAGCGTAGGGGCCGTCCTTTGCGACGAGACGCACCGACGCACCAGCCGAACGTGCCATCTTCGCGCCACCACCGGGACGGAGTTCGATCGCGTGGATCACGGTTCCGACCGGGATGTTACGGAGGGGCAGGTTGTTGCCGGGCTTGATGTCAGCCGAGGGACCCGATTCAACGATGTCACCCTGGTTGAGCTTGTTCGGCGCGATGATGTAACGCTTGGTTCCATCCACGTAGTGGAGGAGAGCGATACGCGCGGTGCGGTTGGGGTCGTACTCGATGTGAGCGACCTTGGCGTTCACGCCATCCTTGTCGTTACGACGGAAGTCGATGATGCGGTACTGGCGCTTGTGGCCACCACCGATGTGACGCGTGGTGATACGACCAGCGTTGTTACGACCACCGGTCTTGGGAAGCGGACGGAGGAGCGACTTCTCAGGCGTCGATCGCGTGATCTCGGCGAAGTCAGCTACCGACGAGCCGCGACGGCCGGGGGTAGTGGGCTTGTACTTACGAATAGCCATTGTTCTTCTGTCCTATTCCCTATCCGACAGCCGTGAAGATGTCGATGGTGCCCGACTTCAGCGTGACAATGGCGCGCTTGGTGTCCTTGCGCTTGCCCATGCCAAACTTCGTGCGGCGGGTCTTACCCTGGCGGTTGAGGGTGTTGACCGACGCAACCTTGACGTTGAAGATCTTTTCGATAGCGAGCTTGATCTCGGTCTTGTTGGCGTCGGGAGCAACGACGAAGGTGTACTTGCCTTCGTCGATCAGTCCGTAGGACTTTTCGCTGACAACCGGCGAGACGATGATGTCACGCGGGTCCTTGTTGAGGGCTACTGCGAGGACGCTCATGCGGACACCTCTTTCGTGGTCTTGGTGGCGACAAACGCTTCGTACGCGGTCTGCGTGAAGACGATGTCGTCAGCGTGAAGCACGTCATACGCGTTGAGCTGGCCAACGGTGATGGTGTGAACGCCGATGACGTTGCGCACGCTCTTGATCGCGACGGTCTCGTCACGCTCGACAACAACGAGCACGCGGGGTCCGGTCGTCATGTCGGCGAGGAGCTTCGACGCAACCTTGGTCGACGGAGCGTCGATGCCGGCGAATGCCGACGTGACGTGAACGCGGTTCGCGCGAGCGCGATCCGAGAGGGCTCCGTTGAGTGCGGCGGCAATCATCTTCTTGGGGGTGCGCTGCGAGTAGTCACGCGGGGTCGGGCCGTGAACGACTCCACCACCGCGGTGCTCGGGTGCACGAACGGAACCCTGACGCGAACGACCGGTTCCCTTCTGCTTGAACGGCTTGCGACCAGCACCGGAAACTTCTCCGCGGTTCTTGGTCTTGTGCGTGCCCTGACGAGCAGCGGCAAGCTGGGCGACGACAACCTGGTGAATGAGGTGGACGTTGACGTCCGCTGCGAAAACCGCGGCGGGAAGTTCAACGGCACCGGTCTTCTTGCCAGCTGCGTCAACGATGGATACCTGCGACATGGTCTTTAGGCTCCCTTCACTGCGTTGCGAACGAAGACGAGGCGACCGGCAGCACCGGGGACCGCGCCCTTGATGAGGAGGAGACCGCGCTCGGCGTCAACTGCGTGAACCGAGAGGTTAAGAACGGTCACGCGGTCGCCACCCATACGACCGGCCATGCGCATGCCCTTGAAGACGCGCGACGGGGTCGACGAAGCACCGATCGAACCGGGCTTGCGGTGGTTGCGGTGCGAACCGTGCGAAGCGGAAACACCCTTGAAGTTGTGGCGCTTCATAACACCGGCGAAACCCTTACCCTTCGAGGTTCCGACGACGTCAATGGCGTCTCCGGCTTCGAAGAGTTCGGCGGTCAGTTCCTGACCAACGGTGTAGTTAGCGGTGTCAGCGGTACGGATCTCCGTAACGTGACGGCGAGGCGTAACGCCTGCCTTCTCGAAGTGGCCTGCGAGGGGCTTGGTTACCTTGCGGGGGTCGATGGCGCCTGCGGCGACCTGTACGGCCTCGTAACCGTCAACCTCGAGGGTACGGATCTGCGTAACCACGTTGGGGCTAACGGCAACAACGGTAACGGGAACAAACTTGTTGTTCGCGTCCCAGGCCTGGGTCATACCGAGCTTGACGCCCAAGAGACCCTTGGTGTTCTTCACCTTCGTCATTCGGATGTCCTTTAGAGCTTGATTTCGATGGAAACGTCTTCGGGCAGGTCGAGACGCATCAGCGAGTCGACTGCCTTGGGCGTCGGGTCGATGATGTCAATGAGACGCTTGTGGGTACGCTTCTCAAAGTGCTCGCGGCTGTCCTTGTACTTGTGAGGGGAGCGGATGACAGCAATAACATCCTTCTCCGTGGGAAGCGGCACGGGGCCAACCACCGTCGCACCCGCACGGGTAACGGTGTCAACGATCTTGCGTGCCGAGGCGTCAAGTCCGGCGTGGTCGTACGACTTCAGCCGAATGCGGATTTTCTGTCCCGCCATGATCCATCCTTTGGGTTATTCCCGGACTTTATGTCCGTGAGACTTTGTGCTTGCGCACCACTGTTCTTCTATCAACGAGCCCGACTGTCACGCGAGTAAACCCGCGAGCAGTAAGCCGTGTTGTCTGCCGGTGG
>JAHEDU010000029.1 GCA_024641015.1 Micrococcales bacterium
GTAGATCAGCGGATTACCGAACGACGACGTCACGACGTACGAGACGTACGCCGTCATTTCGCGGAAGCGGGTTTCGGCGACGTACCACCAACCCCAACGCCTCCACCGGTCGTTGCTCACGCTCATTCGATGAGGCTCCGGCCCGTCAGACGGAGGAACACATCTTCGAGCGACGAACGGCGCACCAGGCTGGTGATGGGGTGGTGACCGCGGCGGTTGATCTCGGCCAGATCGCGCTCGCCGTCGTCCGTATAGATGAGGATTCGGTCGGCGAGGACTTCGTTGCGTTCACCGATGTCGGAAATGGCGGCGGCGACCTCGGCGTTCTTGTCCGAGCCGTAGCGGACCTCGAGAACCTCGCGGGTGGCGTAGTCGCGAATGAGCGCCGTCGGTGACCCCTCGGCCATGATCTCGCCCTTGTCAACAACGACGAGTCGGTCACAGAGCTGTTCGGCCTCGTCCATGTAGTGAGTGGTGAGGAGCAACGTGGTTCCCTGTTCCTTGAGACGGAAGAGGCGGTCCCACAGGATGTGGCGTGCCTGCGGGTCGAGTCCGGTTGTCGGCTCGTCGAGCAGAAGCATCTCGGGGTTGTTCATGAGCGAGCGCGCGATCGTGAGTCGACGCTTCATTCCGCCAGACAGCGGTTCGACCTTCGAGGTTGCGCGGTCCGTCAGCTGTGCGAACTCGAGAAGCTCGTCGGCGCGCTTCGCGGTTTCCTTGTGCGACAGTCCGAAATAACGCCCGTAAGTCAACAGGTTTTCGCGCACACGAAGTTCCTGGTCGAGGTTGTCTTCCTGCGGAACCACGCCGAGTCGCGCACGGATGTCCGGACCGTGAGTGTTGGGGTCCATCCCCAGTACCTCGAGGACTCCTGACGTGCGGGTCGAAACAGAGGCGATCATCTTCATCGCAGTCGACTTGCCAGCGCCGTTAGGACCGAGCAAACCGAACGATTCGCCACGAGGGACTTCGAAGGAAATACCGTTTACTGCCGTGAAATCGCCATAAACCTTGGTGAGCTTCTCTGCTCGGATAACTGGGTGGGACACAAACACTTATCCTAGACCCATGGCTACTCCCCGATTTGGTGGCGGTCGCAGGTCCGGCGGGTCAGTCCCCGAAGGCCCCAAGGCAACCTTCCGCCAACTGCTTCCTTACCTTCTTGAGCACAAGGGAATCTTGTTCACCGTCATCGGGTTGAGCATTCTCGGTGCCGGCGCCTCACTGGCGCAACCCCTCATCGTCTCGCAGGTCATCACGTCGGTTCAAGCGGGCGACGATCTGGGCTGGATGCTTCCTGCGCTCATCGGACTGGTCATCGGAGGAGCAGTCCTCGCGAGTGTGCGCCACTACCTCTTGCAGCGAACCGGTGAGTCCGTTGTGCTGTCGTCGCGTCGCCACCTCGTGTCGCGTCTCTTGAACCTTCCCATCAGCGAGTTCGATGCCCGCAGGACCGGCGACCTGGTCTCGCGCGTTGGTGCGGATTCGACGATGCTGCGTGCGGTCCTGACCCAAGGACTCGTGGAGGCAATCGGCGGCGTCGTCACGTTCATCGGCGCCATCATCGCCATGCTTTTCATCGACGCCATCCTGTTCGGGCTGACGTCCTCGGTCGTCGTCGCGTCCATGATCGTCGTCATCGTGTTGTCGCGTCGAATCCGCAAGTATTCGCGACTGGCTCAGGACCGTGTCGGTGCGCTGACCGCGTCCGTTGAGCGCTCGATTTCAGCCGTTCGCACCGTTCGCGCCGCCAACGCCGTCGACCGCGAAATCGGAGTGGTCGACGACGAGGCACGCGAGGCGTGGACCGCAGGGCTCAACGTCGCCCGGATTTCAGCTTTCGTCGTTCCCATCTCGTCCATTGCGATGCAGGTGTCGTTCCTCGTCGTCCTCGGTGTGGGTGGTTTCCGTGTTGCCAGCGGTGTTATCACCGTGGCGCAGCTCGTCTCGTTCATCCTGTTCCTGTTCATGATGATCATGCCCCTCGGCTCCGCGATTGGAGCGTTCACCTCGGTGGCTCAGGCACTGGGCGCGCTCGGGCGAATCCGCGAGATCATCGACCTGCCGTCCGAGGTCGACAACGACAAGCCCACCGAAACCCTCGCCAGTGGACTGGGCAAGACCGCCGTGTCGTTCCGCAATGTGTCGTTCGCGTACAACCCCGAGACGCCGATCCTGCACGACGTCTCCTTCGATGTCCCGACGGGACAGCGCGTCGCGCTGGTCGGACCGAGTGGCTCGGGCAAGTCGACAATCCTGTCCCTCATCGAACGCTTCTATGACGCAACGAGCGGAACCATCTCGGTCGGCGGACACGACATCCGCGCACTCGACCGCCACGAACTTCGATCGTCCATTGGATACGTCGAGCAAGACGCCCCGGTTCTCGCTGGAACCGTGCGTGACAACCTGACTCTCGGCGCCCCTGGCGCGACGGACGAGGAGTGCCTTGCCGTTCTTGCCGAAGTGAACCTGTCCAATATTGTCACTCGTGCCGAGACGGGCCTCGAGGCGCAGGTCGGCGAAGGCGGTGTTCTGCTGTCGGGTGGCGAACGCCAGCGACTCGCCATCGCCCGTGCGCTGTTGATGGCGCCGGCCATCCTCCTGCTCGACGAGTCGACGTCAAGCCTTGACGGACTGAACGAGCAGTTGATGAAAGATGCGATCGATCGCGTGTCCGCCAACCGAACCCTCATCGTCATCGCACACCGCCTGTCGACCGTCATCGACAGTGATCAGATTGTCGTTCTCGACAAGGGGAATGTCCTCGGCGCGGGAACGCACGACGAATTGGTGTCGACCGTGCCCTTGTATCGCGAGCTGGCGGAAACCCAGCTTCTGACGAGCGACTAGGCGAAGTCGGCGTCCGGCCCCAGAGTGGGGACGAACGAACTGGGGGCATTGAAGCCATAGGCGAGCATGCCCTTGGATTCGCGCAGGTAACACGTGCCACAGAGCGACTCGTACGTGACGTCAACCCCGTCAATCGCGACCTGGGCTCCGTCGAAGATGAACTCGCCATTCACCTTGCGCCCGTTGAACATCGCCTTGCGGCCACAACGGCAGATCGTCTTCAACTCTTCGAGCGCGTGAGCGATTTCGAGAAGGCGGCGCGAGCCAGGGAACGCGATCGTCTGGAAGTCGGTGCGGATACCGTACGCGAGAACGGGGACGTCTTCGAGGATGGCGATGCGCAGCAGGTCGTCGACCTGGTCGGGCGACAGGAACTGGGCTTCATCGATGAGCAGGCACGCAACGTCCTGACCCGTCGTCGACTTGGTGTTTGCACGATACGCGTCGAACATCGTTCGCACGTCGTCATGCGGACCGATGATGAAGTTGACCTCACGCTCAACTCCAAGGCGCGAGACGATGGACGCCTTGCCCTTGGTGTCAACGCGCGGCTTCGCGATGAGAACCTGCTGGCCGCGTTCTGCGTAGTTGTACGCCGCCTGGAGCAACGCCGTGCTCTTGCCACTGTTCATCGCGCCGTATCGGAAATAGAGCTTCGCCATGCCCCCAGATTACCGACTGCGGCGCCTCACCCGCGGTTGACCGAGCGGGCGTATCGTGAAGAGGTGTCCCTCCCCACTCGCCCAGAACTGCGCCTCCCGTCGAGGGTGCTCGCTGGGCTTGCTGTCGGCGTCTGTGTCGCGCTGACGAGCGGATGTGCGGGGCAATCTGCGGCGACCGTGCGTGACAAGTTCGTTGCGGCGGGCGGTTCCTGTGATTCGTGGGTTGACATCGACGAATCGCGCGCGGTCGATGCCATCGAGTGCGC
Source organism: Micrococcales bacterium (assembly GCA_024641015.1). GTDB lineage: Bacteria > Actinomycetota > Actinomycetes > Actinomycetales > Microbacteriaceae > MWH-TA3. Next base: position 3,782 of record JAHEDU010000029.1, read on the forward strand.
TGACGGTGCAAAGCTTTACCTGTTCGAGGGCGACGCCGACCGTTCCGACTTCGTCAAGACCGAGCTCGAGTCCAACACCGACATCCGCGCACGGACTCACATCATGCTGTCCGGCGAGAACTGGCTCATCATCGACCGCATCGCGGTCATCGTCCACGTCATGCCGTCGATGCACGGCATCATTCAAGGGCGAAACGGGGCAAACCCCTAAGCGCGCTCCGCCATTTCGACGACGTTCTTCAGCAACAGAGCGCGGGTCATCGGGCCGACCCCACCCGGGTTCGGCGAGACCCACGCTGCGACGTCGCGAACGTCGGGGTCGACGTCTCCCGCGATTCGAGTCGTACCATCGGGGTTCGTCACGCGCGAGACACCAACGTCAAGCACAATCGCGCCTTGCTTCACGTTCTCGGCGGTCACAATCGACGGCGAGCCGGCAGCCGCAACAATGACGTCAGCCGCGCGCAGGTGCTCGGCAAGGTTTCGAGTTCCCGTGTGCGTCAGGGTGACCGTCGCGTTGATTTCCTTACGCGTCAGCAACGAACCGATCGGGCGACCAACGGTCACACCGCGGCCGATGACGACAACGTTGAGACCGTCCCACGAGAGCCCGTGGTGCTCGACGAGTTCGATGACTCCGCGCGGCGTGCAGGGAAGCGGCGAATCGATGGCTCCGGATGCGCGAAGGACCAGTCGACCAAGGTTCGTCGGGTGAAGCCCATCCGCATCCTTGTTCGGGTCAATTCGTTCGAGAATGGCATCCGTGTCGAGGTGCTTGGGCAGCGGCAACTGGACGATGTATCCCGTGACGTCAGGATTCGCGTTCAGCTCGTCGATCACCGCTTCGAGTTCGGCCTGGGTTGTTTCCTCCGGCAAATCACGCCGAATCGACGCGATTCCCACTTCGGCACAGTCCTTGTGCTTTCCACCGACGTACCACTGGGACCCGGGGTCGCTTCCGACCAGTACAGTGGCGAGCCCGGGAACGACTCCGCGTTCAGCCAGCTTCGCAACGCGCACCGTCAGGTCGTCCTTGATAGCGGCGGCAGTAGCCGTGCCGTCAAGGATCCGTGCCGTCATGGGCGCCTTACTGAACGAGACCGGGGTACAGCGGGAACGCCTCGGTCAACGTCTTGACACGGGCACGCTGAGCAGCGATGTCGGGGTTCGGCATTAATGCCTGAGCGATGATGTCAGCGACCTCAACGAACTCGGCTTCACCGAATCCGCGAGTTGCAAGTGCGGCGGTTCCAATTCGAACACCCGAGGTGACCATCGGCGGGCGAGGGTCGAACGGGACCGCGTTGCGGTTGACGGTGATGCCAACCTCGTCGAGCAAGTCCTGCGCCTCTTGACCGTTGACAGCAGAGTTGCGAAGGTCCGCGAGAACCAGGTGAACATCAGTACCGCCGGTGAGAACGTCAAGGCCTGCGCCCTTTGCGTCCGCCGACGTCAGGCGCTCCGCAAGGATCTGCGCACCGCGAATGGTGCGCTGCTGGCGGTCCTTGAACTCGTCCGACGCGGCGAACTTGAACGCTGTCGCCTTTGCGGCGATGACGTGCATGAGAGGCCCACCCTGCTGCCCAGGGAAGACGGCCGAGTTGAGCTTCTTGCCCAGTTCCTCGTCACGCGACAGGATGAGTCCCGCACGAGGACCGCCCAAGGTCTTGTGTACCGTCGTCGACACCACGTCGGCGTACGGGACCGGGCTGGGGTGAAGTCCGGCTGCAACGAGCCCCGCGAAGTGAGCCATGTCGACCCACAACTTGGCTCCGACCTCGTCAGCGATTGCGCGGAATGCGGCGAAGTCGATGTGTCGGGGGTAGGCGCTCCAACCCGCGATGATGACCTGCGGCTTGTGCTCGAGGGCCTTGTCACGAACGACGTTCATGTCGATGAGGAACGTCTCGGGGTCGACGCCGTACGAGACGGCGTTGTAGAGGCGACCAGAGAAGTTGAGCTTCATGCCGTGAGTGAGGTGACCACCGTGGGCGAGTTCGAGGCCGAGGATCGTGTCATCCTTGGTTGCGATGGCGTGCAGGACGGCCGCATTCGCCGTCGCACCCGAGTGGGGCTGAACGTTGGCGTACGCGGCGCCGAAGAGCGATTTGGCGCGCTCGATAGCCAGCGACTCGGCAATGTCGACGAATTCACACCCACCGTAGTAACGCTTACCGGGGTATCCCTCGGCGTACTTGTTGGTGAGGACCGAGCCCTGCGCCTGAAGCACCGCGCGGGGAACGAAGTTCTCGGATGCAATCATCTCGAGGTAGTCACGCTGGCGACCGAGCTCGAGGTTCAGCACCTCAGCAATTTCGGGGTCAACCTCGGACAGAGGGGCGTTGAAACTGGAGTGCTGGCGATCGGTCACGGTTCTCCTCGCAGAACGGGTGTTTGTGTTCCCATTCTAGTTTGCGAACAGCGCTCGTTCCCTGCGCCTCGCGATGATGGCAACGCTCGCGCCGAGCACGAGAACTCCCGCGCCGAGGTACGGCAACGCAGCGATTCCGAGCGGAACCAGCAGCACTCCGCCGATGAACGAACCACTTCCGATTCCCAGGTTCCACGCCGTCGTGCGCATGGCGCCCGCAAAGTCGCGAAGCTTGGGGCTGGCGAGTTCCATGATGTACTGCCCAAAGAGTGGCTCTGTGACCGCGAACCCGAGGCTCCACAAGGCGACCGCAACGATCGCGGCGGGTTGTGTGCCGGCAACGAGGTTGAGGACGACCATCATCGATGCCATGTACAGAATCGCGACGGCAAGGTTTCGCGACAGTTTGTGAGGGTTTCGGCCGAGACGTTCAGCGACGACGATTCCGATCGTCCCGCCAACTCCGTAGGCGGCGAGGGGCGCCGCGACCGTCAGGGTCGTGAAGTGGGACACCTCGATGAGGAACGGTGCGATGTAGGGATAGAACAGGTTGCCGCCTCCGACGACGAGGAAGACGCCCGCAACACACAGCAGAACCATGCGGAACGAGGGGTCGCGGAGAACGGAGTGCCGCTCCTCGGAATTTTCGGCGTGTGGATTGGGAACGGGTGTCAACAGGAAATACAGGCTGACGCTGGCGCCGAGGGTCAGGGCCGTCATAATGAGGAAGGCCGATCGCCAGTCCGAGATGGCGGACAGCGCCGACCCGAGCGGAAGCCCCGCGATGAACGCGAGGTTTGCCCCGGCAGAGATGAAGAGGAATCCCCGCGAGCGCCATTGCGACGGAAGCATCGTGGTCACATATCCCGTTGCGATCATCCAGAACATCCCGTTTCCGAGCCCGCCGATGATGCGCGACGCGAACAGCACCTCGTACGTCGCCGCGAGGGACGCCATCACGTTCGACACGGTGAACAGCGTCACCGAGGTGATGAGGAGCGACTTTCGGCTGAATCGCCGTGTGGTCAGGGACAACGGGATCGCGGTGAGGACGACCGTCGCCGCCCACACCGAGACGAGAAACCCGATTTGCGAGGTGCTGACGTCGAGGTCGGCCGACATGTTGGGAAGCATCCCCGTGGGCAGAAACTCGGATGTGACCGTGGCAAAAACAGTGAACCCGATTGCTGCCATTGCCGCCCAGGGAAAACGGTCGGTCGATTGGGCTTCGCTGCTCACGAGTTCGACACTATCGCCCGCCGGCAATGCCGTCGAGACGCGCTTGCCCGGCGCGGAGCGCGCGAAGTGCACCAAGAATCGAGATGAGGTCGACGAGTTCCTGCATGGCGGCACCGGCAATTGCGGGCAGGTAGCCGGCCGCGGCGACGCCCATGAGCGCGACCGAGAAGCCGATCCCCCACCAGATGGATTGCAGCGCGATGTTGACGGTTCGCTGGCCAATTGAGACGGCTCGGGCAACTCGCGAAATGTCGTCGAGCAGGATGACGATGTCCGCACTTTCGGCGGCCGACGTCGATCCTTTCGCGCCCATCGCAATCCCGACATCGGACACGGCAAGGACGGGAGCATCGTTCACACCGTCACCAACCATGACCACCGGCCGCGGCTGTGCGTCGCGTACCGCCGTGACCTTGTCTTCCGGCAGACATTCGGGGCGAACGTCGTCGATCCCGAGCTCGGCTCCGACGTGCGCGGCCACCGGTGCGATGTCCCCCGTCAGCATCATGACGTGTTCGACCTTGAGCGTTCGAAGAGCGTGCAGGGTCGCGGGAGCGTCGGGGCGAATCTCGTCACGCAGCGTGACCGAACCGGCAAAACGGCCATCGATCGAGACATACACCGCGGCTTCACCCGCGACGAGGTCTAGTTCGGGGACGCCCGTCGCGATTTCCGCAACGTACTTCGGCTTGCCGACAAACACCGTGCGGCCATCAATGACCGCCTGAACACCGTGGGTCGCGACCTGCTTGGCGTCAACTGCTTCCTTCAGGGGAAGTTCGCGTTCGGCGACTGCGTCACGCAGAGCACCCGCGAGAACGTGCGACGAGTACTGTTCCGCCGACCCCACCAGCACGAGCAATTCGTCGGGTTCCATGCCCACGGGCGTAACCGCGACCACACGAGGTGTCCCGTGTGTGAGCGTGCCGGTCTTGTCGAAGGCGACGGTCTTCGCCCGCGCGAGGCGCTCGAGAGTTCCCGCGTTCTTGACGACGATTCCCGACTTCGCGGCGCTCGACATCCCGGCCATGAACGCGACCGGTGCACCGATCAACAGCGGACACGGTGTCGCCACGACAAGGACTTCAGCGAAGCGTTGCGGGTCACCACCGAACCACCACGCAATTCCGGCAATCGCATACGACACAAGCGTGAACGGAACCGCATAGCGGTCGGCCAACCTAACGAGCGGCGCCTTGCTTCCCTTCGCCTGCTTCACGAGCTCAACAATCCGCTGGTACTGCGAGTCGGCGGCGAGCGCCGTCGCCACGATGTCCACCGCACCGAAACCGTTGAGAGACCCCGACATCACGGTGTCCCCGTCAACCTTTTCGACGGGAAGGCTTTCGCCTGTCAGGGATGACTCATCGAATGTTCCCGTCACGCTCACGAGCGAACCGTCCACGGGGACAATCTCGCTGGGCCGAACCAACAAGCGATCGCCGACCGCGACCTGGGCAACGGGGATGTCTTCGGTTGACCCGTCGGCGCGATAGCGGTGGGCGACCTGTGGAACGTGCTCGAGAAGTGCACTCAGTTCACGCTCGGCGCGACCCGCGGCGAAGTCTTCGAGCGCCTCGCCGCCGCTGAGCATGATGACGATGACGAGACTCGCCCAGTGTTCACCGACGGCAACCGTTGCGACAATTGCGGTCACCGCAAGAACATCGAGTCCGACATGACCACGCATCATTGCGCGCACCATTTGCCAACCCTGACGGGCTGCTACGGCGAGGCTGAAGATCGACAACACCCACGCGGTGACGACCGGCTGACCCAACCACTCGAGCACACCGCCGAGCGCCGCCACGACGAGCGCGAGACCCACCAGGGGGTATCGCCGGACGAGCGCGACGGCGGTCACAACAAGCTCGCTACTGAGCGAGTCGCTTCTGCAGGTTGGCGTCGAGAGTCGCGAGGAATTCCTCGGTGGTCTCCCACTTCTGGTTAGGCCCGACGAGAACAGCGAGGTCCTTCGTCATGTGGCCGGCCTCGACCGACTCGACAACGACCTCTTCGAGAGTCGTCGCGAAATCGATGAGCTTCTGGTTGCCGTCCAACTTGCCGCGGTGCTGAAGTCCGCGCGTCCACGCGTAGATCGACGCAATCGGGTTCGTCGACGTCGGCTTGCCAGCCTGGTGGTCGCGGTAGTGGCGCGTGACGGTTCCGTGTGCGGCTTCCGCTTCAACAATCTTTCCGTCGGGAGTCGTGAGGACCGAGGTCATCAGACCGAGTGAACCGAATCCCTGTGCGACCGTGTCCGACTGCACGTCACCGTCGTAGTTCTTGGTGGCCCAAACGTATCCGCCCTCCCACTTCATCGCGCTCGCGACCATGTCGTCGATGAGACGGTGCTCGTAGGTGATGCCAGCCGCAGCGAACTTGTCTGCGAATTCGGCGTCGAAGATTTCCTGGAAGATGTCCTTGAATCGACCGTCGTACGCCTTGAGAATCGTGTTCTTGGTCGACAGGTAGACGGGGTAGTTACGAGCGAGGCCGTAGTTGAGCGATGCGCGCGCGAAGTCGCGGATCGACTCGTCGAGGTTGTACATCGCCATCGCGACACCGGCACCGGGCGCCTGGAAGACTTCGAACGACTGCGCTTCCGAGCCGTCTTCGGGCTGGAACGAAATCGTCAGCGTTCCGGGGCGGTCGAACGTGAAGTCGGTCGCGCGGTACTGGTCACCGAACGCGTGACGGCCGACGATGATCGGCTTGTTCCACCCGGGAACGAGTCGCGGGATGTTCGAGATGATGATCGGCTCGCGGAAGATGACCCCACCGAGGATGTTGCGGATCGTGCCGTTCGGGCTCTTCCACATCTTCTTGAGGCTGAATTCCTTCACGCGCGCTTCATCGGGGGTGATCGTCGCGCACTTGACGCCGACGCCGTGCTTCTGAATCGCCTTCGCAGCGTCGATTGTGATCTGGTCGTCAGTTTCGTCGCGCTTCTGAATCGAAAGGTCGTAGTACTCGAGCGTGAGGTCGAGGTACGGGTGGATGAGGCGGTCCTTGATGAACTGCCAGATGATGCGGGTCATTTCGTCGCCGTCGAGTTCGACAACTACTCCGTCTACCTTGATTTTCTCCACGTTGAGCCTTTCGTTACACGCGTTCCTCTCATTCTACTTCCGCCGTAGGCTTGACTCATGACCGATTTCCGTCTCGCAGAACTCAGCGCATCGACGATTGTCGCGGCGAACAACCTGACCCTCCGACCCGGCCAGCAGAACTTCATCGCCCCCGTGTCGTACTCGATGGCGGACGCGTTCACCAACCCCAGCACGACCTGGGCGAGGGTCGTCCTCGCCGGAAACGACGTCGTCGGGTTCATCCGTGGCAACTTCGATTCGGGTCACCCGCGCGAAGAATTCCGTGCCTGCCTGTGGCGAATCAACGTTGCCGCCGAATGGCAGGGCAAGGGCGTCGGCCGCTTCGCCGTGCAGGCCCTTCTCGACGAGGCACGCGCCCGCGGTTTCCAGCGCATCACCGTCATCTGGGAGGCCGGCGACATGGGCCCGGGCGACTTCTTCACCCGAATCGGCTTCACGCCCGTCGGCGAAACCGAATACGGCGAGATCATCGGGGAAATTCAGGTCTGATTCACCTGCCACCACCGTGGTACCAGTTTGCCACCACCGTGGTATCATTTTCCCATGGCAAGCACACTGCGTTTACCGGAGGCAATTGACGCCCGCCTCGCGGAACTCTCGGAGAACTCCGGCAAGTCCCGCAACCAGATCATCATCGACATCCTCAGCGATCGATTCGAACGCGAGGACGCCATGCGCGAGGCCGAGCGCATCTTTGACCGTATCGCCACTCGCGATGCAGCCTTGCTGACTCGCCTCGCTGACGCATGACCCGCTACCTCGACCTAGAGGTTTTCGTCAAGCAGTGCGAACGTCAAGGCTTCGTCGTTCGCGATTTGGGGCTTGTTCAATCTGCTCTCGCGCGCCCGGAAACCAGCCTTTTCGGTGATCCGGCGTACCCGTCGATTGACCTCAAAGGCGCCGCACTCATGGAGTCGCTCGCGAAGAACCATCCATTCTTTGACGGAAACAAGCGCTCGGCTTGGTTCGGGCTCAACTACTTTCTCGAGCTCAACGGCTGGGAGATCGTCGCCACCGAAGACGACTCGTTCGAGTACATCCTCGGTGTCGCGACAAGCGCTCTGAGTCTCGCGGAATCGGCGGCGTGGATCGCCGCCCACCGCCGCGAAATCTAGGAATTTTCTGTCATAGCCTCCGCTTACTCTCGAAGGAGAAACGAGAGAAAAGAGGAGAAGATGCAATCACCATATGATTCCAGCGGCAAGAAGCCGTGGGTCACGGCAAAGCGAACCGACGAGGGGTTCGAATTCATGGTCGACTCGGGCGGTGACGATTGTTACCACACGGTACCCGAGTCAAAATTCGACGAGTTCGTCGTCGCGATCGGACAGCCAGCCGGTACCGATGTCACCGAGGCGATTCAAATCGCGTTGAAGACCAACGTGGACGCAGTTGTCTCAGCGGTGCACAGCCCGCTGACCCGCACGGACTTTTCCTGGGCGACCCCGTAAGGGACTAGTGGAAGAAGTGGCGCTCACCAGTGAAGTACATGGTGACGCCGGCTGCTTTAGCTGCCGCGATGACTTCCTCGTCGCGAACTGATCCGCCGGGCTGAACGACGGCGGTAACTCCCGCGTCGAGCAGGACCTGAAGTCCGTCAGCGAACGGGAAGAACGCGTCGCTTGCGGCGACCGAACCGGTCGCACGCTCGCCCGCACGGGAAACCGCAAGGTGGCACGAGTCAACGCGATTGACTTGACCCATCCCGACACCAACCGAGGCGCCGTCCTTTGCAAGGAGGATTGCGTTCGACTTCACGGCACGGCACGCGCTCCACGCGAATTCGAGGTCGGCGATTGTGGCTGCGTCTGCCGGTTCGCCCGTGACGAGGGTCCATTCAAGCGACGGTGCGAAATGGCGGTCGGCGTGCTGGACAAGGAATCCGCCCGAGATCTGTCGGACCTCTCGACCTTCCGGCGCATACCCATCGGGCAGCTGAAGGAGTCGAAGGTTCTTCTTCGCAGTGAGGATCTCAAGTGCGGCTGGCTCAAAGCCGGGTGCAACGATGACCTCGGTAAAGATGTCCACAATGGACGAGGCCGCTGCCGCCGTAATCACGCGGTTCGCCGCAATCACGCCGCCGAATGCTGAAACGGGGTCGCACGCGTGGGCACGGGCGTGGGCCTCCGCGATGTCGTCAGCGACCGCAATCCCACAGGGGTTCGCGTGCTTGATGATGGCGACCGCGGGTCGCTCGTGGTCAAACGCCGCGCGAAGCGCCGCGTCCGCGTCAACGAAATTGTTGTAGGACATCTCTTTGCCGTGAAGCTGAACGGCCTGGGCGATTCCGGCACCGCCGACGTTTCCGTACAGCGCCGCCGCCTGGTGCGAGTTCTCGCCGTAGCGGAGGGTGTCGAGCTTGTCCGCGGCAACGCGAAGTGCGGGCGCAAATCCCGATTCGTCGTGCGGGTATTCGTTTTGCATCCAGGTCGCAACGGCCGAGTCGTACCCCGCCGTGTGCGCAAAGGCTTTGCCCGCGAGAACTCGTCGCTGTTCGACGGTGGTTCCACCGACCGCAATCGCCTCGACGATCTGACCGTAGTCAGCTGGGTCGACAACAATGGCGACGTTGTTGTGGTTCTTGGCGGAAGCGCGAACCATCGCCGGCCCACCGATGTCGATGTTCTCGATGACGGTCTCTGCCGGAGCCCCCGACGCCACCGTCGCAACGAACGGATACAGGTTCACCACGATGAGGTCGAATGCTTCGATCCCCAGTTCGTTGAGCTGGTCGACGTGCGAGTCATACCGAAGGTCAGCGAGAATTCCGCCGTGGATCGCGGGGTGCAGCGTCTTGACGCGACCGTCGAGCGATTCGGGGAAGCCCGTCACTTCACTGACTTCCTGAACGGCGAACCCTGCATCGCGAATCGTTTGACACGTCGAACCGGTTGAGACGAGAGCGACATCTGCACCCGACAGCGCCGAAGCGAGGTCAATCAGACCGGTCTTGTCGCTGACCGAAATCAGCGCACGGCGGATCTGAACACGGTCACGCTGGCGGTCGGGGGCAGGAAGTGCGGAAACCATCTAGTTCTCCTCGATTGCGGATTCTCGGTTCGCGATGTCACGGACGACTTCGGCGAGTAGTTCTCGTTCAACAACTTTGATGCGGTCGTGCAAAGTTTCTTCGGTGTCTCCGTCGCGCACAGGCACGCGACGCTGAGCCAAGATCGGACCCGTGTCGACTCCGTCGTCAACGACGATGACGCTCGCACCCGTTTCGGCGACGCCCGCCTCGAACGCATCACGAACGGCGTGCGCACCGGGGAATTCCGGAAGGAAAGCCGGGTGCGTGTTCAACAGCATGGGCGCGAAGCGGTGGACGAACCCAGCGGGGACGAGTCGCATGAACCCGGACAGGATGACGAGGTCGGGCTCGAATTCCGCAACACGGTCGGCAAGCCGTTCGCCCCACGCGTCACGGGCGGCGCCACGCTCGAGGGGCTCGATGAAGGTCGGGATTCCGTAGTGGCGTGCGTGGTCGAGACCGGCCGCGTCGACGTCGGCTCCGACGGCAACGACCTCAGCCGGGATGTCCCCCGACGCGCAAGAATCGAGGAAGGCGCGGAGGTTCGAGCCACTACCCGAAATGAGAACCACGACCCGCACCATGGGTGCAAGTTTACCGAGTGCGGATGTGGACAGAGTGGGCGACCTCGCGCGGAAGCGGGCGAATGAGCCTCGCGGCCGAGCCGGCGAGAGTGCCGAACAGGACGATTCCGAACCATGCGAAGGCGAGGTCGGAGGGGTCAACGCCGACGAAGACGAATCGACCAGGGCCTGCAGACCCGGATGCGAACGCCCCGACAACGAAGATCACGACGGCCGAGATGATTGCCGTCACGAGTCCGAGCACACCGAGTCGGATGTAATCCGTCGCGCCCGTCGTGTCGAAGTAGCCGGCTTTCTCGACGATGCCCCACGACAGTCGTGCCGCAACGAGGGCGACGATCAGTGCAGGAACGATCACGATCGGCCAGCCGACGACGACCGAGTTGGTGGGGATGGCTCCCAGCAATGGAATTGCAGGGAATGCGCCAACCGTTGCTGAGAACGGCGTCACGAGAGTTCCCAGCCCCAATGAAAAACCCGGGCCGATGAGCCACGCCATGGTCCACACGAGGACTGTGGGAAGCGCGAGAAGTTGGGCGGCGGTGATGACGAGTCCACCGAGGAACTCGCCGTGGATGGCTTCGTACAAGGCGATTTCCGACGCGAATCCGGTGACGATGCAAAACGTGAGGACGAGCGCGGCAACCACGATGAGACCGAGGATCGCAGCGATCGCGATTCGTCCGGCGGTGACGATGACGTCACGCCAGTCCTCGGGAATCAAGTCTCTGACCGGATTGCGGTCCTCGAAAAGTCGCCACGGCTTCCACCCATAGAGAAGCCCGATGATGAACGGGATGAGGATCTTGATGGTGCCGACCGTCACGTGAACGTTGACGGTCGCGGATTGCCCGGTCCACAACGCGAGCCCGACGAGCACGGCAACGAACGCGACGAGCATCCCGCCGACGACCGGAGAGTCCTCGGTGTCGGCGATTCGACGACCGGCACGGACCGCGAGGAGCGCAGTGATGAGTGCGCACCCCAACAACGACAACGTAATGTCGAACACGGCCATTTCCGCTGGAACTATCGAATCGATTCCCGTCAGGTTGACGTGCAGCGGAACACCGTGACCCAACGCCCACACCTGAACAGCGAGTTGCCAAATGTCGAGCGGGGTCGCCTGAAAGTGGTTGACGGACGCCCATCCAACAAGCAGCGGGACCAGCGCAATGCCGATTCCGATGCCCACCACAAACAACGCCTCCAGGGCGACGAAGAGTGTGACGAGCCCGCGAGGCACGGTTACAGAGCCGCGATGACCTCGCGCATAAGACGCGCGGTTTCGCTCGGGGTCTTCCCAACGCGAACGCCGGCAGCCTCAAGCGCTTCCTTCTTCGCCTGGGCGGTGCCCGACGAACCCGACACGATCGCACCGGCGTGACCCATGGTCTTGCCCTCGGGCGCGGTGAATCCGGCGACATATCCGACGACGGGCTTCGTGATGTTCGCCTTGATGTAGTCAGCAGCACGCTCTTCAGCGTCGCCACCGATTTCACCGATCATGACGATCGCCTTGGTGTCGGGGTCGGCCTCGAACGCCGCGAGCGCGTCGATGTGGGTGGTTCCGATGATCGGGTCGCCGCCGATACCGATGGCGGTCGAGAATCCGATGTCGCGAAGCTCGAACATCATCTGGTACGTCAGGGTTCCCGACTTCGACA
>JAHEDU010000031.1 GCA_024641015.1 Micrococcales bacterium
AAATTCGCGCGTGAGAACGACGCTGCCGCCAGGGGTGTGAGCTGCTCGAAGTGCGTCGGCCGCGATATTCGATGCCCAGTTGTTATCGGGAACCACTCGATGTTCCGTTTGAGCTCGAGCTCGAACTCGAACTCGACGACGATCCAGAGGAGGTCTTCGTCGGTGACTTGCGGTACGCCTTCGCGGCTGCTTTCGCCTTCGCAGCTTTGGCCGCGGCCTTCGCAGCGGCAGCGGCGGCGGCATCAGCTGCAGCCTTTGCTTCAGCGGCGGCCTTGGCATCCGCCGCGGCTTTTGCCTCTGCCTCCGCCTTGGCAATCTTCGCTGCAGCGACGGCCTCTTGGTGTGCCTTCTCGGCGGCCTGTGCCTCCATCGCGGCGACTCCGCCGACCAGCGCGGCAACGGTCACGATCGTGGTGAGGACTCGTGCCTTCGGTGCGATAAATCCAGCCATGTTAATCGTCGTCCTCGCCGTCTTCGTGCTCGTCTTCGTGCTCGCGACCTTCGTCTTCGTCGTCATCGTCGCTGCGGCCGTTTCCACTAGTCGAACCAGCAGTTGTCGAACCCGAGCTTGTCGCATGAGTGGTCGACGTCGTGGACGACGAGTTGCTCGCGGTCGATCCCGAGGAGGCCTTCTTCGCTGACGACTTCTTCGTCGACGTAGTCGACCCCGTGCTGCCCGCGGTCTCGGCGGCGGGCGCCTCGGCTGCGGTGGCGGTCGGAGCAGGTGCACCGGGAACCTCAAGGACCGGAACGATGATGTCGACGGGCGTCTGCACGTCGGGCACCGAGGAGGTGCCGCTCGTCAGAGTCGAAAGATCGCTAATCGAGATGGCTCCGGTGTTTGCGGCAATCGTGCCAACACCAACGCCAGTTGTCGCCGTGATCCCGATGAGGAGGAGGGGTACTTGGATGTTCATGTCTTCAGTGTCGCAACCCCCGGACTCGAGGACAACGAGGTTTATCAAAGAAACGTCAAAGATTCCCCATGAACCTTTTGCCCCTAGATGCAGGCGCTCTCCATTCGTGGCACAGTCATATATATGACAATTCTGCTTGTTGAAGATGACCGCGCGATTGCCGACGCCTTGCTCGACGGCCTTCGTGACAACGGTTATGCCGTCGACCACGTTGTGTCCGGAAACGAGGCGGTCGCCAAGGTCAAGCGGGGCGGAATCACCACAGTCATCCTCGACCTGGGTCTTCCCGACATCGACGGGACCGAGGTGTGCCGTCAGATTCGCGCGTTCTCACACGTGCCGATCATTGTCGCCAGTGCGCGAGAAACCGAAATGGACCGCGTTGACGTTCTCGAGCTGGGTGCAGACGATTACCTGGTCAAGCCGTTCGGCATCAAGGAATTGATTGCTCGCATCCACGCCGTCATGCGTCGCGCACTGGGTACGTCGGCGCCCATCACGCACTTCACCGTCGGGTCACTCGTGCTCGACTCCAAGACTCGAACCGTCTCGCTCGATGGAGTCGACATTGCGTTCACCCCGAAAGAATTCGACCTGCTCGAATACCTCGCCCACGAACCGGGAACCGTATTCCGAAGGGCGGACATCCTGCGAGACGTATGGCAGACAACTTGGTACGGGACGACCAAGACTCTCGACGCCCACGTCGCCTCAATCCGCAAAAAGCTCGGTGACCCCGAGTGGGTCGAGTCCGTCCGCGGTGTCGGCTTCGCCCTCAAGGTGGTTCGATGAGGAAGCTGTTTCTCGCCTCGCTCCTCGGTCTCAGTGCCACGCTGGCCGTCGGACAGGGCTACATCACCTATGACTATGTGGTGAAGACCGAGCAGCGCAAGGTCATCACCGAGTTTGAGCGCGACGCGTTCGTTCTGGGTGGTCGCGTTGAAGAGTTCCTGTCGGACCCAGCGCCACTGGATTCCGCGCGCACAACTTTGACGAACCTCATCACCAAATACGCCGACTCGAAGGGCACCGAAGTCATCGTTACGGATGCGCAGGGCATTTCGGTCCTGACGAGTAACCCCGCCGAGCTGGCGGTCGGCGACGACTTCACCAATCGTCCCGAGATCTCGGCCGCACTGGTCGGAAACGTTTCGTCCGGGGAACGTTGGTCCGACACCCTGCAGTCCAATCTTGTGTACGTCGCCGTCCCCATCATCAGCGGATCCAACATCTACGGCACCGTTCGACTGAGCTTCCCCCACGGAGGTATCGACACCGCAGTCGCTGCTCAAACTCAGTTCCTGTGGTGGGTCGGTGGCGCCGCAATTCTGTTGTCAATCGTCCTGTCGTGGGTGCTCTCCGGTGTCGTCATTCGTCCTTTGCGACGCATCGAAAAGCAAACCAATTCACTCGCTGCCGGCGACTTCTCGGCCCGATTGCCCGAGGCACACGGCACCAGCGAAATCGCGTCGTTGACCAATGCGTTCAACGCGATGGCCGACAAACTCGAATCCCTAATTCGCCAACAGCGGGCTTTTGCTGCGGATGCGTCCCACCAGCTTCGAACCCCCTTGACCGCACTCCTGCTTCGACTTGAGCGCGCACGGGAATCCCTCCCCAAGACCGCGAACGTTGCAAACGACCGTATTGCCGACGCGGAAGCCGAGGTCGAACGCCTCAACGCGATCGTCGAAGGGTTGCTCGCGATTGCGCGCGCCGAAGGTGGGGCGTCGACCGTCACCACAGTCGATGTCGCGGCAATCGCTCGCGAGCGCGTCGAGTCATGGCGTGCACTCGCCGAAGAACGCGGCATCACGATGGCGTACGACGGAGACACAACCGCCATGGCACGCGCAATTCCCTCGGCAACAGAGCAAATCATTGACAATTACATCGACAACGCGATTGCACACAGCCCCTCGGGCACCGCGGTTCTGGTTCGCGTTCGAAACGCCTCATCGTCAGCGGTGGTCGAGGTCATCGACTCGGGATCTGGTTTGACGGCAGAACAGTGCGAACGTGCCTTCGACCGCTTTTGGCGCGCCGATTCCACTAGTGAGGGCACCGGCCTCGGACTTGCCATCGTCAAGCACCTCGCCGAACTCGGCGGTGCCACAGTCTCGCTCGCGCCTCGCGCCCGCGACAGCGGGATCATCGCGACCGCCACGTTCCCCACTGCGTAGCCGCTGGGCTTACACATAGGCTGAGAGCATGCCCACCGTGTCGCTCTCCATCGATGTTCCTGCGAACGCGGAAACGGTGTGGTCGGGCGTCACGTCGCCTGTCGGTTTCCGGTTTGTGTCACGCGGTCTGGTGCGCTGGCCGGTTGTCGCTGATCGAACCGCGCGCTGGTTCGAGGGCGAAACGGTCACCGGGTGGATGTTCCTGCTGGGATTCCTGCCGATGTCCAAACACACCCTGACGTTCGCACGACTAGACGATGCCGAACACGAATTTTCGACCCGTGAACACGGGGGACCGATCCGTTCCTGGAATCACCGCATCACTGTGACGCCGCTCACCGATTCAACATCCCGAATTTACGATCGCGTGACGTTCGATGGCGGAATCCTGACTCCCGCGTTGTGGCTCCTGGTTCGAGCGTTCTATGTCATTCGTCGGCCACGCTGGGTGGCTCTTGCTCGCGCACTGGCTTCGGGGTCTCTCGCGGTCTAGCTCAGCGCGTAAAGATGGAACTCGGACATGGGTCCGAAGCCAACCCGCTCATACAGCGCAAGCGCGCCGGATTCATTGCCGGTATCCACCGAGAGATCGATGTCGGCGAAACCGCGTGACGATGAATACGCAAACGCCCACCGGAGCAGCAGTTCTCCGAATCCGCGGTGATGGAATGCGTGCCGCACGCCCAAGAGGTGAACATAACCGCCATTCTCGTGAGCGTTGTCGTTAGTACACACAACGAAGCCCGCGACAACCCCGTTCACGCGAAGCAGAAAACGCCCCTCGGGGTCTGCTGCATCCGCTTCGAGGTTGTGTGGAATCCACTGCTCCGCTGGCCGCGGGGTGAACCCGAAGTGCTTCGAAAACGAATCCTGGTGTGCAGCATGCCACTCAGCGAAATCTTCGTCGGTTCGCATGACATCAATGGTCACTCCCGCGGGGAGAGCGGGGTACTCGTCATTTCCGAGCGGTCGTGTCAAAAGGAAATATCGACGGATGAGGTCATAACCGGTTGCACGGAGAACCGCGGCCATCTCGTCGTCCCGATAATTGATGGTCGGCCACACGATCCAGCCGGGGAATTCCGTTGCGGCGGCATCACGGCACCAGTCCCACACAATCGACGCATCGGAAAAACCTGGGGTGCGAAAAATTTCGATGTCGAGCCGCTCGCGGTGCTTGTCCGCTTGAATGCTCGCCCATGCCACGATCGCGCCGGACTCATCACACCACACTTGGTTGCGTGGTTCATCGACGTACCCTCGCAGCAACTCGAACGGCCAGGACGGACTGGCGGGCTTGTGTTTCGGATCCAGCCAACTCTCCTGCGCATCGATCAGATCGCGCAGTTCGGCGAGGTCCGCTTCGACAGGTGCCCGCGTAACCCAGGTCATCGATTAGCCCGTTCGCGCTTGCGGACGTAAGGTTCGCGGTCTCGACCAGCAAGGTACGAGCCGACCACGATGAGGGGAAGGCCGACGAGGATTCCCGGAGTGATCGGTTCGGCAAGGAACAGGACACCAAGAATCGCTGCGACGAGCAGGTTGAGGTACGTGATGAGCGTCGATCGACGGGGGCCGACCTCGCGAATCAAAGCGAAGTACAAAACAAACGCAAGAGCCGAACACACCACACCAAGAATGACGATGGAAATCCATGATTGCGGTGTCGGACCGGCAGCCAAGTCGGCGGGCAGCGACACGAGAGCAAACGGTGTGTAAATCACCGCCACCATCGCCAAGGAAACAGCCGTGACTCCCAGCGTCGACGTCGTCGGCATCTTGCGGTTTGCCACAATCGGGGCAATCGCATAACAGAGTGCCGTCAGCACCAACAGCATCGTCGGACCGAGTTCAATGTGGCCGCTGAGCGCATCGATTCCAATCAGCGAGACCACTCCGGTGAATCCGACGACCAATCCAACAACCGTGAGCGGGTGGCCAGCAGCCTTATCACCGAGGAAGATTCCCGTGATGGCGGCCGAGATAAAGGGGATGGTCGTCATCATCAAACCCACGAGACTCGTCGGTACGTGTCGTTCGGCTTCCGTAATGAAGTACCACGGCCCGACCATCTCGACGACGGCAAAAAACAGCACCCACGGCCAGTGCTTGATCGTGTCCTTGAGAACCCCGCGCTTCAATGCGACGGGAAGAAGGAACAGTGCGCCGATGACGACACGCATCCACACAACCGAAACGGTCGAAAAGCTTTGGCCGGCGATGGCGATGAAGTAATAGGGGATTCCCCAGACGACACCGACGGCGAGGAACAGCAGAATCGTTCGACGGTTCACGACAAGCTACTTGCCGTTGCGAGCGTGCAACTCGCGCAGGATCTCCTGCGTTTCGCGGTGTGCCGCCATGACCGCCGCGTGCGTTTCGTTGTCGCGCTTTTCGGTTGCGCGGCTCTGTACGTTCTGACCGACCATGATGATCGGAAGCAAGACCAGCTGCAAGAATGTCTGCGCGATCCAGGCGACGATCACGACGATATTGCCCGACGCGATTGCGCCGGGAAGGGAAATCAGCGCGAGAAGGGCGAATGCGATTGCTGTCCACATCGTGCCGACGGCCGACGTGATGCTCTCGCCCCACCGTTCAAGCGTCCGGCTGAACCGGGCGGAAACACTGCGGTTCTTGGTGTCATTCACGCCTAAAGTCTATGGCGCGACCAGGTGAAACATGTTGTGGAGGCTAGGGGAATCGAACCCCTGACCTCCTGCTTGCAAAGCAGGCGCTCTACCAATTGAGCTAAGCCCCCAACATACGATTCTTGTGGAATCGAGTGGGGCTACCAGGACTTGAACCTGGGACCTCTTCGTTATCAGCGAAGCGCTCTAACCGCCTGAGCTATAGCCCCGAAACCTCACCGAGCCTATCAAAGATTGCCCGGTCGCGAAAATCGCGCCTTAATCGTTCGTGAACGCGACGCGAAGTCCGCCGGTGATTCGCGCGATGTAGTTGAACGCGATCGACCCCAGCGCGCCGAGCGCAGTGCCACAAATGATGTTGACCAAAGCGGTCAGCAAGGTGAAGACGATCATCGACGGGAACGACATGAGGTCGGTAAGCCCGAGGAAGTCAACACCGATGATCTGGCTGATCGTGTTGTTGACGATGTCGACGACGCCGAGAACCGTGAGGAGCAACCAGGTCAACAGGTTAAAGATGAGCAACAGAACCGACAGCGACAGCGCCACCACGAATGAGTTGCGCACTGCCGACCAAAAGTCGATGTGTACGAGTCGCAGGCGAACCTGCTTGGCGGGAGCCGGCTTATTCATTGGCGGGTGCTTCCGTTTCTGTGATCACGGCGTCGCCCTCCGGGGCCTCCGCCTCATCTTCGTCTGACGACGAGTCTAGATTACGTTCCGAGTTACGCGCGATGGCGAGAATCTTGTCACCGTCATCGGGACGGGCGAAAACGACGCCCATCGTGTCGCGGCCCTTGGCGGGAACACCGTCGACGCTCGAGCGCACGACCTTGCCGCCCTCCATAATGACGAGGACTTCATCACCGTCATCGACGATGAGTCCGCCGGTCAGACCGCCGCGTTCGTCCGTGAGCTTGGCGACCTTGATTCCGATACCTCCACGGTTCTGGACGCGGTACTGGCTGACGGCGGTTCGCTTCGCGTAACCACTCTCGGTCACGACAAAGACGTATCCCGAATCAGAGACCACGGCCGCCGACAACAGTTCGTCTCCGGCGCGCAGTGCAATTCCCTTGACTCCACCGGTCTTGCGACCCATCGGGCGAAGCGTGGTGTCGTCCGCGGCGAAGCGGATCGACATTCCCGCCTTCGAGACGAGCAGGATTTCAGAGTCCTTGTTGACGAGCATCGCCGAGACAACCGTGTCGAGGTAGTTCGGTTGGCCGTCCTCGTCGAGTACCGGCTTACCGTCCTTGCCCTTTTCCACCGCGAGATCGATGGCGAAGACACCGCCCGAACGGTTGGTGTTGTATTCCTGCAGCTTCGTCTTCTTGATGACACCCTTGCGCGTGGCGAGCACCAAGTACTCGGCCGCGTCGTAGTTGGGGATGTCGACGATTTGCTCGACGGACTCACCCGGCAACAGCGCCAGCAAGTTGGCGATGTGCTGACCCTTGGCGTCGCGCGCTGATTCCATCACCTGGTGCGTCTTGGTGCGGTACACGCGACCCTTGTCGGTGAAGAACAACAGCCAGTGGTGTGTCGTGGTGACAAAGAAGTGCTGGACGACATCGTCGGCACGAAGAGTCGCGCCCTTGATGCCCTTGCCGCCGCGCTTTTGCGAACGGTAGTTGTCGCTGCGCGTGCGCTTGATGTAACCGCCGCGGGTGACGGTAACAACCATTTCCTCGACCGGAATGAGGTCCTCGTTGGTGAGGTCGTCTTCGCTGGGGACAATCGCCGTGCGACGGTCGTCGCCGAACTTGTCGACGATTTCGGTGAGCTCAGTCGACACGATCGTGCGCTGGCGCGCAGGGTCGGCGAGAATCGCCTTAAATTCGGCAATCTGCTTTTCGATTTCCGCTGCCTGATCGAGGATTTTCTGTCGTTCGAGAGCGGCAAGGCGTCGAAGCTGCAGGTTCAGGATCGCGGTCGCTTGGATCTCGTCGATTGTCAACAGTGCGATGAGTCCCTCGCGAGCGTCTTCCACGGTGGGCGACTTGCGGATAAGCGCAATCACCGCGTCAAGAGCATCAAGAGCCTTGAGGTACCCGCGCAAAATATGAGCATCGGCTTCAGCCTTATTGAGGCGGAACTGCGTGCGGCGAACGATAACTTCGATCTGGTGAGCGACCCACAGCGTGATGAACTGGTCGATGGTGAGGTTACGCGGAACTCCATCGACAATCGCGAGCATGTTGGCGCCGAAGTTTTCCTGCAACTGCGTCTGGCGGTACAGGTTGTTGAGAACGACCTTGGCAACTGCGTCGCGCTTGAGCACGATAACGAGTCGCTGACCGGTACGGCCGGACGATTCGTCGCGGATATCCGCAATCCCCTGAATCTTGCCTTCCTTGACGAGGTCGGCAATGCGAATCGCGAGGTTGTCCGGGTTGACCTGGTAAGGCAGTTCACTGACGACGAGGCAGGTGCGGCCGTGAATTTCTTCGGTTTCAACGACGGCACGCATCGTGATGCTGCCGTGGCCCGTGCGGTACGCATCCTGAATTCCGCGGGTACCCAGAATCTGTGCGCCGGTGGGGAAGTCGGGTCCCTTGACGCGTTCGAGGATTGCGTTGAGCAGCTCTTCACCGACGACATCGGGATTGGCGAGGTGCCACAGGGCAGCTTCGGAAACTTCACGCAAGTTGTGCGGGGGGATGTTCGTCGCCATTCCGACGGCGATACCGACGGATCCGTTGACGAGCAGGTTGGGGAAGCGGCTAGGGAGGATAGACGGTTCTTGGGTGCGACCGTCGTAGTTGTCCTGGAAATCGACGGTGTCCTCGTCGATGTCGCGAACCATCTCCATGGCCAGCTGGGCCATGCGAGTTTCGGTGTATCGAGGAGCAGCGGCGCCGTCGTTACCGGGCGAACCGAAGTTTCCCTGACCAGAAGCCAGCGGGTAACGAAGGCTCCAGGGCTGAACGAGTCGAACCAGAGCGTCGTAGATTGCCGAGTCACCGTGCGGGTGGAACTGACCCATGACATCACCGACGACACGAGAACACTTGGAAAACGCTTTGTCGGGGCGGTATCCGCCGTCGAACATCGCGTAGATGACACGTCGGTGAACGGGCTTGAGTCCGTCGCGCACATCGGGGAGTGCACGACCGACGATGACGCTCATGGCGTAGTCGAGGTACGACCGCTGCATCTCCATCTGGAGATCAACGGGCTGAATACGATCTGTTGGCTCGCTCATAGTGGTTTTCCCGCTCGTCGACTAGATGTCGAGGAAGCGCACATCCTTTGCGTTTTGCTGGATAAAGGTTCGGCGCGCACTGACGTCTTCACCCATGAGGGTCGAGAAGACGCCGTCCGCGATCGCGGCGTCCGCCAACGTCACCTGCAACAACGTGCGGGTGTCGGGGTTCATCGTCGTGTCCCACAGTTCCTGGTGGTTCATCTCGCCGAGTCCCTTGTAGCGCTGCATGCCGTTGTCCTTGGGAAGCTTCTTGCCTTCCTTGGTTCCGGACTCGACCATCGCATCGCGTTCGCGATCCGAATACACGTACTGGTGTTCCGAGTTTGTCCACTTGAGTCGGTACAGCGGCGGCTGTGCGAGGTAAACGAATCCGGCGTCAATAAGCGGGCGCATGTAGCGGAACAACAGCGTCAACAGCAGCGTCGTGATGTGCTGACCGTCCACGTCGGCATCGGCCATGAGGACGATCTTGTGGTACCGAGCCTTTTCGATGTCGAATTCCTCGGCGATCCCACAACCGAACGCGGTGATCATTCCCTGAATTTCGTTGTTGGCCAGAGCGCGATCGAGTCGCGTCTTTTCAACGTTGAGGATCTTGCCGCGCAACGGCAGAATCGCCTGGGTCTCGGGGTTTCGACCCTGAACCGCTGAGCCACCGGCGGAGTCACCCTCGACGAGGAAGACTTCCGAGATGCTGGGGTCCTTGGACTGGCAGTCCTTGAGCTTGCCCGGCATGCTGTTCGATTCGAGCAGTCCCTTGCGGCGGGTGCTTTCGCGTGCCTTTCGCGCAGCAATTCGCGCGGCCGAGGCCTGGATCGCCTTGCGAACGATGTCCTTCGCTTCGCCCGGGTGGCTGTCGAACCAGTCGCCCAGCTTGTCGCCAACGACTTTTTGGACGAACGACTTGGCTTCGGTGTTTCCCAGTTTCGTCTTGGTCTGGCCTTCGAACTGCGGTTCGGCGAGCTTGACCGAGATAACCGCGGTCAGCCCTTCACGGACGTCGTCACCCGACAGGTTTTCGTCCTTTTCCTTGAGGAGTCCCTTGTCGCGCGCGTATCGGTTGATCAGCGAGGTCAACGCAGCGCGGAATCCTTCTTCGTGCGTTCCACCTTCGTGTGTGTTGATGGTGTTCGCGTAAGTGTGGATGCTCTCGGAGTACGACGTCGTCCACTGCATCGCCAGTTCCAGCGAAATCGTGCGGTTCTTGTCTTCCGACTCGAGAGAAATGATGTCGGGGTGGATGACCTCGATCTTTTTCGCCGAGTTAAGGTATTCGACGTAATCTTCAAGGCCGCGCTCGTACAGGAACGTATCGCTGCGCCCGTCGGATCGCTCGTCGGTGAACGCAATTTCCAAGCCCTTGTTGAGGAACGCCATCTGCTGGAAGCGGGTACGCAGGGTTTCGTAATCGAAATCGGTGGTTTCGAAGATTTCACCGTTCGGCCAGAAGGTAATCGTCGTTCCGGTGTCGTCGGTTGCGCCGCCCTTTTCGAGAGGCTTGACGGGGACACCGTTGTTGAACGACATCGAGTACGAGTTGCCCTGGCGCTTGACCTCGACGTCGAGGCGAGTCGACAGAGCATTGACGACGGACGAACCGACACCGTGAAGTCCACCGGAAACGGCGTATCCGCCGCCACCGAACTTTCCGCCGGCGTGAAGGATCGTGAGAACGACCTCGACGGTCGACTTCTTTTCGGTGGGGTGAATGTCGACGGGGATTCCGCGGCCGTTGTCCACACAGCGAACCGCACCGTCTTTCATGATCGTGACGACGATCTTCGAGCAGTGTCCGGCGAGGTGTTCGTCGACCGAGTTGTCGACGATTTCGTAGACGAGGTGGTGCAACCCGCGTTCACCGGTCGACCCGATGTACATACCCGGACGCTTGCGAACCGCTTCGAGTCCCTCAAGAACCTGGATGTTCCCGGCGCCATATTCTTCCGAATTTTCGTTCGGTTTCGAACCCGCCATGTGAACTCCTCGTCGATACCCCGAAGGGCGTGCTTGATGCCTCTTATTCTACCGTGACGGGGGGACGGAAAACCGGTTATTTCGGCGTCTGCGCGCCTTATTTACGCCGCGCGACCAAAAGTGTCGTTTTAACCGTAAGTATCGCGAGGACCGCGCCATTTCACGCTACGAGGACCGCGTATTTCCGTGGGGACACCCGGCCCCAAAACCTGTACCTGCTCGATCCCACTGTCGGGGAATCGAATTTCGATCTCGCGCATGATGTCGTGGCGCAACATTCGAAGCTGCGTCGCCCACGCCGACGAGTCACAGGCGACGACCAAAACGTCGTCAACAAGGTCGGCGTTGGTGTGCGCGGCGACGTCTGCGCCGACCAAATCGTCCCACTGTGCGAGGACCGATGCGCGCGCCAGGAATGGCGTCCAGCCACGATCTTCGATGCTCGCCCCAACAATTGCGGCGATACTTCGCGGGTCGCGGCCCGGCTCGAATGGCTGCGACTGTTCGGGATCCAGTCCCCGCGCCTTACGCTTACGCTTTGCGCCGGAGAAAACGGTCACGAGGTGTTCGAAAAAACGAAGTGCTTCGGGGTGACTAGCCATCGATGGTTCCCCCCTTCACGTGGTGTCGCTCTCCGACCATACTGGCGGGAATAGTGGACTCGTCCGCCGCGGTGACGATGAGATGTTCGATGTGATCGAGGTGATCCGCGAGTCGAGTGCGGCGACCCTCATCAAGTTCCGAGAATACGTCATCAAGGATGACGACCGGGTCGCCTACAGTGGAGTGCTCGGTCACAATATCGACCATGGCTAACCGCAGGCTGAGCGCGGTCGACCACGCCTCGCCCTGGCTCGAGTGGGTTCGTGCGCTGAGTCCGTTCAGTTCGATGAGGAGATCATCCCGGTGCGGGCCGATGAGGGTGGAGCCGCGGTCGATTTCGTCGCGGCGTTTCACGTGAAACTTTTCGCGAAGCGCAGCGGTAACTTCCGAATCCGGCACGCCTTCGCCCACTGTTTCAATCAAAACCAGCGTCGCTGAGTTCTGTCCCCCAGCAATCGCCGAGTAGTGCGTCGAAAATCTCGGCGCCAGGGCAGACACTGCTTTTCTCCGGGCAACGATAATTCGGGTGGCGACCTCGATAAATGCCTCGGTCCACGTATCAAGAGTTCCCGATTCGGACGAACCGGGCTTAGCCGACATCGATTTCAAGAGCGTGTTGCGTTGGCGAAGAACCCTTTCAAATTCGGCTTGATCAGCGGCCGCGCCATTCATCGTCTCGGACAACACATCATCGATAAAGGTGCGACGAAAATCCGGTTCACCTCGGACGAGGCTCATGTCTTCTGGGGCAAAAATAACTAGCGGCAGCATGCGCGCCAGCTCACGGCGTTTGGTCGGGTTTCCGTTCACTCGAATCGTGTTGGACCCGCTTGCGGTGATCACAATATCGACGTCGAGTGCGCGTCTTCCCGACAAAGCCTTCATCCGGACAATCGCTTGATCTTCGCCAGCACGGACAAGAGTCGCATCCGACCAAGTTCGGTGCGATCGCCCCAGAGCCGCGTACACGATCGCTTCGACGAAGTTGGTCTTGCCCTGCCCGTTTTCTCCTACGAGAATCGTGGGCGATGACGCCATCTCGAGCCGCTGGCCGGAATAATTCCGCCACGCTGCGAGCTCGATCGAGGCGATCCTCATGAACTACCGAGCGAGGAAGTTCGGCTGCATCAGGTAGCGGTAGTCCTTTTCGACGTCCGCGGAGTCCTTCGACGAGTGAGCCGTGAACAAAACCGGGCCCGCCTTGCCGACTTCGGAAGACGACGTGAATCCGAGACGAATGAACTGGCTGTGTGCACCGGTCACACCATCGATGACGAGCTTGGGCTTAAGCCACACGACAACCTCGTCCCCGACCAGGTGCGCGTCGACCAGTTCAGATGCCGACGCACTTTCACCAGCCTGCGTCTCGAGAAGGATTCCCTCAGACGAGAAGGTGTACTTGAGAACCGACTCCCGTTCGACCACGAGCGACACGCGACGAGTTGCATCGATGAGATCTGACGCGAGAACGATTGCGTAGCCTTCGCCTGCACCCTTTTCGTCGAGCAGCGCACGAACTCGCGGGAACTGACCCTTCGCTAGCGACGAGGTAACGACTCGTGATCCAACAGACAGCGCAAGGATTTCGCGCTCGCCACCGCTGAGAAGGGCAAGCTCGACCTTCTCGGAGGACTGGAACATCTTTCCGGCCTCCATGAGGACGCGAGCCGGGACGAGAATCTGAATGACGTCGTCGACATCCGCAGCTTTCCACGGGATGTCGCGCGATGCGATGCGGTAACGGTCTGTCGCGGTGAACGAGACCGCGCTCGACGTGATTTCGACCGAAATGTTCATCATTGCGGGAAGTCCGTCATCACGAAGAGCAGCTACACCGACCTGTGCAATTGCTTCAGCAAAAACTTCGCCGTCGAACGATCCAATCACGGGAGGCAATTCGGGAAGGTTGGGGTATTCGTTGATCGCCATGAGGCTCAGCTGGAATTTGGCCGATCCGGACGTCACGATGAGCTTTGAATCCTGAACCGCGACTGTGACGGTGTCGCCAGGGAGGCGCGTGACGATGTCAGAGAGAAGACGACCGGAAACGAGAACAGCACCGGGTTCTGCGACATCGACAGCGATAGTGGTTCGAGTGGAAACGTCGTGATCGTACGAAGCGAAGGTGACACCGTTCGCGTCTGCGTCGATGCGGACGCCGGAGAGCGCAGCGGTGGCCGGCTTGGCGGCAAGAAGCTTGGTGACGAAGATGACGGCCTGCGAGAGAACGTCCTTGTTCGATTGGAATTTCACGATAAACCTTCCACTTTCGTGCGGTCTCTTATTGTGTCACACACCACCGTCGTTTGTGCACCCCGGTTCGTTAACGGGATCTTTCAATTCCCTCATTAAGTGAACTAGTCATCTTAACCTCGGTGGATATGTGGATAACTGTGTTAATAGCCCGCGGATGTTGATAATTACATCCGTGAAAGTTGTGAAGAGCCTGTGGGATGGGCGGGGAAAAACAGGGATACGCGGTGGTTCGGAAATGGTTATCCCCAGAAGGAACTAGGTTTCTCGGGTTTTCCACAGGGGTTGTTCCTTCTCTGTGGAAAACAGCAGAACTACTGCGAGCCCTTTTTGATGATGTGAGTCAGATCAGTGACCTGGTTATAAATTGACCGGCGTTCCTTCATCAGGTCCGCGATCTTCTTGTTGGCGTACATCACGGTCGTGTGATCGCGGCCGAGCAACTGCCCAATCTTGGGAAGAGACATAGACGTCAATTCACGACAGAGATACATGGCAATTTGGCGGGCGGTAGCAATCGCGGCCGATCTCGACGTTCCGTAAAGGTCGTCCAACGACAGTTCGAAGTACCGAGCCACATGTTCGATGATGTCCGACGGGGAAACGTCGCCGTCCTCGAGCGTGATCATGTCCTTGAGAATTGTTTGGACGAGAGCCAAGTCAACGGGAACCCGGTTCAAACTTGCGAACGCGGTCACGCGAATGAGAGTTCCCTCGAGCTCACGAATGTTCGAGGCAACCTTGGACGCGATGTATTCGAGCACATCGTCATCGATTCCGAGGTTCTCGGCCGCTGCCTTCTTGCGAAGAATTGCGATACGGGTTTCGAGATCCGGAACCTGAATGTCCGTGATGAGTCCCCAACCGAAGCGGCTGCGCATGCGCTCTTCGAATCCAACGAGTTGCTTCGGCGGAACGTCCGAGGTGATGACGACTTGCTTGCCGTGCTCGTGGAGCGTGTTGAACGTGTGAAAGAACGTGTCCTGAGTCGCGTCTTTACCGCCAAGGAACTGGATGTCGTCGATGAGAAGGACGTCAACCTCGCGGTAGCGCTGGTTAAACGACGGCATCTGGTTGGTGGCCAGCGAATTGATGTAGTCGTTGGTGAACTCTTCGCTCGACACATATCGAACCTTGACGCCGGGGAACAACCCCTGGGCGTAGTGGCCGATCGCATGAAGGAGGTGTGTCTTGCCGAGACCCGATCCGCCATAGATGAAGAGGGGGTTGTATGCCTTGGCCGGCGATTCACCAACGGCAAGGGCGGCCGCGTGGGCGAACCGGTTTGACGGGCCGATGACGAAGTTGTCGAACGTGTATTTGGGATTCAGTCGTGCCTCGCCCGCGGTGATCGCCATGGCGACGGGGTTAGGTGTGATGACCGGAATGTCGGCGGTGATGTTGTCGATGTCGTCGTTGTCGCGCAGTGAGGGGTTCACGACGATCGAGAAGTTAGTTATCGGTTCGTCAGACAAACGGATGAGAGCCGAGATGATGTTGTCCCTGGCACGCTGTTCGATCATGTCTCGGGCGAAGTCGGATTCGACCTCGACGTACAGCGTCTCTTGCATGATTCCCTGGGGCACGGCCATTTCAATCACGGCGACGAGGCGCGGCGTGATTTGTTCGTCGCCAGCGACCTCATTGACAACTTTGTGCCAGAGAGATTCGAGGGGGTTGGGCATGAGAGCTTTCCGTGAGACTGCTTGTGGATAAGTCACCATATTAGCTACATTTGAGTTTCCACAAGTGGGCGCTGTAATACTGTGGAGAACTACCGCGGTGTAATTGTTGTCCGGTTTGACTCACCGGATTAATTCCCCTATTCTTGTCAGGTTGCGCTCGTGGCGCATCAACATTCAAGCATCCGGCACCAAGCCGAGGAGATCCCATGTCAAAGCGTACTTTCCAGCCGA
>JAHEDU010000033.1:0-6572 GCA_024641015.1 Micrococcales bacterium
ACTCTTGGTCGCATCCGCACGATCCTTAAGGTCTGCGTGAGTCAGCTCGACATCCTCGAGACGATGACGCCGCTGCAGTACAACACGTTCCGCGATCGCTTGACGTCGGGCAGCGGATTCCAGTCGGCACAGTTCCGTGAACTCGAGGCCGTCCTTGGTCGCCGTGACCACGCGGGAGCCGGTGCTGGTTCAGGCACGGGAATGGGGATGAGCGAGCACCTCGTCGCTGGTTCCCCCGCACGAGCCCGTGTCGAAGCGGCGATGGCACGCCCCAGCGTGTGGGATTCGACGCTGCGCTACCTCAGCACGCGTGGGCACGATATTCCAGCCGACGTTCGCGAGCGCGATGTCGCCACCCCGTACGGCGGAGACGAGCGCGTGCAAGCAGTCCTGCTGGGCGTTCACCGCAACGATCCGGAAGCGGGACTGATCTGCGAGGCTCTCGTCGACATCGACGAAGGTTTGCAGGAATGGCGTTACCGCCACGTCAAGATGGTCGAACGCACCATCGGGAACAAGCAGGGCACCGGCGGTTCGAGCGGAGTCGGCTACCTCTCGTCGACACTGTTCCACGCAGTATTCCCCGATCTTTGGGCTATTCGCACGCAGTTCTAACCCGATAGCGTGGTGGCATGGTGACATACGATCACGTCGTCAATCTCGCTGCGTCGCAAGACTTCGCGGCGTTTGACGCTGCCATCGCCGCCATCGACGACGAGTCCGTTCGCGAATGCCTCCTCGGCTACCGCGACGAACAGTTGTCCGAGTTCGAATCCGCTCGTGAACATTTCGAAACTGCCCTGACGCGCTCGACCGTCGACCCGTGGGTCGCCCAGGCGGCACCCGCGCGGCTGGTGTTCATGCTTCTTGTCACCGGAGACATCGAAGCAGCCATCGTCCGCGGTGAACAGGAGCTGCTCAAGTTCCAATCCCTCAAGCCGTACCCGATCGAGCAGGAAATCGCACTGAAGAGCATCCTCGCGAACGTCTACTCGTCACGTGGCGAAATGACGCGAGCCATCGCGCTCACCGCGGAACGGCCAAAACACGTCGGGGCACCTGCAATGGACGCGAACTGGGGCTGGGCACGCGCGGTTGTGTTGTTTCACCACGGGATGGTCCACGAAGCTCTCGAGACAAACGTCGAGGCCACTAGGGCGGCACGCGAAACGGGTTCGCCGAACTTCATCGCGAGCATGAACGACAACACCTACTGGATGAAGAGTGTGTTGGGTCAACCGCTAAGTGACGACGAGATGGCCGAGTTGACGTCGCGTAACGAGTCCCAGGCGACTGGTGGCAGCAGTCCATTCGACATCGAAAACCACTTGGTCCTCGCTTTCGCCCATGCCGTTCGCGGCGACGTGAACGCGGCCCGGAAAATTCTCGCGGATCTGAATGACAACCACACGCTCCGCGGGGCGGAACTCGTGCGGGCCGCCACCATTCTTGACGTGATCGGGGACACCGAGGCTTCCGTCGAAACTTATCTTCGGTCCGTCGATTTGCTCGAAGACGAAACGCAACCGATGCTGGCGGCGGCGGTGTGGAACAAACTCGCCCAGGTGTTCGAATCGCGCGGCGAACAAGAATCGGCTCTTCACTGCCTCAAGTTGGCCGTTCGGGCGGTTGGCGTCGCCACCGATGGCAACGCCAACCCCCTCTGCATCACGACGTAGGTTACGTGCGGCAACAACCGCTCAGCGGCTGAATCGAAACTGGTGCTGCGGATGCTGCACCGACTGATCCGAGAGTCGCTGCTGCGACGAGGATGACGATTGCGATCTTCTTCATGTTCCCCTCCTTTCACGATGAGTTGTTACGGACTCACGAGAGTGAAGGGAAGCACCGACACATAACGTCAGGGAGCCGCACCCGCCGCTTTCGCGTCAACTCGCGACCGTCGCCACACCTTGATCGCAGCGTCCGCGTTGAGAACGCCAATTCCGAGACCGACCGCGACATCCCAATACGTGGTGGGTGCGAGCACCGTTGCACCGGCCGCCGCGATGATTGCGACATTTGCCAGGACATCGTTCCGTGCGGAGAGCCACGCAGCGTGAATCAACGAGTGGTCATGAGTTTTCACGCGCGACAGGATGAGTGCGGCTGCGGAGTTAACTAACAAGGCGCCCAAGCCCGTTGCAGTCATCGCGGTCGTCGCGGGGACGGCCGGGTTGAGTATTTTGTCAACTGCCGCCACGATTGCGGCCAGACCAGGTACGAGAATCACTCCAGCGAGGGCCGTGCCCATTCTGGCTCGCGCACGAGCTGCCAGCCCGAGCCCTACAAGGATGATGAGGTTGATGCTGGCGTCTTCAAGGAAATCAATTGAATCGGCGATCAACGCAACAGACCGAATCGATACTCCGACCGAGAACTCAACGAAAAAGTAGGCCGCGTTGAGAATCGCGACCCACACAACGGCTCGTCGAAGGGAATTCATACGTGGAGCTAAGGGGCGCGGAAGTCCAGTGGACTTTCGCGGGAAAAGAAACGGTGAAGGGAATTCATACGTGGAGCTAAGGGGATTCGAACCCCTGGCCTTCTCATTGCGAACGAGACGCGCTACCAACTGCGCCATAGCCCCAGGGTTTACAGAATAACAGCCGCCGCGTGAGGGCGTAAACCGTTATTGGGCGCGACGAGCACGAAGTGCAGCGTTGATGTCGACCGCGGGGACCTCTTCGGTGGGAAGGCCCAACTCGGCGAAGCGCGGATCAATAGTCGGTTCCGCTTGAGCGGCTACACGGGCGGCTTGCTCGCGAATTCGGGCGACCCGTTCTGCCTCGTCGACCTTGCGTTCGGTCTCAGGTGTCACGATAAGTCCCGCGCCTTCGGGGATCGA
Organism: Micrococcales bacterium; assembly: GCA_024641015.1. GTDB lineage: Bacteria > Actinomycetota > Actinomycetes > Actinomycetales > Microbacteriaceae > MWH-TA3. The sequence goes on from JAHEDU010000033.1 coordinate 2,849, forward strand.
GCGGTGCACCTTGGGTGTGCGGACCGGCGTCCACGTGTCGTCGACCTCAGGAAGTCCCGTGAATCGGCGGGTGCGTGACTCGACCGCGACCTCTCCTTGCGATCCGTTGAGTACGACGAGCCCGACGGCGGACAAACCCAGCACGCCGAGAGAGACGAGTGTCGGGACCCACTCCCCCGCGAACCCGAAGATTCCGGTGGTGACGAGCGACACGAGCACCAACCCGGTCAACCCGAGCTTGATGGACCGCTGACGAGCGGCAGCAGCGGGATCGTTGATGTGAGCTTCGGCTCGAACCTGGAAACGCAGCGCGCGCTCGCGCTCACGTTCGATTCGTTCGCGTTCACGCTGCCGGATAAACGCTTCGCGGTTCGACAATTCGGTGACGATTTCGTCGGGCGTTTCGGTTGACTGAGCCAATGCTCGAAGTGCCTGTTGGATTCGAATGGCGTTCTTTTCGGTCGCTTCGAATTCACGATTTCGGCGAAGCGCCGGGACCAGGTAAACCAACCACAGAACGCCGGCAATGACTAGCGCGACTGTTGTTCCGAATCCGCTCTCCATGTTCTCTACGGTAAATCGGCGACGGCCGGAACGCGGGATGCGCGCGGGCGCGTGTCGCTAGCGAATTGGCGTTCGTGCCGCGATCTGGTCCGCTTCGGGCACGTCCGCGAGGCTGTGGTTTGCGGTTCCCCGCACGAGTCGCGCGAGCAACCCGCCCAGCACCTCGTCGATGGTGACCGCAAAACAGAAGTGGTCGCGCCAATCCCCGTCGATGTGGATGTATCGCCGGCGAAGCCCTTCGTACCGCATCCCCAGCTTTCGCACCACGCGAAGTGACGCCTCGTTTTCGGGGCGGATGCAGATTTCGACGCGGTGGATTCCGAGATTCGTGAAAGCCCAATCCACAACGAGTGCGACTGCGAGGGGCGTGATTCCTTTGCCGGCAACCGTTTCCGCTACCCAATATCCGACAGCGCCCGAGGCCAGCGACCCAAACGACAGCCCGCTGAGGGTGACCTGGCCGACGACCTGCCCGCGATACTCGATGACGAATGGTGCGGCCTGGTCCTTGCGCGCGAGCCGAAGGACATTTCGGATCATCTCGCTAGAAAGGGGCGCGCCCTCGAACCCGGGTACGGTCGCTTCCCACTTCTGCAACCACGAGCGGTTGTCCTTGAGCAGCCGGCTGATGACCCGCGCATCTCGCGGGCGAATCGACCGGACGGTGACATCCCCGTGGGTCAAGGTGGGGACGAAAATCACTTGCGTCGGTGGGATTCGACTTCGAGCCACTGCTCGAGGAGTGGACCGAGGTCGTCACGCTGCAACGCCAGTCGAACGATCGCCTTGATGTAATCGAGCTTGTCACCGGTGTCGTAGCGACGCCCGCGGAAGACATAGCCGTAAACACCACCGGCGATGTTGTTCGTCGCCATGTGTCGAAGAGCGTCCGTCAGCTGAATCTCGTTGCCCTTGCCCGGAAGCGTGTTTTCGAGGACTTGGTATACGTCGGGCTTGAGCACGTAACGACCGATGACCGCCAGGTTGGATGGCGCATCCGCGGGTGCGGGCTTCTCCACGAGGTCGACAACTCGAACGATGTCACCCTCGCCAATCGATTCGACCGTGGCGATTCCGTAGTGGTCGGTGAGGTCCTTCGGGATTTCCATCAGGGCAATGACTGACGCGTCGTGCTTCTCGTGTGCGGCGATCATCGGACCGAGGACGTTGTCGCGCTCGTCAATCAGGTCATCACCGAGTAAGACCGCGAACGGGTTGTCCCCCACGTGCATCTGCGAGCGAAGAACCGCATGCCCGAGTCCGCGCGGTGCGCCCTGGCGGACGTAGTGCATGTCGGCGAGGTCAGCCGACTGCGTCACCGTGAGCAGGCGGGTCTGATCGCCCTTCTGCTCAAGCACCGACTCGAGTTCGGGGACATTGTCAAAGTGGTTCTCGAGTGCGTTCTTGTTGCGCCCCGTGATCATGAGCACGTCGGTCAGGCCGTTGCGCACGGCTTCCTCGACCACATACTGAATCGCGGGCTTGTCGACAACGGGCAACATTTCCTTGGGCATCGCCTTCGTCGCGGGAAGGAATCGAGTGCCCAGGCCCGCCGCGGGGATTACCGCCTTCGTCAATTTCGACGTCATTCTCTAAGGCTACCGCGACAGGCCGTAAATAGGATGGGCACATGACGGTGGGCGATGGCAAGTCGGAACTGCGCGAGTTCGTCCGTTTGACGCGCGCCGCGCGAAGTGCCGGGGAACGTGACGAGGCCGCCGCCGGCTTCGGGGTCGCACTGTTGACGCTCATCGCCGAGGAGGACTGGCACAGCGTTGCGGCGTTCATTCCGACCTCGTCCGAGCCCCCCATCCTCGATGCACTCGAGGCACTCGTTGCTAAGGGCGTCGAGGTGTCAGTGCCCGTCTCAACGCCCGACGGCTTGCTCGAGTGGATTCGTTTGGAACACGGATTCGTTGACGACATGACCACAGATTCGATGGGCATGCCCATCCCGACGTCGGGTCAACGTGTTCATCTCACACAGGCCGACGCCGTCTTCGTCCCCGCTGCGGCGGTCGATCGTGCGGGAAATCGGCTGGGCTGGGGCAAGGGGTATTACGACCGTTTCCTGAAGACGCTCGACCCCTCGACTTTCGTCGTCGCCGTCGTGTTTGATTCCGATGTGGTGCTCGACATCCCGACCGAACCGCACGACGTCGGCATCGACGTCATCATCACGGAACGCGACGTTTACACCGTTCAGTAGTGCGGCGGCTTGTCCCGCTTGAGTCGGTCGTCGTTCTCGGTGGTCGTGTGCCGTTCCGGTTCGGGAATCGGCTTCGGGTCGGTCCCCTCAGGAGCCGGCCGCTGAACGCGACGCTTACGCGGAGGCTTGTCCGCCACGGATTTCCTTGACGATTCGGTCCGCGACAATGTCGGGGCTGAGAAACAGCTGCAATTCGTGAACGCGGGTGTACTTCCATCCACAACGGGCGAGCATCGCGGGTCGGATGCGAAGTCCCTCGCGCAGGCTCAGTTCCATCAGGTTGTCGTCGATGTCGATGGCAATGCAGTCGTCACCGATTCGCGCGGCTAGCGGGATGCCCGGAACATCGGCGACTAGTAGCGCGCCGCGCTGTTCCAGTCGGCGCCCGAGGTCGTCAAGCAACGGGTGGTTCGAACTTGCCGGCGGAATGAAGGTCAATGTGTCGTCGATGAACTCACCCAGCGCGCGGGCACCATCGGACATCCGTTCCTCGCGCAGTTCGTTCGTCGTGAGCGACGAGATGACGGTGAGGTGGTGGTTGGCGCGGGTCACCGCAACGGCAACGAGACGCAGTCCGTCCGACGTTGACAGCGAGCCAAGGTCGCTGAGAACACGACCGTGCGGGCTGCGTCCGAACCCGACCGAGAAGATGACGCGGTCGCGCGTGACCGCAGACGCCTGCTGGAGGGTGATGACGACGAACGGTTCGTCTTCGTGTCGGGCGAAGAAGTCTTGAAGTGTTCGGTTTGCGGGGAGAACGCTCTGGATCGCGTCCTGCACCCGATCGACGGTGACCGTCGACGCGCTGACCACCATCAGCGACTCCTCGGGGTGAAGAGTGGCGTGCTCGATGACGTTCGCAACGACCGCGTCGACCTCGACCTGCGCGCCTTCGATGCGACCGGTTCGCTCGTCCAAAGGTGCCGAACCGTCGATGCCAATGAACGTCAA
>JAHEDU010000033.1:6672-9028 GCA_024641015.1 Micrococcales bacterium
CCTCGACGATGTCGCGCGTGACGATGCGACCGGTGAAGGTGTCCAGCAGGGGCGCAAGTCCGCGGGCGCGAATGGCCTCGCCCTGTTCGCTTCGTTCGTGGATGGTTTCGATACTGGCGGCGTCGCTGGCAAGCGACTTCACAAAAGCAATGAGTTCGGCGCGCGGTTCGGCGTCGAGGCGACGGTCGAAGGCGGTCGACAGGGTCGTAAGGTCGGCGGTGACGTCGGCGAGCGCCTGGCCAAGGAGAACCAGCCCCGCGGGGACGGACGGACGGTACGCCGCGTTGACCATCTCGTTCCACAAGGTTCGCTGCGCGGCGGCACGAGAGAGTGCTTCGTGCATGTCGGCAACGTGGGCTCCCGGTCGGACGAATTCCTTCGCGAGCTTCTTGAGGCGACGGCGCGTGACCGCCGGGGTGCGGTCTTCACGGTTTTTGGGGCCGAACGCGTCGACGAAGTCACCGATCGAGCGGTCGAACAGTTCGGGGGTGAACTTGTCGAGCGTGTCCGCAATCCCCTGCAGAAGCTCCACGCGAACACGTACATCGGCAATCGTCGACCCCGCGCCCAGGGGCGTCGGAGCAAGCACTTCGTTGGCCAGCGTGTCCAGTGTCGAGAGAGCGCCGGTGTCGAGTCTCGACGCGGCCTGATATGCCAGCGACGCTTCCTCGCCCGTGGTGAAGCGTGCGGTGAGCCAGGGCGAATTGCCTGACTCGGCGTCGAACTGGCCCAACTCTGCGATGGCGAGAAGTGCATCGACGGTGTCGTCCATCGTGTTGGTCAGTGCGATCACCGTTGCGGTGTCGAGCGTCACCTCGTTCGTCGCGTCGACCTCGTTCGCGAGTCGTGCAAGTTCACGAACGGCGTCCAAGACGCTGACGCCGAATCGCGGGTCCGGCTGGGCAAGAGCGGTGCGGTATTCGCGAAGAATCGTGCGCATTCGGACAAGTGCGCTGTCGACTTCGGTGGTGTTCGGAACCGGCGTCTTCTCGATTCGCGAAATGCTTCGGATAAGGTCCCCGGCGAGAGTCGACGGGGTGACACCGAGCCCGTCAAGTCCGAGGCCACGGAGTCGGCGACGCACCGAATCGAGTCGCGCGCGGCGCGGTCCAACGACGAGAACACTCTTGCCCGAACGGACGAGTTCACCGATTGCGTTGACGACAGTTTGTGTCGCGCCCGCACCGGACGGAGTCCCCACCACAATCGAATTCCCTGCGACGATGTGCGCGATGATGCGCTCCTGTTCGCCGTCGGCGTCGAGCATCAATGCGTCGGTGTCGAGGCTGCGGGTGTCCGAATCACCCGGGTCAACCGCCGCGTGGGATTCGGTAATGATTGTCGACGCGTTGGCATTACCGCCAAGGGCGTCAAGAAGAGGGTGGTCGAGGAATCGCGCTGCGCTGACCATTTCAGATGCGACGTCACTGAGGTTCGCGACGGCGAGCGTGGGGGAAACGGTCGCTCCGTCGATGTGCGCGATCAAGCCGCGAAGTCGGTCGAGTGCGCCGTTCGGTCGGAATGACCCGTTGTCGTTGGTCAGCGCAACGAACGTCTTCTCGTCAAGCGCAACACCGTGCTGATAGGCGAGTTCCCGCGCGAGTGCCGGGTTGAGTCGAAGCGCACCGGTCAGCTTCAATTCGATGTCGTCTCCGCGGCGGTGCATCGCTATGGGGCGAATGAGCATGGGGGCGGTGTACGAGTCGGGGCCGTTGGTCCACTGCACAGTTCCGACCGCAAGGAACACCGATTCGATCCCGCGGGCGGCCGCAAGTTCGACATTCTTGTCGTTGATGCGAATCGCCGTGTGACGAGCGCGGTGAAGGGCTACGTCATCGCGCACGAGGTTGCGCAGGAAAGTCGGGTTTCCTGCAAAGAAGCGGGCGAGTCCACCGGGGTGCCCGGTGCTCAGTTCGATCGACGCGTGTGCGGGGAAGTGCAGAAGCGGGTTCACGCCGCCCAGGCCAACGAGCTGGCCTCGCCACGATTCCCAGACGGGTTCGGCGATGTTGGTGACGACCGTGTCGGCCGATCCGGTGCTCAAACCTGCGGGGTCAACGAACGAATCTGATCGCGGCGCAACGCCGTCCGACCAGCCGTTTTCCCCCGACTCCAGCATGCTTTCACGCTATCCCGAGCAGGGCCGAAACCCCTGTAACAACCCACCCCGCAAGGAGTGCCCGAGGAGCGTGACAACCCAGTGGGTTGTCACGTCTTAGTCGACAGGAACGCGACACGTTCCGATAAGAGTGCCCTCGGAGGGACTCGAACCCCCAACCCTTTCCTTAGGACGGAACTGCTCTTCCATTGAGCTACGAAGGCGTGCTCACCATTGTCGCACGGGCGACGACGGGCG
>JAHEDU010000033.1:9128-15518 GCA_024641015.1 Micrococcales bacterium
CATGGAGTGTGGGCTTTCGTGGGTACAAAAAAGGCACTGCCTTATAGACAGTGCCTCGAGGTGGTGCGGCGGTCAGACCGCGTCCCGGTGCCCGGACATATCGGGTGTTCCCACGTGAATTCTCGGGTTGAGAATTCGTGGGAGCCGTCTATGCCGCGAACGGTCCGGTGTGTGTTGGTCACGCGCTCAGACTAACCCCGTTTGCTGAACGGAGCGTGTATTGCGAGGAAACTAAATGCCGAGACGGACGATGTAGTACGAGTCGGTCCAGATGGGACGGATCGAGACGACACCACCGGAACGAGGTGCGTCGAGGATCATGCCGTTGCCCGCATAAAACCCGTCGTGACCGGGCATGATGACGAGGTCGCCTGGTCGGGCGTCCTTGAGGTGAATGGGCTTTCCCATGGCACCTTGACCGCTGGCCGAGTGCGGCAGAGCGATTCCGAACTGGGAATAGACGAACTGAACGTAGCCAGAGCAGTCGAACCCGGCGGGCGATGCGCCACCGTAACGGTAGGGAACGCCGATGTACTTCTTGGCGACGGCGAACACCGCGGCCAGGTCGTAGTCGGGGTAGGCGGGGTTCTTCAAATAGTCGGAAACCGACGGCCCGTGATACGAAGGGTACGACACCGTGAGTCCAGCGCGTGCGGCCTGGGCGGCAGTCAGCGCCTTGAAGTTGTCCTTGCTGACGACGGTCGTGCCGTCAGCGGCGACAACCGACTGACCGGCGTGGCTGTTGTCGACCGTGATCGGGCTCAAGGCGAAAGCGGGAAGTGCGAATGCGCCAACCAGAGTTGACCCGACGGTCACGATTCCGATGCGGCGGAAACCGTCGCTGCGAAGTCCGCGCGAAACACGCCCGCCGAGTCCACCGATTCCGCGCGACGCCCGACGGACGACGCTGCGAATCCCGAGCGCCGAACGGCGACCGAGGTGGAAGAAAGCATTGGCCAAGAGAAATCTCCTGAATCTGAGGCGGTTCAGTCGGCGCGGTGGCGCCTGCGAACTACTTCAAGGGTACCAAAGTGGGGTGGCGCGCGCTAAAGCGGAAGCCCGCGCGTGGCGGTTTCTGGGGAAATTCTTGGGCTGGGGATGCCCGCTAAAATGGGGAAATGACCGACTTTCGACTGCCCGAGAACCTGATTCCCGTTGACGGCCGCTTCGGTTGTGGACCGTCGAAGGTGCGCCCCGAACAGGTCGAACACCTCGTCGCACACGCACACCTGTTGGGCACCTCGCACCGCCAGAAGCCGGTTCGCGAATTGGTCGGCCGAGTCCGGTCGGGACTCGCCGAACTGTATCGACTTCCCGCCGGGTACGAGGTCATTCTCGGAAACGGTGGATCGACGGCGTTCTGGGATGCCGCAGCTTTCTCGCTGATTGAACGCCGCAGCGCCCACCTGTCGTTCGGCGAGTTCGGACAGAAGTTCGTCAACGCTGCCGGTGCACCGTGGCTCGAATCCCCCGCGGTCGTCAAGGGTGAACCGGGAACGGTGTCGTCGTTCACGGGCGACGAGGACGCCGACGTGTTCGCCTACCCGCACAACGAAACGTCGACCGGTGCGATGGCGGCCGTCCGCCGCCAGGGCCCTGCTGGTGCATTGACCGTGGTTGACGCGACGAGTGCCGCCGGTGGCGTCGACATCGACGTGACCGAGACGGACGTCTACTATTTCGCGCCGCAAAAGAACTTCGCGTCGGACGGTGGCCTGTGGTTCGCGCTCATGTCCCCTGCCGCGATTGAGCGCATCAACAGCATTGCCGAATCGGATCGGTACATCCCCGAGTTCCTCAGCCTCAACATTGCCGTCGAGAACTCGCGACTCGACCAGACGCTCAACACCCCCGCGATTGCGACCCTGCTGTTGATGGACGCACAGATTCAGTGGATGCTCGCGAACGGCGGCCTTGCCTGGGCGGATGCGCGAACGCGCGAATCGTCGGCACTCATTTATTCGTGGGCCGAAGCGCACCCGAACGCCACCCCGTTTGTGTCGAACCCCGACCACCGTTCGCAGGTCGTCGCAACGATCGACTTTGACGACACCGTCGACGCGAGCACGGTTTCGGCCATGCTTCGTGCGAACGGAATTGTCGACATTGATCCGTACCGCAAGCTTGGCCGCAACCAACTTCGCATCGCGACCTTCACGGCGATCGAGCCGTCCGACGTAGCGAAACTGCTCGGCGCCATCGACGCCGCTATCGCAGCCCGCTAGTCGCGGTCTTCGACAACGACGTACTCGTCGTCACCGTCGTCACCGTCGTCACCGTCGTCACCGTCGTCAACGCTGCCGGCTTCTTCGACTCCGTCGAACTCGTCATCCAATTCGTCATCATCTTCATCATCCAGGTCGTCGTCTTCGTCATCGTCGAGTTCGTCCTCGTCAACAATGATGACTTCCTCGGCTTCGATGCCCGCTGCGACCGATTCCTCGTATTCGCGAAGACGGTCAGCCCACGGCACCCAGTCGGGAGCGACGACCGCGCCGTCACCCGCGACGAGTTCAGTTTCGAGGATCGTGGTCTCGTCACCGTCGACAGCGAGCGACACAACCCAGTCCCAGCCGACGTAGCCCGGCATGATCGACGAGAAACGCAGGGTCGCGATGTTGTCGGTTTGTTCGCTCGACATCAGTTCACCGATGGTCGAAACGGGGGTCATCTGCGCAAGGGCGTCGCGCCCGGCAGATTCCAAAGACTTAAGCGTCAAAATCGTCCGCTACTTTCCGCAGCACTGCTGCGATCTTTCGGGAATGTGAACTGGCCGGGTAGTGCCCGCGGCGCAGATCGTTGTTCGCCGAATCCAACAACTTCACGAGGTCTTCAATGATGACCGCCATGTCGTCCGCGTTGCGACGACGGTTCTTGGCAATGGACTGTGGGGCTTCGAGGACGATGACCCCGTGGGCCTGCAGACCGCGCTTGCCGTCGACGGTTCCGTACTCGACGCGCGCGCCGGGAGCGACGGTTTCGCCCGCGGGCAACGCCGACGCGTGCAAGAACACTTCGATGCCGTCATCACCCTGGATGAACCCGAAGCCCTTGTCGTCGTCGAAGAACTTAACTTTTCCGGTGGGCATGCCCGTCTCCTCGAATTGTGACTCTCATTGAGGATACCTGTGGCGCGATAGAATTATCGGATGCCCTCTGCCGTCCACGTCGCCAATCAGCTCAGCGAGCTGAGCAAGGTGGACCTGACGGAGCTTCTTCTCGCTCGTCCGTTTCAGCTGGGTCGACAGCGCGACCTGCACGATGTGGCTGACACACTCTTGTCCCCCGAATCGATCACGCCGACTCTTCGCGGGCTGACTCGCCAGTCGCTCGAGTCGCTGCGGACGTGGTCGGCGGATTCGGCTGCACGCGCGATGTTGCTCGCCAACCCCGACGGCGTTCCCTATGACGAGGTTGCCGCGCTGCTTCCCGCGTGGGCGGATGGCGTCGCGCCCGACGAACCCGCCGTGGTCCCGACGGACGCGAGCGCGATGCTGCACACGGTCGGGGCAATCCGTGACGTCCTCGCGTGGATCAGCGACGAACCGCTTCCGATGTCCGCGACCGGCGGGGTCCTCAAGTCGGAAGAGAAACTGCTTGCCCACGGGCTCGTCATCCCCGAGACGGAAGTGCACACGGTGGTGTGGCTCGTCGAGTTGGCAGGCTTTGCCAGAATCGTTGACCGACGACTTCGTGTGACTCAGCGCGGCCTCGACGCAATCGACAATCTCGATCAATTGTGGACTGCCTGCGTCGACGCTGCTCTCGGTGGTTTCCCGGCTGCGATTGTGGCCGCACTTCGCGAAGTCGGGCGGCTTGACCGCGGTTACTGCGAGTGGGTGTGGCCATTGCGCGACACCGCCAGTACCAAGCGACTCGACCAGATTCACCGCGCGATCAACATGCTGGGTCTGACCGCAGGTTCGACCACGGACTGCGGCCGCGCGGTACTCGCCGGAGACACCGCCGCACTTGACGCGATTCGTCGTGCCGCCTTCCCCGCGCTTCTTGACACCGTGTACGTGCTCGACGATCTGAGCATCATCGCGCCCGGGCCCATTTCGACGTCGACTGCTGCCGCGCTCGACGCGGTTTCCATCATTGAAACCCGCGGCCTTGCCGCAAAGCGTCGACTCGACGCATCGCGAATTCTGCGTTCAATCGCAGCGGGCGAGACCGTCGAGTCGCTCATCGCGATGCTCACCGCGCACTCGTTGACCCCACTGACGTCGGCGATCACCTCGACCATCAACGACATCGCCCTCAACACCCGCTGCGTCTTCCTCAACGGGACCGGGACCGACACCGCCGCAAAGGCGTCACACCCGGAACTCGGCACGATGTTGCTGACCGACCCCCGCCTGCAGCGGCTCGCCCCCGTCGGCGTCGACGACGTGACGGTGTTGTACGGGGCGTCACGCGATCGAGTCGAGGCCACCCTTGTCGACGCGCGGTACACGGTGGTGTCGACGGAACGACCGATTCCCGTCGCCGACCCAGCACCGGCGTCGCCGATTGTCGAACTCGCCGAGGAACTGTTCGAGACCGGGCTTGGCTCGTCGCACCTGGAACGCGCGCTGATGGTGGCGGGCAAGGCGCGCGCGAGCGTCACGCTCGTCGTCGAGACCGGCACGGGTCCTCGAACGATCACGCTCGAACCGCGCCAGGTTGCGAACGGCCGCGTCCGCGGTCTCGACACCGGCTCGGACGTCGAACGCACACTTCCGATTTCCGCGATCCTTGAACTGAAAGCAGTGGGAGAGTAACCATGAACGGACCACTCATCGTCCAGAGCGACCGCACGGTGTTGCTCGAGGTTGGACACCCCGACGCCACCGACGCGCGTCACGCGCTCGCCGTGTTCGCCGAGTTGGAACGCGCACCGGAACACATCCACACGTATCGCATCACGCGACTGGGGTTGTGGAACGCGCGTGCCGCTGGTCACACCGCCGACGAGATGCTGGCGACGCTCGAGACGTACTCCAAGTTCCCGGTCCCCGCGGTCGTTGCAACGGACATCGCCGACACGGTGTCGCGTTACGGACGCGTCATCATTGAGCGCGACGAGGACGGCTTGTACCTCGAGGCCGAGACGCCCGCAATCCTCACCGAAGTCACCCGTTCGTCAAAGCTTGAACCGCTGCTCGGCGAAAAGCGCGGTGAGACCGTCGTTCGCCTTCACGATTGGGCGCGCGGAATCGTGAAGCAGGAATTGCTGTCGATCGGCTGGCCGGCCGAGGACCGTGCCGGGTTCACCGAGGGTCAGCACCTCGACATCGACTTCGTCGGAAGCGACTGGTCGATGCGCGATTACCAGCGCAAGGCGGTTGACCTGTTTTCGGAGGCCGGAGCAGGAGTCGTCGTTCTGCCCTGTGGTGCGGGAAAGACGGTCGTCGGAATCGGCGCGATGGTCGAGGCGCAGTCCTCGACTCTGATCCTCGTCACCAACTCGGTCTCCGCACGCCAGTGGCGCGACGAGATTCTCGCGCGCACGTCGTTGACCGAGGACGACATCGGCGAATATTCGGGCGAGCGCAAGGAAATCCGTTCCGTCACCATCGCGACGTATCACATCCTCACCGCCAAGCGCGGGGGGCAATTCGCGCACCTGCCGTTGCTCAACGCGAACGACTGGGGACTCATCGTCTACGACGAGGTGCACCTGCTTCCCGCGCCCGTCTTCAAACTGACCGCCGACCTGCAGGCGCGACGCCGACTTGGTTTGACCGCGACCCTCGTCCGCGAGGACGGCAAAGAGGGCGACGTGTTTTCGCTCATCGGGCCGAAGCGATTCGACGCTCCATGGAAGGACATCGAGGCACAGGGGTTCATCGCCCCCGCCCGCTGCGTCGAGGTTCGCGTTCTTCTCGAGGCGGACGAGCGCATGGAGTACGCCATCGCGGGCGACCGTCAGCGGTATCGCATCGCGGCGACGAGCCCGACCAAGCAGAACGTCGTGCGCCGACTCATCGCGCAACACCCCGACGACCAGATCCTCGTGATTGCGCAGTATCTCGACCAGATCGACGAGGTGCGCGAACAGTTCGGGTTGCCCACAATCACGGGCGCCACCCCGGTCGACGAGCGCGAGGTGCTGTACGACCAGTTCCGCACCGGCAAGATCAAGGTGCTCGTCGTGTCCAAGGTCGCGAACTTCTCGGTCGACCTTCCCGACGCCTCCGTCGCGATTCAGATTTCGGGTTCGTTCGGCTCACGTCAGGAAGAGGCACAGCGACTCGGCCGCATCCTTCGCCCGAAGTCGGACGGTCGCACCGCGGTGTTCTACACGGTCGTCGCGCGCGACACCGTCGAACAGGACTTCGCGCAGAACCGTCAGCGCTTCCTCACCGAACAGGGTTACGCGTACGAGATCGTCGACGAGTCGGT
>JAHEDU010000034.1 GCA_024641015.1 Micrococcales bacterium
ATCTGCGGGAACATGTCGCGAAGCGTGCGAGTCAGGTGCAGGAAGACACTCTCGACCCGGTCGTACTCGGGGCGAATCGCGGAATTCCAGTGGTACCGAGCGCCACGACCACCGAACGCGAAACGGTTGTCGGCTGTGCGCTGGCCATAAATGATGAGGTTACGGCCGTCGCTGAACGTCTGGCCATGAGCGATCTTGAGTTCGTCCCACACTGAATCGGGAAGTGGCGCGGTCGCGATCATGAGGGAATAGAGCGGAAGCACGCGGGTCTTGGTCTGGGCGATGGAAGCACCATAGCCCTCGGTCGCGTTGATGATGTGTTTAGCGGTGACCGTGCCGCGATTGGTCACGACGGAACCCTTGGACCACGACACGACTTCGGTTTGTTCGGCGATGCGGGCGCCGCGTGATTCGACGATCTCGGCGAGCTGACGTACTAGCTTGGCGGGGTGGACCCGAGCACAGTCGGGGGTGAAAGTGGCGCCGCGCGCACCGGCTGCGGCGACCTCGTCGGCACCTCGCCATTCCAGGCGGTCGATACCCAATTCCGCAGCCTCGGCAACTTCGGCGCGCAACATCTTCTCTTGCAATGGCGTGCGCGCATAAATCCAGGTGCCGCCGTGAACCCAGTCACAGTCAATCTTTTCAGCGGCCACAACTCGGCCGATCTCGGAAATCGTATCGACCATCGCATCGCGCAGCGCCTTCGCTGGTTCGAATCCATACTTCGACACCAACGCCTGGGTGGTTTGGGGGAAGAGAGCGCTGGCCCACCCACCGTTTCGACCCGAAGCGCCAAAACCGGCGACGTTCTTGTCGAGCAACAAAATCTTCAGTGACGGGTCGGACTTTTGCAGGTAATACGCGGTCCATAAACCCGTCAGGCCGGCGCCGATGATTGCGACATCCACCACAGTGTCACCATCGAGCGCCGGCCTCGGGGAGAGGTCGACGGCCTCGTGCCAAAACGAGACAGTCTCCATCAGCCGTTAGAGCAGGTTCGTTGCGCGCGTCAAGACGTCACGCATGATCTGCTCGATTTCATCGAACTCGGGCTGGCCGATGGTCAGCGGGGGAGCGAGCTGGACGACCGGGTCTCCACGGTCATCCGCACGGCAGTACAGACCGGCTTCATAAAGTGCCTTCGAGAGGAAGCCGCGCAACAGGCGCTCGGCTTCGTCATCGTTGAAGGTTTCCTTCGTCTTCTGGTCCTTGACGAGTTCGATTCCGTAGAAGTAACCGGCGCCGCGAACGTCACCGACGATCGGGATGTCCTTCAGCTTCTCGAGGGTGGCCTTGAACGCGGGAGCGTTGCGACGAACGTTTCCGTTCAGGTCCTCTTCCTCGAAGATGTCGAGGTTCTCCATGGCAACGGCGGCCGACACAGGGTGTCCACCGAACGTGTAGCCGTGGGGGAACGAAACCTGTCCGTGCTTGAACGGTTCGTAGATGCGGTCCGAGATGATCGTCGCACCGATGGGCGAGTAACCCGAGGTCATCGCCTTGGCGCAGGTGATCATGTCCGGAACGTATCCGAACGCGTTGCACGCGAACATCTCACCGATGCGGCCGAACGCACAGATGACCTCGTCGGAAACGAGGAGGACGTTGTGCTTGTCGCAGATTTCGCGAACGCGCTTGAAGTAGTTGTGCTGGGGAGGGAAGCAACCACCGGCGTTCTGAACGGGCTCGAGGAAGACTGCGGCGACGGTGTCGGCGCCTTCCATCTCGATCATGCGCTCGATCTCGTTAGCGGCCCACATTCCGAAGAGTTCGTCCGTGACCTCGCCCATGTAGCCCTGTTCGGCTGCACGGTAGATGTTGGTGTTGGGGACGTGGTGCGTTCCGGGGACGAGAGGCTCGAACATCGCCTTCATTCCGGGAAGGCCGGTGATCGCCAGGGCGCCCTGCGGGGTGCCGTGGTACGCGATGTTTCGCGAGATGACCTTGGTCTTCATGGGGTGACCCTGAAGCTTCCAGTAGTGCTTCGCGAGCTTGAACGCGGTCTCGACGGCCTCGCCACCACCGGTGGAGAAGAAGACGCGGTTGAGGTCGCCCGGTGCGTAGTCTGCGAGGCGGTCGGCGAGCTGAATCGCCGAGGGGTGCGCGTACGACCACAGCGGGAAGAAGCTCAGCTCCTCGGCCTGCTTCGCGGCGGCTTCGGCGAGGCGCTTGCGACCGTGTCCAGCGTTGACGACGAACAGCCCCGAAAGGCCGTCGATGTACTTACGTCCGGTCGAGTCAAAGATGTGGTGACCGACACCCTTGGTGATGATGGGGACACCGTTGCCGGACTCCATGCCCGACTGACGAGCGAAGTGCATCCACAAGTGGTCCTTCGCCATCTGCTGAAGCGGATCTTTTGCAATCTCGCGCTTGGTTTGTGCTGCGGGCGCCTTTGCCTTCGGCGTGGCTGCCTTCGCAGCCTTGGGCTTCTTGGTTAGCAAAGCCATCTTTATCAACTCCGTTGTGTTGGTGAGGAACTTAGCGGGTTCCCCAGTTATATTGCTGTTTCTTCAGTTGTAGATAGGTAAAGACTTCGGTTTGGACGACGCCGGGAACGGCGCGAATCTGTCCGTTGAGCAGATCGAGAAGGCTGTCGTCGTCCTCGCAGACGACTTCGGCGAGCATGTCAAACGATCCAGCCGTGAGCACCACATATTCCACGGCGTCAATCGCGGCAATCGCATCGGCAATCACGCGGCTGTCACCGGTGGTGCGAATCCCGATCATCGCCTGGCGATAGAAACCGATCTGCATCGGGTCGGTGACGGCGACGATCTGCATGACGCCCGAATCGATGAGCTTCTGGACGCGCTGACGGACGGCGGCTTCTGACAATTCCACGGCGCGGCCGATGTCGGAATACGATTTCCGACCGTCGATCTGCAGCTGTTCGATGATCGCCTTCGAGACGTCATCGAGAGCAACTGCTCGTGGGATATTTGCCATGACCCGATTCTGGTGCCTAATCGAGGGGAAATCAAGCGATTTCGAAGCGATTTCGCAAAATCAATGTCGAAATTCGTTGTTTTTCCTCTGGAAACTTACGGCTTCACTCGTTATGGTTATGCCATGAGCAAAACATTGAAGAACTTCATCAACGGAGAACTGGTCGACTCGCGCGGCAAGGACTCCATCGACCTGGTCGATCCCGTAACCGGAGACGTTTACGCGAAGTCGCCCGTCAGCAACGATGCGGACATCGACAACGCGTACAAGTCGGCGGCAGCTGCTTTCGAAGAGTGGCGCGAGACGACCCCCGGTGAGCGCCAGAAGGCTCTCCTCAAGATCGCGGATGCGATGGAGGAGCGTGCCGAGGAGTTCGCGAAGACCGAGGTGCAGGACACGGGCAAGCCGCTCGGCCTCACCATCAGCGAAGAGGTCATGGTCGGTATCGACCAGATCCGTTTCTTCGCCGGTGCTGCGCGTAACCTCGAAGGTCGCGCCACCGCTGAATACATGCGTGACCACACGTCGAGCATCCGTCGCGAGCCGATCGGTGTCGTCGGACAGGTCACCCCGTGGAACTACCCGCTGATGATGGCGATCTGGAAGTTTGCCCCGGCACTCGCCGCGGGAAACACGACCGTCCTCAAGCCGTCCGACACGACTCCGTCCTCGACCCTGCTTCTTGCGGAGGTCGCAGCCGAGTTCCTGCCCAAGGGCGTCATGAACGTCGTCGTCGGTGACCGTTCGACCGGTGCGCTGATGACCGAGCACAAGATCCCGCAGATGGTGTCCATCACGGGCTCGGTTCGTGCCGGTATGGAGGTCGCGAAGTCGGCGTCGTTCGACGTCAAGCGCGTTCACCTCGAGCTGGGTGGCAAGGCTCCCGTCATCGTCTTCGATGACGCGGACATCGCTCGTGCGGTTGAAGGCATCGCGATCGCGGGTTACTTCAACGCTGGTCAGGACTGCACCGCGGCAACGCGTGTTCTCGTCCACGAAAACGTTCACGACGAGTTCGTCGCTGCAATGCGCGCGTACATCGCTGAAAACGTTGCGACCGGAATCCCGACCAACGAGGACATCCTCTACGGCCCCGTCAACAACATCAACCAGTTCGACCGCGTCATGGGAATCCTGTCGGACCTCCCGTCGCACGCAAACATCGAAACGGGCGGAAAGCGTCAGGGAGACAAGGGCTTCTTCATCGAGCCCACCGTCGTCTCGGGACTCAAGCAGAACGACTGGGTCATCCAGAACGAGATCTTTGGACCCGTCATCACGGTTCAGAAGTTCAAGGACGAAGCCGAAGCCCTCGCCAACGCGAACGGCGTCGAGTACGGTCTCGCGTCGTCGGTCTGGACCAAGGACCACGGTCGCGCGATGCGTTTCGCCAAGCGACTCGACTTCGGTGCCGTCTGGATCAACACCCACATCCCGATCGTCGCGGAAATGCCTCACGGTGGTTTCAAACACTCGGGTTACGGCAAGGACCTCTCGATGTACGGCTTCGAGGACTACACGCGCATCAAGCACGTCATGTCCTACATCGGCGAGTAACTTCGCTCTTCACGTTTCGGCGGCGGTTCCCCACAGGGCCGCCGCCGTTTCGTTTGTCCACCGGTTGTTGATGCGAGGCCGTGTGTCGGTCGGCGGTGTGGTGTTGTCGTGGTGTGCCCGCCACCCCGCCGTTCCCGCTTGTGGGCGTGCTGACGCCGCTGATCATGGGGTTCGGCTTGTGGGCGGTCATGGGTTCACCGTTCGCGCTCGTCGGGGCGGTCTTGGGGCCGGCGATGGTGCTCGCTCATTACGGTGATGGGGTCCGTCGGGCTCGACGCGAATCCACGTCGCGCGCTGCTCGCGAGGCTCGCGAGGCCGAATCGATCCGGCAGGCCCAGTGGGCTGATGTGGAGGCGGATCGGCGAATCGCCAATCGGCAACACCCGTCCGTGCAGCACCTCGCCGACAGCCCGATGTGGGTTCCGGGGATGGACGGCCGATCGGAGGTTAGGGCCGGATCGGCTGCCCGAGACGGGGTGCCGGGCTTCCCCTGGTTAGTGTCTGTTGTTTCGGGTGTGAGCGTGGTTGGCGATGGCGTCGCGGCTGAATCTGTGTGGCGGTCGCTTCTCGTCCACACGAGCGCCGCTCACGGGACCGGGGATCGTTCTGGCGACTCGGTTACGTGGCCGACCGGGGTCTGGTTGGTGCGGGGCGAGAGCGATGTGGCGGGCGTCACCATACGGTGCGCCGGGAACCGCGTTCTCTCGGTAACGACTCGCGGGCAACTACCCGAAACGGGGGATTGGGTCCCGGACGACATGTCGTCGTGGGATGTCGTCCTCGCGCGGTGCGTGACGGGCGAGGGCGATGTGGCATGGTCGGATCGAATTCGGTGCCTGACCGGTGTCGGGCTATCTGGTGGCGCCCCTTACACGCTCGACCTTTCGTCGTCCGATCCGCACGTTGTCGTGTGCGGTCGAACGGGGACAGGCAAGTCCGAGTTCCTGGCTGCGCTGTTGTGCGACTGGGCGGAACGGTTCACGCCCGCCGAACTGTCGTGGGTCGGCATTGATTTCAAGGGCGGGGCGACCCTTTCCCCGCTGGGTTCGCTAAATAACTGCCGTGCGGTCGTCACCGACTTGGAACCGGCGATCATCGACCGCGTCTTGTGCGGAATCGCGACAGAACTGACTGATCGCGAACGCACCCTTCGACTGAAAGGTGTTTCGAGGGTCGAAGATTCCGCCGAGCTGGACCGGTTGGTGGTCGTGGTGGACGAGTTCCCCGAGCTGATCCGCCAATTTCCGCAGGCCACGGAGGTCCTCTCAAACATCGCTCGTCGTGGTCGTTCGCTCGGAGTTCACATCCTTGTGACCACGCAGCACCCCAACGCTGTCCATCGCGATGCACTAATCGCCAACATTCCTGTTCGCGTGTGCTTCCCGCTCGCATCAGCCCATGATGTTTCGGCGGTGGTGGGTGGCCCGGCAGCGATGGCGCCGAGCATCGGGCGACCCATCGTTGTGCGCAGTGATGGGCGACAACACCGCGTGGTCGTTCGACGGGGTGCAAGTCCCGCTTCAACGGCAGAAAAGAACGGGGCACGCCTCGATCCGCCGTGGCGTGCGCCGCTTCATCCGCCGCTGGTCGGTTCCGACGGGTTCGGGCGAATCGACGATGTCCGACAGCGTGCGCAACCCGCTGCTCGGTGGGGTCCGAGCGACGGGGACATCGTCGTGGTGGGTCGGCGTGGGTCGGGCAAGAGCACGGCTCTGATGGCGCTCTGTAGTGGGTTCGACGTTTCCGTCGCCACGTCGATTGATGACATTTCCCGCACACAAGGCGTTGTCGTGATCGACGACCTCGACCGAATCCACGGCGAACTTCCCGATTCGCGGAAGCACGAACTTGCGGCGCTGTTGTCATCGCGCCGGCTCGAGCCAAATGCTCCGACCTTCGTGCTGTCGGTGACGAACTGGTCGCCGCGGTTGCACGGACTCGTCCCCAACGTTCTCGTTCTCGGCGTGCCCAATCGCGATGCACACGTGGCAACAGGGGAGCCGCCGGAAACGTTCGACCCCTCCGCCAAACCCGGAGTGGGTTCGTGGAGGGGTCGACGTGTAGTTGTTTACGCGAGAACGGACTCGATGGTGACCGAGTCGATTCCGTGAGCCTCGCCGACGGCAGCGTTGGTGAGCTTGCCGTCGTGGGTGCTGAGTCCGAGCGCGAGCGACCCGTCCGCGCGAAGCGCGTCCTTCCAGCCCTTGCCCGCGAGAGCACGAACGTACGGTGCCGTCGCGTTCGTCAGCGCGTGCGTCGACGTCTGCGGAGCAGCGCCGGGCATGTTGGCGACACAGTAGAAGATCGAGTTGTGCACCTGGAAGGTGGGCTCGCTGTGCGTGGTCGCGTGCGAGTCCTCGAAGCAACCACCCTGGTCGATCGCGATGTCGACGAGGACCGAGCCGGGCTTCATGTTCTTGACGATCTCGTTCGTGATCAGCTTGGGTGCCTTGGCGCCGGGGATGAGGACCGAACCGATGACCATGTCCGCGTTGTGCGCGGCCTTCTCGATTTCGTAGGCGTTCGAAGCGATTGTCTGGACGCGTCCCGCGTACTGTGCGTCAAGTTCGCGCAGGCGCTGGATGTTCGTGTCGAGGACGGTGACCTTGGCACCGAGCCCGACGGCCATCGCAACAGCGTTGGTTCCGGCGACACCGCCACCGAGGACAACGATGTCAGCGGGGTGGGTTCCGGGAACGCCGGGGACGAGAAGACCGGGTCCGCCGTTGGGGCGAAGCATCGCGTTGGCGCCGACGATGACCGAGAGGCGACCAGCGACCTCGGACATTGGGGCGAGCAGCGGGAGTGCGCGGGTCGGAAGCTGAACGGTTTCGTACGCGATCGAGGTGACCTTGGCGTCAAGAAGCGCCTTGGTGAGGTGCTCTTCGGCTGCGAGGTGCAGGTACGTGAAGAGGAGGAGTCCTTCACGGAAGTAGCCGTATTCGCTTTCGATCGGCTCCTTGACCTTGAGGACCATGTCACCAGCGGCCCAAACCTTCGCGGCGTCCTTTTCAATGGTCGCGCCCTGCTTGGTGTACTGCTCGTCGGTGATGCCGCTTCCGAGACCAGCGCCAGCCTGGATCACGACGTCGTGACCGGCGTTGACGAGGTCCTTGACACCCGCGGGGGTGATGGCGACTCGGTATTCGTTGTTCTTGATTTCGGCGGGAACTGCAATCCGCATGAGTGTCTCCTGTGACTTTAGAAATGGGAAGAAATCCCTACGCCATTATTCCGATTTGCTACGAATTCCACAACAATAAACGCCGAACTTCTTCGAAATTCGTTGTGAATCGGTCTGAACTAGACCGAGACCGTCAGTTTGCCGACGATGTCGTCACCACCGGTAATGGGGTCGACGAGCTGCGTGATCAAGGTGTCGCGAGCTGCGGCGTCGATGACGCCGTGACGCTCGAGCAGTGTGACGGCGACTGCGGTGTTCGGGCGCTGCGAGCCATCGAGGCACTTGATCACGACGGCGATACCGTCACGCGCGGCGAGCAAAACGCCCTCGGCGCCGATCTTCGCGATGGTTCCGGTGACCTCGATAACGCGTGTGTTGTCACGTCCGGGTCCGTCCAGCGCCCACGGGTGTTCGCGAATCGCATCGACAAGCTTGGTCGCGTCGGGGTCGGTGCCGTCCGACATGCGTGCGAGTCCTGTTCCCAGTGCGCGCAAGCTCATGCCGTATAGAGGCGCACCGCAGCCATCGACGGCCGGCCACAGTTCGGTCGTTCCCGTGAACTCTTCGACGACCTCACGGATCTTCACCTGAAGCGGGTGCGTGGGCTCAAGGTAAGTCGCGGTGTCCCAGCCGTTCGTGACGCAGGTTCGAAGGAACCCGGCGTGCTTGCCCGAACAGTTCATCGTGACGCGCTGCGCCTTCTCGCCCCTCGCGATGCGGTCGGCCTTGTCGGACACGCCCAGCGGCCACTGCGCGGGGCACCCCAAGTCGTCGACCGTGAGTCCGTCGTGGCTCAGCATCGACTCGACGTGGTCGGTGTGGCGGTGTGACCCGCAGTGCGACGCGCTCGACAGAACAAGGTCAACCCCGTCGAGGTCCGCGCCCGCGCGCAACAGCGCAACGGCTTGAAGAGGCTTGAGGGTCGAGCGCGGGAAGATTGTCGCCTCGATGTCTCCGCCGGACTCGATGACCTCGCCCGCTGCGTTGATGACGATGAACGCGCCGATGTGGCGGGACTCGATTAAACCATTGCGGTCGATGGTTGCGAGTTCAACGCAACCATCGACCGACAAAGGATGCATCTAGATGCTCGCGAGTGCCTCGTCGATGACCGACACCGCGTCGAGCAGGAGCTCGTCCGAGGTGACGACCGACGGGAGGAATCGAAGCACGTTGCCGTACGTTCCGGCCGAGAGGAGAAGAACGCCCTTCTGGATTCCGTACGCGGTGATCTTGGGGACGATGTCCGAGATCGGGGTGTCCGTGCCAGGCTCGGTGAACTCGATCGCGATCATCGCGCCCTTACCGCGGACGTCTCCGATGACGGGGTACTTCTTCTGCAGGTCGAGGAGTGCGCCCTTGAGGGTCTTCTCAACGCGCTGTGCTTCTTTGAGCAGGTCGCGCTTTTCGATCTCGGCGAACACCTGGACAGCGGCAGCAGCAGCCATCGGGTTTCCGCCGAAGGTTCCGCCCAGTCCACCAGCGTGGCTGGCGTCCATGATCTCGGCGCGACCCGTGACGGCGGCGATGGGGAAGCCGGCGGCGACACCCTTCGCGGTGGTGACGAGGTCGGGAACGACTCCGAAGAATTCCGACGCGTAGTAGTGACCAGTGCGCATGATGCCCGACTGAACCTCGTCCGACACGTAGACGATTCCGTTCTCGTTACACCACTTCTGCAGCGCGGGAAGGTAACCGTCGGCGGGGACGATGAATCCACCCTCACCCTGGATCGGCTCGACGACGAGGCAGGCGAGGTCGGTCGCGCCGACCTTCTTCTCGAGGTACGAGATGGTGCGCGCGGCGGCCTCGGCGCCCGACAGCTTGTCGTGGAACGGGTACGAGTTGGGTGCGTGGTGAATGTCACCGGCAAACGGGCCGAAACCGAGCTTGTACGGCATGGCCTTGAAGTTCATCGCCATCGTGAGGTTGGTGCGGCCGTGGTATCCGTGGTCGAGGACGGCAACGCCCGAGCGACCGGTGTACTTGCGAGAAATCTTGACCGCGTTCTCAACCGCTTCAGCACCCGAGTTCACGAGGACCGACTTTTTGGCGAAGTCGCCGGGGGTGTGCTCGGCGAGCAGCTCGCAGACGCGAACGTACGACTCGTAACCGGCGACGGTGAACAGCGTGTGCGTGACGCGGTGAGCCTGTTCCGTGGCGGCGTCGACAACGGCGTCGTCAACGTGACCAATCGTGGTCACACCGATTCCGCCCCCCATGTCGATGTACTGGTTGCCATCAACGTCGACCAGAATCGCGCCCTTGGCGTGCGAGATGTAGATCGGGTAAGTCGCCGAGACGCCGGCCGAAACGACCTTCTGGCGACGGGCGTGGAGGGCCTCAGAGTTGGGGCCGGGAACGGAAGTGACGATGCGGCGTTCCTGCGCGACATCGGTGGCTACGCTATTCATACCGTCAGCGTACTCCTCTGGCGAACATCATTCGTATCGAAACGGTTGGCATGAGACACACTTTTGCAGTGAATTTACGTTGGCGAAACACTCGTGCGTTCGACGGCGAACTCGTGCGCGAATATTCGCACGAGGGCTTCGCGACGATTCCCGGTCACGCCGCGCTCGTCACCTCGGCGGCGCCGGATTTCGGGGGAGACCCGAACCTCTGGAACCCGGAAGAACTCCTCATGACAGCGATCGCCCAGTGCCATCTGCTGTCGTTTCTGTACATCGCGAATCGCGACGGCATCGACATCGTTGACTACATCGACGAGGTCGAAGGGTCGATGGACTTTTCGGGTGGAACTGGCGCGATGCACTCGGTCACGCTCAAGCCCGTCGTCGTCACCGAAGCCGACCCTGCCGTCATCGCCGCGATGCACGATGAAGCAAAGGGCATGTGCGTGATGCGCCAGTCTGTGAATTTCCCCATAATCGTGGCGGGCGACGTTCAGCGCCCCGAGCCGACCGTAAACTAGACGGACGCGCCAGTTGGCGCGAATTTTCTGTCACGAAGGTCGTTCATGCGTCGTCTGCTTTCAACTCTTGCCCTGGTTTCCCTCTCGACAATCGGTCTCGCCGGGTGTTCCGCGAACGCCGATTGTGTCGCGAACGAGGGTGACGCGTCGAAGGCCGTCAAGGTCGAGGGCGACTTCGGCGTGAAGCCCACGGTCACGTTCGACAAGGGGCTGACCGTGTCGGAGACGCAGCGAACGGTTGTCATCCCCGGAAGCGGCGAGGCCGTCAAGTCGGGCTCGTCCATCAAGATGGACTACACGCTGTACAACGCCACGACCGGTGAACTGATCGAAACCTCGGCGTACACGCCCGGCCAGGAAGTGTCCTATCCCGTTGACGCGGCAGCGACCCAGTTCGTCGGACTGGCCAAGACGCTCGTCTGCTCCAACGTTGGAACCCGCGTTGTCGGTGTCATCCCCAACGCCGAAGGATTCGCCGACCAGGCGTCCGCGGCCGGACTCGGCGCTAGCGACGTGCTCCTCTTCGTCGTTGACGTTGAAGCTGTCGTTCCCGAACCGCTCGCCGAAGCAACCGGAACCCCCGTCGACCCGGTGGCTGGATTCCCCGAGGTGACGTTCGCGGACGGCAAGCCGACCGTCACGATCCCCACGGGCGCGGTTCCGACCAAGTACGCAATCGAGACGCTCATCCAGGGTGACGGCGACGTCATCGCAGACGGCGCATCCGTCACCGTGAACTACCACGGTGTGAACTGGAACACGGGTGAGGTCTTCGACTCAAGCTTCGATCGCGGAGCCCCCGCAACGTTCTCGACGTCGGGTGTCATCCAAGGATTCCACGACGCAATCGTCGGCCAGAAGATCGGGTCACGCGTTGTCGTCATCATCCCGAGCGACCTCGGCTACGGCGACGCCGGTTCGGGCGACAAGATCAAGGGTGGCGACACGCTGGTCTTCGTTATCGACATCCTCGGTCTCGGCTAGGTTTCCGCACGGTACCTCGCTCGTAGGATGAGAGCGTGCCAGATCCGTTCAACCGTCCCGTAGCGGACCTGAGTTCGAGCGACGCGCACGCGGAGGTAACCGCGCTTCGCGAAAAGATTGCGGATTACCGCGACGCGTATTACGGCAAAGACCAATCGCTGGTTCCGGACGCCGAGTACGACGCTCTCGAACGCCGCTTGGCGGAGCTCGAACGGGCGTTCCCCGAGGTGCAGAGTCAGGACAGCCCGACCCAAAAGGTCGGCGCATCGAGCGGCTCGCAGTTGTTCGACCCCGTCACGCACCGCGAACGTATGTATTCGCTCGACAACGTCTTCGCTGAATCCGAACTCGTCGACTGGATGACAAAGGTCGAACGCGACTCTGGCGAGGCCGTCCGCTGGTTGTGCGAGGTCAAGATCGACGGTCTCGCGCTCAACGTGCGATACGAAAACGGAGTGCTCGTTCAAGCTGCGACCCGAGGCGACGGTGTCGTGGGCGAGGATGTGACGGAAAATGTGGCGCTGATCCCCGGAATCCCACAGCGGCTCGTCGGTGACAATATCCCCGAACTCGTCGAAATCCGTGGCGAGGTGTTCTTCTCGAACGCCGAATTCGAAGCCCTCAACCGTCGCCAGGCCGAGGTCGGCGAAAAGCAGTTCGCCAACCCGCGCAACGCAGCCTCGGGAAGCCTTCGGCAAAAGGCGGAGTCCAAGAACGAGAAGCAGCTTGCCGCGATGCACGACCGACTCGGCCGGTTGAGCCTGTACGTGCACGGCATTGGTGCGTGGGCGAACCCGCCCGTCGCCAACCAGAGCGAGATGTACACGCTGCTGAAGTCATGGGGCATGCCGACCTCGCCACACTGGGTTGTCGCCGATTCGGTTGCGGATGTGTGGGCGTTCATCGAGCGGCATCGCGAACACCGTCACGACCTCGAGCACGAAATCGATGGCGCGGTCATCAAGGTGGACTCGCTCGCTTTACACGACTCGCTTGGCGCAACGTCGCGTGCGCCGCGTTGGGCAATTGCCTACAAGTACCCGCCCGAAGAGGTCTACACCGAACTTCTCGACATCGTCGTCGGAGTTGGCCGCACTGGGCGCGCGACGCCGTACGCCGTGATGAAGCCCGTGCGCGTCGCAGGTTCGGTAGTCCGCCAGGCGACTCTTCACAACAAGGACGTCGTCGCGGCGAAGGGCGTTCTTCTGGGCGACACCGTCATCCTGCGCAAGGCGGGTGACGTCATCCCCGAAATCCTGGGCGCGGTGACTGAACTTCGCACGGGCAACGAACGGGAATGGACGATGCCGACCGGCTGCCCCGAATGCGGTGCGACACTGGCCCCGTCAAAGGACGGCGACGTCGACCTTCGCTGCCCCAACACCGAGCACTGCCCTGCACAGGTTCGCGGGCGCATCGAACACATCGGCTCGCGCGGCGGACTCGACATCGAAGGGCTGGGCGAAGTCACCGCCGCGGCACTGACTCAGCCGATCGTCCCGTCGGTTCCGCCACTCACCAGCGAAGCCGCCCTGTTCGATCTGACGCTCGAAGTGTTGTTCCCCATCGAGGTTGCGGTCAAGGACGGCGAAACGGGGCTTGCGAAGCTTGACGACGTGACGGGCGAGCCCGTGACGCAAACCCCGTTCCAGGCGAAGCGTGACAAAAAGAAAGACCCGTGGGATCCGGACGCTTCCGGATTCAATGGAACGGAAGAGGTCGCGCCGTCCGCGGATGCGCGGAAGCTGATCAAGGGACTCCACGACGCCAAGGGCAAGGACCTGTGGCGATTCCTTGTCGCACTGAACATTCGCCACGTCGGGCCGGTCGCCGCGCGCGCGTTGGCTGGTCACTTCGGTTCGTTGGCCGCAATCGAATCGGCGTCGGTCGACGAACTTGCCGCGGTTGACGGCGTCGGTGACATCATCGCGACGAGCCTCGCCGAATGGTTCACCGTCGACTGGCACCGCGACATCGTCGCCCGCTGGCGCGCCGCAGGTGTGCCATTCGAAATCCCTGGTCACCCCGGTCCCGGTGCCGCCGCGGATTCAGTCGACGGACCACTCGCGGGGATGACTGTCGTCGTCACGGGATCGATCCCTGGCTACACCCGCGACGAAGCCGAAGAGGCCGTGCGACGTGCTGGCGCGAAGACGGCCGGTTCGGTGAGCAAGAAGACCGATCTCGTCATCGCCGGTGAAGGGGCGGGGTCGAAGCGCACGAAAGCGGAAGAGCTCGGCATCCGAATCGTGGACGCGGTCGATTTCGACTCCGTCGTCAATCCGGCGTAGACAGTGCAAAGACCAGGCGGATGTCCACGCCTGTCAAGACAAGGTTCGTCCCCTCAAATCGCACGGTGTTCGCCTTTCCCAAAGCCTCGACAAACCGTGACTCGACGTCCATGATCGCGGTGGGCGTCTCACACCACATCTCTGTTGTCATCAACGAGCCAATAGTGATCGTCGAACCAGCAAGTGAATAGTCACCACCGAAGTGGTTGCAGACAGAGCCGCTGAGGGTTGAGTCATCCGCGGTCATCACGACGGCGGTCAGAGTGGTGTCGATGTCTCCCGCCGCGTCACGAGCCTCGATCAGTGTCCACTCACCCTGAATGTGGGAGGCCGCACCGGACTGGTTGACCGCCGTGACGATTCCGAAAATCGTCGTGATGACCGCGAGAATCGCGAGAGGCAACCACTTCGACAACTTCATGACCCCATTGTGACACCGCGATTCGAGAAACGCTCGCTCGGTAGACTGAACGAGTCTGTACGTACGGAGAAAAATGTCTGACATCACCGAGGACACTGTCCGCCACCTCGCCAACCTTGCGCGCATTGCGCTGACCCCTGACGAGGTGACCCGCCTGACCGGCGAGCTCGTTGCGATCACCGCAGCGGTCGAATCCGTGAACAAGGTGGCGACGCCCGATGTTCCTGCGACATCGCACCCGATTCCGATGGAAAACGTGTGGCGCGAGGACGTCGTCGCCGACGAGCTGTCGATCGACGAAGCACTCTCCGGTGCCCCCGACCACGACGGCTCACGCTTCCGCGTGACCGCGATTCTGGGGGAGGAACAGTGAGCGACCTCATCCGCCTGACCGCCGTCGAACAGGCCGAACTTCTCGCAACTCGTGAGGTTTCCAGCGTCGAACTGACGAAGGCGCACCTCGACCGCATCGCCGAAATCGACGGAGACCTCGGCGCGTTCCTTCACGTTTCCGACACCGCGTTGACCATCGCCGACGAAGTCGACGCGGCCCGCGCCAACGGCGTCGAACTCAACCCGCTTGCGGGTGTTCCCATCGCCATCAAGGACGTCCTTGCGACGACGGATATGCCGGCGACGGCTGGTTCCAAGATTCTCGAGGGATGGATTTCGCCGTACGACGCGACTCCGGTTGCCCGACTTCGCGCGGCACGCATGGTGTTGCTTGGCAAGACCAACATGGACGAGTTCGCGATGGGGTCGTCCACCGAGCACTCCGCATACGGAATCACGCGCAACTCGTGGGATCGAACTCGTATCCCCGGTGGTTCGGGTGGCGGTTCGGCGTCGGCGGTCGGCGCCTTCGAAGCTCCCGTTGCTCTCGGTTCGGACACCGGCGGCTCGATTCGCCAGCCTGCCGCATTGACCGGAACCGTTGGCATGAAGCCGACCTACGGCGGAGTCAGCCGTTACGGCGCCATCGCCCTCGCGTCCTCGCTCGACCAGGTCGGTCCGGTTTCCCGCACGGTCCTCGACTCGGCTCTCGTCCACGAAATCATCGGTGGTCACGACCGCCACGACTCGACGTCCATCCCCGACGCGTGGCCGTCGTTCGCTGACGCGGCTCGTGTCGGTGCGCGCGGGGAATCGCTCAAGGGACTGCGCGTCGGTGTCATCA
>JAHEDU010000072.1 GCA_024641015.1 Micrococcales bacterium
AGTGAACCGGGTCCCGATACCTCGGTGGGGTTGATGCTGTCGAGTCGTGCAGGGAACCATCGCGCGGCTGACTCTTCCAGCAGGATTCGGCCCAGTGCGACTCCGGTAATAACCCAGACGAGGTTCTTCGCGTTATCTGCCAGTGGGACAGATGCGCCGGCGAACGCCGAGATGCCGCCGACGACAGAGAGCGTGGTGAGGGACGCCACGAACGCAATCATGAAGACGTCGATGACGCGCTCCCAGACGTCGCTCAGCGATTCGGCTGCGGGTCGACGGATCTTGCGGAACGTCGTCGACAGGATGATGGGCGCGAACCCGGCAATGAACATCGCCAACAGGTAGCGCAGGTCGCCCATCGACGTGATGCCAAAGGTCGCAACCGAGACAACGGTAAACGACAGAATTCCAAGCAAACCGGCGAGTGCGTCGAGCGTTCCAAGAACGAGGATTATCGATAGGGCTCCGACGCTACCCGCCGCGGCAATTGTCTCGGCCGAGGTGTCGACTGAGATTGCGCCGAGCACGAGTGCGATTCCGTAAGGGATTGCCATGGCGCCACCGACCATCGCGCGCAAGTATGCGCCGTCGTTGACGATGCGCGAGAGGACCGGCGAAATGCGTGACGTGTATTCGGTCGCGGCGACCGAGATTCGGTCGAGCACGTTCATGAGGGGGAGCGACCACAGGACGAGCGCGTCACCCCACGCCCGTGTATCAACGGTGAAGTCGTCGTGATCGGCCTCGAGGTTTCCGTAGTCGGCCGAGTCGTCACTTCCGCCGTCCGCGTTTGAACTGCCAGAAGAGTTGCTCGAACCGCCCGAGCTGGACGAGCCACCGCCGGATGAACCACCACTTGACGAGCCACCACTCGTACCGCGGGCACCACCGGAAGACGAGCCGCCGCCACCCGACGACGAGCCGCCGGCGCTGCTCGAACCACCGGGGGTCGCGGTGCGTGCACCAGCAGCCGAGTTGCTTGCGGCACCACCAGCGGATGCCGCGCCACTGGCAGCCGACGCCGATGCCCCTGCCGCTGCGGCAACGCTCGCCGCGGACGCTGCACTTGCCACCGCGGCGGTTGCGGCGGCTGCCGCCGACACCAACGCGACCGACGCAACAACGCTGGAGACGTTCTGGACGGTGTTGGCGACCTCTTCCGGCTCGACCTGAGTTCCAGGGTCGATACCCATCGCCTCATAGAAAGCCTGGTCATCGCTCAGCGCGTTTGCCTTTTCGGCTGCACTTGGTTCGTTGTCACTGACCGTCTCGAGCAGGCCAGTACCAGTGATCTCAAACCACGCAACCTCTTCAAGCGCCGATCCGTCAGCCGCTTTGGTCACCAGCGTGATCGAGTGCCAGCCGGGCTCGAGGTTGTCGGGGATCTGGACCTTGGCGAGGAGTTCACCGGCGCGGGTGGTCGAGCCCGATCCAACAACCTGCGGCGTTGATCGGACTGTAATCGTGTAATCGACGCTGGGGGCAAGTCCTTCGGACTGGACCTCAACGGGTGCGCCAAGAGCGGGTTCGCCCACGGGAACTGCGATGTCAATGTTCGCACCGGGCGATGTCACGTCGAGGTCGAACGAGCTGGATTGCGACGATCCCTGCGTGTTAAGCGCGCCGACCGTGAACGAGAAGGCGCCGGCTTGCGTCGGGGTTCCGGTGATACGGCCCGTGGTGCGGTTGAGCGAGACGCCGTCAGGCAACGACCCGCCAGCGATGTAGAACGTGGGTGCGGGGAAGCCTGTGACCGCGGTGTAACCGCTGACGGCTTCGCCGAGGACGACTCGGGGTGCCATTGTCAGGATCGGCTTGCCAGGCGCTTCGTGAGCCGAGATGGTCAACGGAATCGCACGAGTTCCGCGCGAGTTCGTGGCGGTGATGGTGAACGTGTAGTCACCCGGCTGGGTTGCGGTTCCGGTAATCGCACCGGTGCGGGCATCGACGGACAGCCCGGGCGGTATGGTTCCAGCGCTCACCGCATATGTCGCCGCAGGGAAAGCTTCGACCGCGACGCCGTCTGAATACGCGCGTCCAACGGGTGCGATAGGAACGACGGTCGAGTCTGTGGCTACTGGGGCCTGTTCAACGTTGACCGTGAATTGCGGTGTCGTCATCGAGTAGTAGGTGCCCGACGAGACGGCAAACGAGAACGAGTAGACGCCCAGCGCGGTGGGGGTGCCGCTGAGCGCACCCGTAGCCGGGTTGAGCGTGACGCCCGGCGGAAGCGATCCGCTGGCAACGGCGTAGGTCGGCAGCGGGTATGCGCTGATGCTGATTCCATCGGTGAACGGCGTGTTGCGGAGTGTCGAAGGGACGATGGTTCCGTCAACGGGAACGGGGTTTTGAACGACCACCATCGTGACGGTCGGCGAGGTTGTTGATCCGGCAATGTTCGCGGCCGTCACCGCGAATGAATACGTACCAGGGGTCGTTGGTGTTCCCGAAATCGCACCCGTCGATTCGTTCAGCGAGAGCCCTGCTGGCCAGGTCCCAGAGCGCGAGTACGTCGGTGCGGGGTATCCGCCAGCAGAGACGCCATCGGTGAACGCAACGTTGTGAGTGGCGGTGGGTGCGATGGTCGAGTCGGTCCACGACGGAGCCTGACGCACGAGGATCGTCTGAACGGGCGAGTCGCTGTAGACGTCATAGTCGGTCGAGTGACCGCGAATGATGAACTTGTATGTTCCCGGTTCGGTTGCGAGGCCTGACACGACACCCGTCGAGTGGTTGAGCGAGAGGCCCGGCGGAAGTCCGTCGTGGGTGTTGCCCGAGACGGTGCAGTCGCAGGATTCGACACCGTAGTAGTCGACGGGGCCGAAGAAGTTGACGTGACCGCTGTA
>JAHEDU010000083.1 GCA_024641015.1 Micrococcales bacterium
CCGGGTGAAGACCACCCCGCGATTCAGTACCTGCTCGAGCGTCGTCGTCACCTGGGCGGTTCACTCCCCCAGCGTCGCACCGACTTCCAGCCGCTGCCCCCCGTCGACCCGAAGCACCTTGAATCCGGTGAGAAGGGTTCCGGCAAGCAAGAGATCGCGACGACGATGGCGTTCGCGCGACTGTTCAAGGACCTGCTGCGCGACGAGACGTTCGGCAAGCGAATCGTCCCGATCATCCCCGACGAGGCTCGCACCTTTGGTATGGACTCGTACTTCCCGACGGCGAAGATCTACAACCCCGCCGGCCAGAACTACACCTCGGTAGACCGCGAACTGCTTCTCGCTTACAAGGAGAGCATTTCGGGCCAGATCATTCACACCGGAATCAATGAGGCGGGGGCCATGGCGGCCTTCACCGCCGCTGGAACGTCCTACGCAACGCAGGGCGAAGTCATGATTCCGTTCTACGTGCTGTACTCGATGTTCGGCTTCCAGCGCACAGGTGACCAGATGTGGCTTGCCGGTGACCAGATGGCTCGTGGATTCATCCTCGGTGCCACTGCGGGAAAGACAACCCTCACGGGTGAAGGACTTCAGCACGCCGACGGCCACTCGCACCTCATCGCCTCGGCGAATGACGCGGTCGTCGCTTACGACCCCGCGTTCGCGTTTGAAATCGGTCACATCGTCAAGGCGGGTATCGACCGAATGTACGGCGGACACCACGAGAACCCGAACGTGTTCTACTACTTGACCGTGTACAACGAGCCGATCGTTCAGCCCGAACAGCCCGAGAACCTCGATGTCGACGGACTGCTCCGCGGAATGTACAAGTACCGTGCGGCGAGCGGCGAGGGCCACCGTGCCCAGATTCTCGCGTCGGGTGTCGCCGTTCCGTGGGCGCTCGAAGCGCAGGAACTGCTCCAGAACGAGTGGGGTGTCGCAGCCGACGTATGGTCGGTGACATCGTGGAACGAACTTCGTCGCGATGGCCGCGACGCTGACCGCCACAACTTCCTGCACCCGGAAGACCTCCCCCGCACGCCGTACGTCACGGAACGACTCCGCGGTGAGGCCGGACCGGTTGTCGCCGTCAGCGACTGGATGCACGCTGTGTCTGATCAGATCCGCCCTTATGTTCCGACCGACTACGCGACTCTCGGTGGAGATGGCTTCGGCTTCTCGGACACTCGCGCGGCAGCTCGTCGCTACTTCGCGATCGACACACAGTCCATCGTCGTTCGCGTTCTCGAGCAGCTCGCCAAGCGCGGCGAGATTGACCGTTCGGTCGTCGTTGATGCATTCAAGCGTTACCGCCTCGACGACGTCACCGCCGGCACCACTGGAAACGCCGGTGGGGATTCCTAAGGAGCGAACATGATCGTTGTCGCCGCACCCGGCCAGGGTTCACAATCCGCGGGGTTCCTCGCTCCGTGGCTCGAGGTTGACGGAGTCCGAGAACACCTCGGCAGCCTCGGCGAAGCGGCCAAGGTCGACCTCATCGCTCACGGAACCGTGTCAGACGATGACACCATTCGCGACACCAAGATCGCCCAGCCGCTAATCGTTGCGGCGTCGATCGTGACCGCCCGCCTGTTGCTCGACGGTCGTCGCGACAAGGTAGGCGCGGTCGCCGGTCACTCCGTCGGAGAATTCGCAGCAGCTGCCGTTGCGGGCATCCTCAGCGACACCGATTCGCTCCACCTTGTCGGGGTACGCGGTCGCGCGATGGCTGACGAAGCAGCGAAGATTCACACCGGCATGAGCGCGCTACTCGGTGGCGAGTCCGCGGAGATCGACGCGCGCCTCGCCGAGCTGGGACTGTTTGCCGCGAACATGAACGGTGGCGGACAGGTCGTCGTGGCCGGGTCGACAGAAGCTCTTGCCGCTCTTGCGGAAAACCCGCCGGCAGGCTCACGCGTGATTCCCCTTTCGGTCGCCGGAGCGTTCCACACGTCCTACATGGGCGGTGCAGTCGAAACTCTTCGCGAAGCAGCAGCCGCGGTCGCCACCAGCGACCCGACCATCGCGATTTACACGAACAAGGACGGCTCGCGCGTTGCCGACGGTTCGACGTATCTCGACCTACTCATCGGCCAGGTGTCCAACCCCGTTCGCTGGGACCTCTGTATGGATGGTTTCACGCGCGACGGTGTCACCGGCGTGATTGAACTCGCACCCGCTGGCGCTCTTGTTGGGCTTGTCAAGCGCGGCATCAAGGGCACCCCCACGGTCGCCATCAAGTCCCCCGCCGATCTTCCCGCCGCAATCGAACTCTTGGAGGCATCATGACACAGCCCACGCTTCGCCAGTCCGTTGGGTCGCCGTTCACACGCATCCTGGCTGTCGGTGCCGCTCGCGGCGATCTGACCGTCACCAACGACGACATCGCTGGACCGATCGATTCGAGCGACGAGTGGATTCGACAGCGCACCGGTGTCATCACCCGCAAGCGCGCTTCGGCATCGGTCAGTGCCGCTGACCTTGCGACCGAAGCCGCGTCCGAGGCCGTTTCCAAAGCCGGCATCTCACCCGACCAGATCGGTGCCGTCATCATCGCCACCATCTCGAACACCGTTCAGACGCCGTCCATGGCAGCACTCGTTGCCGACCGCATCGGCGCAACACCTGCTGCCGCCTACGACATTTCGGCCGCCTGTGCCGGATTCTGCTACGGAATCGCCCAGGCTGACGCACTCGTCCGTTCGGGCGCCGCGAAGTACGTCGTTGTCGTCGGCGCAGAGAAGCTCAGTGACCTCGCGA
>JAHEDU010000010.1 GCA_024641015.1 Micrococcales bacterium
CGGGGTGCGGGTGCGCCGCCGCGAGTTCCGCGAGGAACGCGTTGAACTTGCCGGTCGGAACACGGGTATCCCACGACTCGAGTGCGAGTTCCAGAGCCGGAACCAGCTTTTCGAGGTGTCGGCCGGTTCGTGCGGAGATGTTGACGCGAGGAGCCCACGCAACGTGCGCCAGGTCCTGTTCGATTTCACGCTCGAGATAGCGGCGTCGATCATCATCGAGCAAGTCCCACTTATTGAACGCGAGGACAATCGCGCGACCAGACTCAAGAGCCATGTCCACGATTCGGATGTCCTGCTCGCTGATCGGCTGCGTCACGTCAAGAACGATGACCGCAACTTCCGCCTTCTCGAGAGCCGCTGCCGTTCGCAGTGACGCATAGAAGTCAGCGCCTTGCGCCATGTGCTGGCGGCGACGAATACCGGCGGTGTCGACGAATCGCCACACCTTGCCGCCCAGTTCAATTTGCTCGTCAATCGGGTCACGAGTTGTTCCCGCGAGCTCGTTCACGACCACACGCTCTTCGCCAGCAGTCTTGTTGAGGAGTGACGACTTTCCGACGTTCGGGCGGCCGATGATCGCGACACGACGCGGCCCGCCAATTTCGGTCTTTGCAACCGCGCTGATTTCGGGAAGGATCGTCAGAACCTTGTCGAGGAGGTCGGCGACGCCACGGCCGTGAAGCGCGGAAACCGGCCACGGAGCGCCGAGTCCCAGCGACCAGAGTCCGGCCGCTTCGGGTTCCTGGCGGGCATCGTCCACCTTGTTCGCGACGAGGAGCACGGGCTTCTTGGTGGCGCGCAACATGCGCACGACTCGTTCATCGGTCGCGGTGGCGCCAACCATCGCATCAACGACGAACAGCACCGCATCGGCCAACTCGATGGCGATCTCTGCCTGCTGGGCAACCGACAGGTCGATGCCCTTGGCGTCGGGCTCCCAGCCGCCAGTGTCAACCAGCGTGAACTTACGGTCAGCCCACTCCGCCTTGTACGAGACGCGGTCGCGCGTGACGCCGGGGACGTCTTCGACGACGGCTTCGCGGCGACCGAGGATGCGGTTGACGAGAGCAGACTTTCCCACGTTCGGTCGACCGACAATCGCGAGAACCGGAAGAGCGGGAAGGACGACTACCTCGTCGGAATCACCAATTTGCGATTCGAGTACGGCAATGTCGTCGTCGTCGAGGTCGTAGTCCTCGAGTCCACGGCGAAGCGACTCAGCACGCTGTTGCGCGTCCTCGTCCGTCATCCCCTCGAGTCGCTCGATGATGTCGTCGTCGCCAAAGCCGTCCAGTTCGTCGTTACTCACGCGTTGCCTCCTGTGCACAGGCCGACAACCGTGTCGACAGTTTGATTGAAATCAATGTCCGATGAGTCGACAACGGTCACGCCAGGTGCGGCGTTCATGAAGTCGATGACGGTGGAATCCTTGGCGTCACGCTCAGTAATGGACTTGGCGGTGACATCCGCGGTGGCGGTCGTCTCACCCGCGCGACGAGCGATGCGGACCTCTTCGCGCGCCGTCAACAGGATTCGTGTCTCAGCGTCGGGGAACACAACTGTCGTCATATCGCGACCCTCGGCAACAACGCCGGGGTAACCCGAGTTTTCCACCAACTGGCGAGTGAACGTCTTCATCCACTCGCGAACGCGCGGGTTCGTTGCGATTGCGCTGACGTTCAACGAGATGCGCGGTTCGCGAATCGCGTCGGTAACCTCGACTTCGCCGACGCGCATGTGCTCGTGGTCGGGGTCCATCGAAATGGAATACGGAAAATCGGCTAGAAGCGAGGCGATTGCATCGTGGTCGTGAACATCGATCTCGAGGTCAAGCGCCCACCACGTCAATGCGCGATAGGCGGCACCCGTGTCGAGGAATCCGTAGCCCAGTCGACGAGCCGTCTCGCGCGAGACGCTCGACTTTCCGCTTCCGGCGGGCCCGTCAATGGCAACAACTCGGGTCATCGTCCCTCCCCCGCAATTCGCCATCCACGCGATTCCAGAGCGGCAACCAGTTCGTCCTCGGCGGACGGGATGACCGAAACTTCGGCGAACCCGATCTGCGAGCCGGGAGAGTGCTCGAGGCGAAGGTCCTCCATGTTGACCCCCAATTCGCCGATCTCGGTCAGTAACTTCGCAAGTTGACCGGGGGTGTCGTCGATGATCACGAGAATCTGTGCGAACTGAGCGCTGGCGCCGTGCTTGCCCGGGATTCGGGCGACACCGCCGTTACCCGCAGCGAGCAGGTCGGCGAGCACCGCGGTTGCAGCACCTTTGTCGAGAGCGGTGAGAACCGAATCGAGCCGGTCACGCACTCCGCGAAGAACCGTCGAAATGTCGTCCGAGTTCGCAGTGAGAATCTGAATCCACAGAGTCGGATCCGAGGCGGCGATTCGGGTGACATCGCGCAATCCGCCGCCGGCGAGAGTGACGTAGTCGTCGCGGGCGCCGACAAGGCTGGACGCGACGGCAGAGGACACGATCTGCGGAACGTGGCTGACGAGTGCGACGGCGGCGTCGTGATCAGAAGTGCTCAGTTCGACGACCGTTGAGCCGCAGGCTTCGGCGAGCGCGGTGACTGCAGAAACGGCTTCGGCGGAAACTTCGGGGCGAGTACACACGATCCATGCGCGACCCGTGAACAGATCGGCACGAGCGGCGACGGCTCCTCCGCGTTCGCGTCCGGCCATCGGGTGTGAGCCGACATAATTTGAAAGATCCACTCCACGAGAAACCAGAGAATCAAGCACCGCACCCTTGACACTCGCGACATCCGTCACGACGGCGCCCGGGAATCGCGCGATTTCAGCGGCAACGACATCGGCAACGACGTCCGGCGGCGTGGCAACGACGATCAACGACGGTGAATCAGCGTCCGTCGCGGCATGACCGGCGCCGTACTCGCTCGCCAGCTTCACCGCTGTCGGCGACGCGTCGACGAGGGAAACCTCGACCCCTTGACGTCGCAAAACGAGGCCGATTGACGTCCCCAACAGCCCCGCACCGACGATTCGAACGGGGCCGACAACGCGTGACGAACTCATGCGGTTTCCCCCTCCGAATCGCCTGCAAGCGCCAAAATACTGCTCACTTCAACCTTACTGAGGTCGCGCATCGCACCCGAACCGAGGCTTCCGAGGGTCAACGGGCCGAAACTCTTGCGGTGCAGTTCAATCACGGGGTGGCCAACCGCCGCGCACAGTCGGCGAACGATTCGGTTACGACCGGAATGCAAGGTGAGCTCGATGAGCGTCTGTCCACGTGACGGCTGACCTTTGACCGAAACAGCGTCGACAGCGATGAACCCGTCGTCGAGTTCGATGCCTGTCTTCAGTTGGCGCAAAACCGAGGGTGTCACCTCGCCGTCAACCTTTGCCAGGTAAGTCTTGCTGACCTCGAACGACGGGTGCGCGAGTACGTGCGCGATCGCGCCGTCGTTCGTAAGGATGAGGAGCCCAGAGGTCTCGGCATCGAGCCGGCCTACGTTGTACAAGCGTTCCTCGAACTGCGAGGTGAACTCGGTCAGGTCGCGGCGCCCGTGCTCGTCGGACATCGTCGACACAACTCCCGTCGGCTTGTTGAGCATGATGTAGCGCATCGACACGTCCACCTGGATCGGCGAACCGTTGACGGTGATCTTGTCGACTTCGGGATCGACACGCGACCCGAGTTCAGTGACAACGACTCCGTTGACCGTCACCTTCCCGGCGACGATGAGGTTTTCACTCGCGCGACGCGAGGCGACTCCGGCTGCGGCGAGAACCTTCTGTAGGCGCTCAGTTGGCATCGTCGAAGCCGCCGGAACCGTCGTCAAGCAGTTCGGAAACGGGGGGAAGCTGTTCGAGGCTGTCGATTCCGAGGTGCGTCAGGAGCAGGTCGGTCGTGCCGTACAAGATTGCGCCCGTTTCGTGTTCTGTTCCGACCTCGGTGATGAGCCCGCGGCCGACCAGCGTGCGGATGACGGTATCGACGTTCACCGCGCGAATTCCGGAAACCTGCGCACGCGTGACGGGCTGCTTGTACGCGATGACCGACAGCGTCTCGAGCGCGGGCTGCGAAAGCTTGGTCGCGTTTTGCGAGTGAACAACGTCACGAACAAGGTCGTCGTAGTCCTCGCGGACATAGATGCGCCATCCCCCACCGATTTCACGAAGTTCAAAGCCGCGGCGCACGGTTCCGTTGAGTCCGTCGTAATCGGCGACAAGACGCGCGATAGCTTCCTTGACCTCGGTGACGGGGGTTTCGAGCACGGTCGCGAGCGAGACGAGGCTCTGCGGCTCGTCTGCAACCATGAGAATCGCCTCGAGTTGGCGGTCGATTTCACTGTCCATAATCTGCTCCCAGGCTGACAAGGTTCTCGTCGTTCCACGTTTCGGCGGTCCAACGAATGGTGAGTTCA
The DNA here is from genome assembly GCA_024641015.1 of Micrococcales bacterium. Lineage (GTDB taxonomy): Bacteria > Actinomycetota > Actinomycetes > Actinomycetales > Microbacteriaceae > MWH-TA3. The sequence continues at coordinate 4,400 of JAHEDU010000010.1, forward strand.
CCGAGAGGTTCGATCTGTTCAAACGACACGGCGGATTGACGATACAACTCCAAGATGGCGAGGAATCGCGCAACGACGACACCCTTTTGATCCGCACCGGCGATGAGTTGGCGGAATGTCATCGGGCCCGAACGAACCATGCCGACGACGATCGCGGCCTGTTCGCGGACCGACACCAGCGGTGCGTGAAGGTGGTCCAACCCGATCATCGGGATCTCGCGCGGAGCCAACGCAAGCAGCGCGAGCATGTGGAAGTCTTCGAGCGACGTGTTCCACACCAGTTCGGGGGTGCGCTCGCGGTACTTGTCCTCGAGTCGAACGTTGCGCGGGTTACGCGACGACTCGGCCTCGATACGAGTCGCAAACCACGCCGAAACTTCCTTGAACGCGCGGTATTGCAGTAGTCGGGCAAAAAGCAGGTCGCGGGCTTCGAGAACGGCAACGTCCTCGGCGTCGGCGTATTCACCGGCGGGAAGCAGCCCCACGATCTTCATGTCGAGCAGTGTTGCTGCGACAACGAGGAACTCGCTCGCCGCATCGAGTTCCGCCGGCCCGTCGAGGTCCTTGAGGAATGCGATGAAGTCGTTCGTCACCGCGGCAAGGCTCACCTCGGTAATGTCCATCTCGTGCTTCGAGATGAGCGACAGAAGTAAATCGAACGGTCCGTCGAAGTTCGTCAGGCTGACGCGGAATCCGTCCTCGGCGTCAGGCAATCTTTCCAAGGGAGATCAGCTCTCGTGCCAATTCGCGGTACGCGTTCGCCGCAGGGTGGTCGGGGGCAAAAACCGTGATCGGGGTGCCGACAACCGTCGAATCCGGGAACTTGACCGTGCGCTTGATCGTCGACTGCAACACCTTGTCGCCGAGGTTCTGCTTGACCAAGTCGAGCACCTCTTTCGAATGCAGCGTGCGCGGGTCGTACATCGTCGGGACGATGCCGTCCACCTGAATCGTCGGGTTGAGGCGCTGCTTGACCTTGTCGATGGTGTCGAGCAGAAGCGAAACGCCACGAAGGGCGAAATATTCACACGCCAGCGGGATGAGAACACCGTGCGAGGCCGTCAGCGCGTTTACCGTGAGCAGACCGAGCGACGGCTGGCAGTCGATGAGGATGACGTCGTACTCGTTCATCACGGGACGAAGGACGTTGAGCAGAATGCTTTCGCGCGCAACCTCGTTGACGAGCTGAACTTCGGCGGCGGAAAGGTCAATGTTCGCGGGGATGATGTGCAGGTTCTCGACCTTGGTCGGCTGAATCGCGTCGCGAATTCCATACTGCGAGCTGACGAGAAGGTCGTAAATCGTCGGAACGTCGTGTCCGGTTGCGCCGAGACCGGCGGTCAATGCGCCCTGAGGGTCGAAGTCGACGACGAGCACCTTGCGGCCGTATTCGACGAGTGCTCCGGCAAGTGAAATCGTGGTCGTCGTCTTACCGACACCACCCTTTTGGTTGCACAGCGAGATGACACGAGCCGGTCCGTGGCTGGTCAACGGTGCTGGCACAGGGAAGTCGGTCATGGGTAAATCCTAACCTGTGAAGCCCTCGCGTCTAGGTGGCTCGCGGATGAGCGGTGCGATAGGCCTCGGTGAGGGCGTCTCGAGTGACGAGCGTGTAGATCTGGGTGGTCGCGACCGACGCGTGACCCAACAGTTCTTGAACAACGCGGATGTCCGCCCCACCGCGCAGCAGGTGCGTCGCGCACGAGTGACGAAGCGTGTGTGGCGAAATCGTTTGGGTGATGCCGGCACGTTCGGCCGCCGCGCGAATGATGAGGAACGTATTCTGGCGCGTCAGCGGGCCACCCCGGGCGCCAAGGAACAGCATCGGAGTTCCGGCGCCTTTGGCAAGCAGAGCCGGTCGTCCTCGAACGAGATACGCGTCAATCGCGTCACGCGCGAATGTTCCCAGCGGAACGATGCGCTGCTTGTTGCCCTTACCCGTCAGGGTGATGACGTCGGACACCTCATCGGGGCGAACATCATCGACTGCGAGCATCACAATTTCCGACACACGACCACCGGTCGCATACAGCAGTTCAAGCAGAGCGCGATCACGAAGCCCGACGGGGGTGTCGGTGGGTGTGGACTCCAGCAGCGCCGTAACCTGCTCGATCGTCAACGCCTTGGGAAGTCGCTGCGTTCGACCCGGCGCAAGCACGGAACCGGTCGGGTCGTTGTCCGCGACACCTTCGGCGACGAGGAAACGGTGGAACGACCGAATCGACGACAGTGCGCGCGTGATGGACGACGACGCCAATCCTTCGGCGCGAAGTTTCGCGAGGTGGTCCGTGATGTCGGCGGAAGAAACAGACCCGATGGATCGCGTTCCAAGGCGCTCGGCCCAGCGCTCGAGATCACGACGGTACGCCGAAACGGTATTGGCGCTTCGCCCACGTTCCATCGCCGTGTGGCGAAGGAACCGTTCGACGAGGCCCAAAACCTCAGCGGGCATTTACTGCTCTTCGCCGTATTCGACCGACAGGACGTCGGACGTCTGACGATCGCGCGCGGCCGCGACGAGTCCCGCAAACAGGGGGTGCGCCTCGGTCGGGCGTGAACGAAGTTCAGGGTGTGCCTGCGTCGCGATGTAATACGGGTGGACGTCCGCAGGAAGTTCTACGAACTCGACGAGGTTGCCGTCGGGGCTGGTGCCCGAGAAAGACAGCCCAGCGGCCGCGATCTGGTCACGGTAGCGGTTGTTGACCTCGTAACGGTGACGGTGGCGTTCGAACGCGGTCGGTGCGCCGTAAACAGATTCGGCAACCGAACCCTTGGCGAGCGACGCTTCATAAAGCCCCAGGCGCATGGTTCCGCCCAAGTCACCGCCGGCGATGATATCGACCTGTTCGGCCATCGTCGCGATGACGGGGTGTGCGCTATCCGGGTCGAATTCGCTCGAGGACGCATCCGCGAGACCGGCCATGTTGCGGGCGTATTCGATGACCATGCACTGAAGCCCGAGGCAGATGCCGAGGGTCGGAATGAGGTTCTCACGCGCGTACTTGAGCGCACCGAGCTTGCCTTCGATCCCACGAACACCAAATCCACCGGGAACAAGAATTCCATCGAGGTCAGCGAGAGCTTCGGCAGCGCCTTCCGGCGTCTCACAGGTGTCCGACGGCACCCACTTGATCGTGACGGCAACGTCGTTCGCGAAACCGCCGGCCTTCAACGCCTCAGTGACCGAAAGGTACGCGTCGGGAAGGTCGATGTACTTGCCGACGAGCCCGATCGTGACTTTGCCCTTGGGGTTGTGGACGGTGTCAAGAAGTTCCGACCAACCGGTCCAGTTGACCTCGCCCGCGTCTTCGAAGCGAAGCTGGTCGACGATGTACTGGTCAAGGCCCTGCGAGTGGAGCATCGCGGGGATGTCGTAGATAGACGGAACGTCGACGGCGTTCACCACAGCGTCCTCGTCGACGTCACACATCAACGCGATCTTGCGCTTGTTTCCCGCCGTTACCGGGCGGTCAGAGCGAAGAACGAGTGCGTCGGGCTGGATACCGATCGAACGGAGTGCCGCGACCGAGTGCTGGGTCGGCTTGGTCTTTTGCTCGCCCGAAGCCCCCATGAACGGGACGAGCGAGACGTGGACGAAGAACACGTTCTTGCGACCGAGTTCGTGGCGGACCTGGCGGGCGGCCTCGATGAACGGCTGGCTTTCGATGTCACCGACGGTTCCACCGATTTCGGTGATGATGACATCGGGGGTGGGGTCAAGCTCTGCCTGCAGGCGCATGCGGCGCTTGATTTCGTCGGTGATGTGCGGAATGACCTGGACAGTATCGCCAAGGTATTCGCCACGACGTTCGCGCTCGATAACGCGCGAATAAATCTGGCCGGTGGTGACGTTTGCGGCGCGGTCAAGGTTTATGTTGAGGAATCGCTCGTAGTGACCGATGTCAAGGTCGGTTTCGGCGCCGTCATCGGTAACGAACACTTCGCCGTGCTGGAACGGGTTCATCGTCCCGGGATCGACGTTGAGATACGGGTCAAGCTTCTGCATGACCACGCGCAGTCCGCGACGAGTCAAAAGGTTCCCGAGAGAGGCCGCCGTGAGGCCTTTTCCGAGTGAGGAGACGACTCCTCCGGTCACGAAAATGTGTCGTGTCACAACCCGCTTCGGGTCAAAATCTGTATCCCTCACCACGGGTTTTAACACTATCCCGACACCGGGCAAAACGACGAATTAACCTCGCGCGCCACGCGGAAGAGTCGCCGATTCGAGCATTTCGCGTGCGTGTGCCCTCGCGTTCTCGGAATCAGTTCCTGACAGCAGCCGAGCCATCTCGGCGATTCTTTCTTCGCCCGACAGCGCAGTGATTGTCGATTCGGTCACTTCGCCACTTGTGTCCTTGATGATGCGCAGGTGGTTTGACGCGAATGCGGCGACCTGCGGAAGGTGCGTGACGACGATGACCTGAGCGGATTCGGCGAGCATCGCAAGGCGCCGACCGATCTCGATCGCACTTGCGCCACCGACTCCCGCGTCGATCTCGTCAAACACCAGCGTGGGCACGGTGTCCGTTCCCGCGATGACGACTTCGATCGCGAGCATGACGCGCGACAGTTCACCACCGGATGCCGTCTTGGTGACGGGCCTAGGTTCGCCGCCCGGGTGGGGTCGAAGCAACATATCGACCGAGTCGCGGCCGTGGACGTGGAATTCCTCGCCCGTCGCCACTGCGACGACGAATTCCGCCGTCGGCATCGCGAGGTGGTGGAGTTCCTCGGTGACCTCGGTGGACAGCCGCGCAGCTGCGTCGACGCGGGCAGCCGTCACTCGGTCAGCCAGACGTTCGAGTTCCGCGCGATCCGCGTCAACCGCAACGGTCAACTCGCCGATCTCGTCGCTTGTGCGGTCAAGTTCAAACAGTCGATCCGACGCCGTCGACCACATCTCGAGCACGTCGTCGAGCGTCGGACCATACTTACGAGCGAGCGCGTTGATAGTCGCGAGACGGTCCTGAACAGTTTCAATGTCTTCACCCTCGACGTCGAGACCGTTGGCGTAAAGCGCGACGGATTGGGCGGCATCGCGAACAATGATTGACGCCTCCGACAGTTGAGTGATCAGGGTTTCGACGGTGGCGTCGTGACCCGCGACCCGTTCAAGCGCCTTGCGTGCGTTTTCAACCAGTGACACCGCATCAAATTCAGAATCCTCGGCCGACAGTGACTCATGTGCCTCCTGGGCCGCGCGTCGAAGGTCGTCACCGTTGGCAAGGCGTTCGATGACGGACTTCAGTCGTTCGTCTTCACCGGCAACGGGTTGAACCGCGTCGATTTCGACCACCGCGGCACGTAATTCGTCCGCTTCACGCCGACGGGCCTCGACTTCACGAGTGAGTTGCTCAAGTCGCGCGACCGAATCAGTCCAGCGACGGAAAACTTCGCGGTACTCGCGCAACGCGGCGCGAAGCGACTCCCCCGCGAATCGGTCAATCGCATCACGCTGGGCGGCTTGTGAGCGAAGTCGAAGTTGGTCGCTCTGACCGTGAATCGCGACGAGATGTTCACCTAATCCGCTGAGCGCACCAACCGGAGCAGAGGCTCCGCCGATAACGACACGCGAGCGACCTTCGTTCGACACCGACCGCGAGACGATGAGTTCACCGTCTTCGACAACTCCGCCGAGTTCCTCGACTACGGTCGTGACCTCAGGCGAATCGATTCGCCAACGACCGTCCACCTGCGCGCGCTCAGCGTCGTGACGGACGACACCGGAATCAGCACGCTCGCCGAGCAACAAGCCCAACGCAGAAACGACCATGGTCTTTCCCGCGCCGGTTTCACCGGTGACGGCCGTGAACCCCGGAGTGAGTCGAAGAACGGCCGACTTGATCACCCCGAGGTCGCGAATCGAAATCTCGTCGATCATTGCGAACTACCGCGCCACCCCTCGGTGGGCAACGAAAACTTTTGGACGAGTCGTTCCGAGAACGGACCGGAATGCGTGTGTGCCAGTCGAACCGGGGTGTTCGAGCGTCGGGCGACGATTCGCGAACCGGGCGCGAGCGTGTGCGTGCGACGCCCATCACACCACAGGACACCCGAAGCGCCGTTGCGGTCGAGCAGGTCAACCGCGAGAGTCGAGTCTGGGGTGGTAACGAGTGGACGAGCGAACAGCGCGTGCGCCGACAGCGGAACCATGATGAGCGCCTCGACGGTGGGCCACACAACGGGTCCACCAGCCGAGAAGGAATATGCAGTCGAACCGGTGGGAGTGGACAGCAGAACCCCGTCACACCCGAACGTTGAAATCGGGCGATCATCAACCGCGATGACAACCTCGATCATGCGTTCGCGCGACAGCTTTTCGACACTCGCCTCGTTGAGCGCCCACGTGTTGAACACGACCTTGCCCGCCAGTTCGACGGTGACGTCCAACGTCAGTCGTTCATCAACCGTGTAGTCCTTCGCAATCACGCGGGCGACAACCGATTCGAGGTCCTCGACTTCGAGTTCCGCCAGGAATCCGACGTGCCCCATGTTGACACCCAGCAACGGCGCCGAACCGTCGCGCATGATTTCGGCAGCCTTGAGAATCGTGCCATCGCCGCCTAGGCAAATGACGAGTTCAATGTCGGCAATCGCCACGTCCTTGCCCAGCTGTACGAACGGAACATCGGAAGTTGCCGCGAGCGCTGCGTGCTGCGAATCGAGGCAGACCGCCTGCGCACCGGCAGCGAGAAGTTCGCGAGCGACGACCGCTGCGGCATCGAGCGAAGCAGGGCGACCCGAGTGCGCGATGATGAGGAACGACCGTGTCATGCGATCACTCCTTCCACGTCGATGCCGCTTGGTCCTTCCATTGTCGCGCATCCAACGACATTGTGGAATCGCCATACACAAGCGCCTCACGATTTCCGTGCTCGCCGTCGATGGGCGACGCCATAATCCCCGAAATGGGAAGCCCGGCGGCAACCAAGGCCTCGCACACCGTGACGAGTGCAGCGTCCCGCTTCCCCGCATCCCTCACAACTCCGTCGACCAAGTTGCCCTTGCCGACTTCGAATTGTGGCTTGACGAGGACGATGTAACGGAAATCCGTGCCCAGCGCTTCGACGAGCGAAGGAATGATGTGCGTGAGCGAGATAAAGCTGACGTCGACAACGACGTCATCGACACGCTTCACTCCCCACGATTCAATTTCATCGGGCGTCAAGGAACGCGCGTTGACACCCTCGCGAACAACAACGCGATAGTCGTCGCGAATTCGCGGATGGATCTGGCCGTGACCGACATCAAGCGCGATGACACGCGACGCTCCGCGAGACAGCGCGACTTCGCTGAACCCACCTGTGGACGCGCCGATGTCCAGGACCGTCCGCCCACGGTAGTCGATGCCGAACCGTTCACAGGCAGCGAGTAACTTGACGGCCGAGCGGGCGACCCAGCGGGTCAGGGCTGTGACTTCGACAACGGACTCGGGGTCGACCCGGTATCCGGCCTTGGTGACGATGCGACCATCCACTTGAACGTCACCCGAATCAATCAGTCGAGCAGCCCGGGTGCGTGATTCGGCAAGTCCTCGTTCAACGAGGGCGAGGTCGAGCCTCGGAAACTCAGCGGGACTGGTCATCGAGGCGGTCGCGAAGGGCACGCTCGAGATCGGCGAAAGCCGCGGCACGCTGTTCCAGCGGAAGCTCGTTGATCTGCTCCACGGTCTGTCGTTCCAACTCGTTGTCCATGCTCACGAATATATCGCGGGGTCGACGTCGAGACCGTAGATTCGCAGTCCCGAACGGTAAATCGCGGTCGCTCCAGCACGCAACAGGTCGAGCGGGTTGTTGCCCTTCTTCGTCGCCTTCACCACATTTCCCGTCATCGACACGACCGACTTCCCCACCGTCACGACGGTGGTGCCGTTCTTGTCGGTGACGTGCGCTTCGGGATAGGGCTGTTCGAGTTCGCGCAGGTCGCCGAGAATATACGTCGGCTGGTGGTCTTCGGTGGCCGCGAGGACCTGCTTCGGTCCGTCAATCCCCGTGAGAACCAGTGCGCTTCGCATCCCCGCGCGATTCGCACCGAGAATGTCGGTGTCGAGTCGATCGCCGACGACCAGCGCATTGTGCGCATCGAATCGTTCCGCCGCGTAGTCAAATATGGCGCGTTCCGGCTTACCCGCGAAAACGGGCAGACGCCCGACCGCGAGGTGAACCGCGGAAACCAGCGTTCCGTTGCCGGGCGCGACGCCGCGGGCGACGGGAATCGTCCAGTCAGTGTTGGTGGCAACCCACGGAATTCCCGTGTGCAACGCAAAGGACGCCTCGGCGAGGTGCACCCACCCGACCGTCGGCGCAAAACCTTGAATCACCGCCGCGGGGTTGTCGTTCGCCGAGTCCGTGACACGGAATCCGGCGCCCTCGACCTCGCGAATCAAGCCTTCTCCGCCGACAACGAGAATCGTTGCGCCAGCGGGAACAAGGGTCGCGAGGATGCGGACCGCGGCCTGTGGGCTGGTGACAACATCCGTGGCGTCGAGCGTCAACCCGAGTTCACGAAGGTGTTCAGCAACACTTTCCGGCGTGCGCGACGCGTTGTTCGTGATGTACGCGACACGAGTCGTTGCGGACGACTTCGTCAGTGCCTCAACAGCGAACGGAACGGCGTCCTCGCCCTTGTAAATAACCCCGTCGAGGTCAGCGAAGAGGACGTCAGTTCCGTCGAGCGGAGTCACGACTTGTCCCCCGCCGGTTCCTCGCCTTCGGCATCGGCGGCTTCGACCTCCGCGTCGCCCTCCTGGGTGACATCAAACGTCGACGGATCGGGCTCGAGATACTCGGTCGTGATCGTCATCTCTTCGTCCGGCGCATAGTGGTCTTCCGTCATGCGCGCG
>JAHEDU010000011.1 GCA_024641015.1 Micrococcales bacterium
AGAATTCGCCTAGTGGCCTATGGCGCACGCTTGGAAAGCGTGTTGGGTGCAAGCCCTCGGGGGTTCGAATCCCCCATTCTCCGCGGCGGAGCAATCCGACCGATAACTGGTTGAGACAGTTGAAAGCCCCCGAGCGATCGGGGGCTTTGTCTGTTTCCGCAAAGGAAAGTGCCCCCAGTAATTGCTGGGGGCACTCCGCCTAGCCGATCAGATTGGTCCAAGCGAGACTCAGAAGGAACAGTCCTGCACAAAGCAGAACGAATCCCAAACCAAGACCTAGTGGCGATCCCCAACCGTGCCAGCGTTCTTGGTAATCAAACCGCTTTCTGGTCCACGAATCCCTAAGTTCAACCCAGTCGTTCATCTCCTGGATTTTCTCGGCCTTCTTTTCCTCATTCATGTTTCTTCACTTTCTTCTATTCGGATTTGAGTGAAGCAAAATAATCAACATAACAAGGCTTCCGGCTCATTTTATCAATTGAGATGAATCTTGAATACGGATCTCAACGCGTGCCTTGTGAGAAGAGACGGCCGAGACGATTGGCTCAAAGGTGCACTTTGACAATCCGGTTCGCTCTCCTTGCTCGATAGGCTGGACGGCGTCAACGTGAGAAACGGAGAAGTCAATGCGACTCGGATATGTGGTGCTGTACGTCAAGGACGCAGAAGCATGCGCCCAGTTCTGGACAGAGAAGGTCGGAATGGTCGAGAAGGGACGCAAGATTGCCGGTGACTTCACCATCACGCAGGTTGGCTTCGCGGATCAGCAATTCTCGTTCGAACTCGTTCCGCTCGCGTTGATGCAGAACAACCCCGACGGCCTCGACCTCGCGACCCCGTCGGTTGCTTTCCACACGGACGACCTCAGCGCCGAGTCCGCCCGACTGAAGGCTGCTGGAGTGAACGCGATGGAGCCCGGTGACCACGGCGGAGTGCCGGCGTTCGCGTTCGAAGACAACGAGGGCCGCTGGTTCGCGGTCACTGGTGCGTAGGCTTTCATCATGATTAACGCAATGTTCGTGAACCTGCCCGTCGCCAATCTGAAGAAGTCGGTCGAGTTCTTCACAGCTCTGGGCTTCACGTTCAACGAACAGTTCACCGACGAGACGTCAACCTGCATGATCATCGGCGAGAACATGTACTCGATGCTTCTTGAGCACGCAAAGTTCGAGAGCTTCATCGACAAGAAAATTGCACCGCGAGACACCGCCGAGGCGATCCTGTCACTGTCGTGTGGATCGAAAGAGGAAGTTCGCGAGATTGCCGAGAAGGCATTCGCCGCCGGCGGGCGAAAGGTGAACGACGCCGAAGACATCGGGTTCATGTACAGCTGGGCTTTCGAGGATCTCGACGGCCACCTGTGGGACCTGTTTTGGATGAACCCAGACCACGTCAATTAGTGTCGCCTACGAGAATCCGAACATGGCAACACCAATCGACTTCGTCACCGTGTCCACCGCGGGGCTTGAATCCTCCCCTCATGCGGCGGCGCTCGCGGGACTGCGGGCGAACGAGGCACGGTATTTTTCCAACAAGTACAAGGCGGTCTTCGCGACCGATCCGGCGTCTGCACGACCCGAGCTGATTGACTACGCCACACGGGTTCTCGCGGAACGTGACATCGTCATCGGGTCCAAGCCCCTTGAGGCGACGGAGTTGTTGGTCGATGGAATTCGCTGGACCCACGTGTTTTATGAAAGCGGGCTAGCGGTCAACGTGCTGTACACGCTCGCCGACGGCGGCAAGCGGGCTGTCGGCTTCAAACTGTCGATGGGGATGGACGTTCCCGAGGAATTGGCAACCAAATTCAAGTTCGCGCGCATGAAGTCGGCGCTCGCCGGTGAAATCCGCGGAACCTTTTTCGTGATCAAGGGCGAATACAGCCACGACTAACTAGTGCAACACTTCTTTTTTAGTGTTACACTTGATGCATGCCCACCGCACGGCCACGCCACATGATCACCGAGAGTGACCGACTCGCCGAGGCGTTGAATGCTGCGGGTGAAATATGGCCGGAAGAACGCGATGAACGTGCCGCGCTGCTTCGCAGGGTGATCGACGCCGGAATCGAAAGCGTGGAATCTGCCGCAGCTCTTCGTCGGGGACAGCGCTTGACTGCGATTACGGCAGCGGCGGGTGCGCTCACCGGAACGTGGCCCCGGGGCTGGCGTGATGAAATGCGAGACGAATGGCCGGCGTAGTGGTCTTAGACGCCGGTGCGCTCATTGCGCTCTTTGACTCGACAGACGCTCATCACAATTGGGCACTGGACATGTTCGTTGACACCGCGGGCGACGAACTCGTCATGTCGGCGCTTACCTACGCCGAAGTCCTCGTTCGACCCATTCGCGAAGGGCGAGCTGACGTATTTGAATCCAGTATTGGCGGACTTGGTATTGAGCTAGCGGCAGTAGATACAGCGAGCGCGCGACCACTTGCGGCCCTTCGCGCGGAAACAAATTTGAAAATGCCTGACGTGGTTGTGTTGGCGACGGCGGCCCAGAATGACTCGCGTTTAGCGACGACGGACAACGTCCTCGCAAAAGTTGCGCGTGATCGCGGGCTCACGGTCATTCACCCATAGCCTTGAGGAAATCGAAACGAGGCAAATCATGACTGACGCGTTTAGCAAAGAGGAAAAGGCTGCGATGCGCGCCGCGGCCGCCGAGGCGCGTAAGAAGTTCACGCCGGAACAGCACGCGGCCGAGGTCGTTGACAAGTACAGGACGATGGCGCCAGGGGACCGCGAAATTGGCGAAGCGATTCACCGGATTGTGATGTCCGTCGACCCGACGCTTGAACCGAAGACCTGGTATGGAATGCCCGCCTATTACAAGAACGGCAAGGTCATCTGCTTCTTCCAGGACGGTGGCAAGTTCAAGACGCGCTATTGCACCCTGGGCTTCCAGCAGGATGCAACCCTCGACGACGGCGATTTCTGGCCGACGTCGTACGCGGTAACCGCGGTCACCCCGGCGGTGGAAAAGCGCATTCGCGAACTCGTCGCGCTCTCGGTTCGCTAGGCGCCACAGGGCTACACTTCAAAGAGAAGCACCCTACAAAGAATTGAGAACTGTGTCTAAAGCCCGTAACCGTTGGATCGGTCTGATTTTCGTCTCGATGTCCATTTCGCTGGTCATCATCGACGGAACCATCGTCAACACCATCTTCCCCTCGCTGATTTCAGACTTGAAGTTGACGTCGACCGAGGTTCAGTGGGTGCAGGAGAGCTACGTCCTTGTCTTCGCTTCACTGTTGCTGGTGTGGGGTTCACTCGCTGACCGAATCGGTCGCAAGCTGCTTCTCATGATCGGTATCGCGATTTTCGTCGCGTCGTCGATGTGGGCCGGACTCACTGATTCCGCCAGCGTCCTCATTCTCGCCCGTGTGATTCAGGGAATCGGTGGTGCCATGGTGCTTCCCACGACTCTGTCGCTCGTCAACGCCAACTTCCAGGGCAAAGAGCGCGGCATCGCGTTCGCCATCTGGGGCTCCACCATCGGTGGAATGGTCGCCGTAGGCCCAGTTCTCGGCGGCTGGCTCGCCACCGACTTCTCGTGGCGTTGGGCGTTCTTCATCAACGCACCTCTCGGTGTGGTTATCCTCGCGGGACTCGCCTACTTCATCGCAGAATCCAAGGTCGCGCAGCGAGCCGGTGGAATCGACATCGTCGGCGCCGCCATCTCGGTCGTCATGTTCTCGACCTTCGTCTTCTCGCTCATCGAGGGCCGCATCTACGGTTGGTGGGACATCAACACCAAGAACCAGTTCGTCATCGGCGACTTCGAGTGGCCAACTACTGGCATCTCGGTTATCCCCGTCTCGTTCGCCATCGCCATCGTCGCCACTGTCATCTTCGTCTTCTGGGAGAAGCGCCGCGAAGCGCAGCACAAGAACGTGTTGCTCGACCTGCAGCTGTTCCACATCGCGTCGTTCCGTAACGGGTCGATCGCTGCGGCCATCATCTCGATGGGTGAATTCGGAATTCTCTTCGCGATCCCGCTGTGGTTGCAGAACGTCATTGGGCTCAGCCCCATTTCGTCGGGACTCGTTCTTCTCTGGCTTGCCGGCGGTGCGTTCGTCGCATCAGGTGTCGGTGGCGCACTGAGCGGCCGTCTTCCCGCTGCTCGTGCGGTTCAGATCGGTGTCCTCCTCGAACTGACGGGTGTTGCTGGTGTTGCCGTGTTCGCGTCACCCGAAGCGGGTTGGGGAGTCATCGCTCCGTTCCTCTTCGTCTACGGAATCGGTATCGGACTCGCGACGGCACAGCTGACCGGTGTGATCATGGTCGAGGTCCCGCCGCAGCAGATTGGGCAGGGGTCTGGTTCGCAGTCGACCGTTCGCCAGATCGGTTCGGCGATGGGTATCGCCGTTCTCGGAACCTTGTTGTTCACGGGTACGCAGTCGTCACTCGAGTCCAAGCTCTCTGCGACGGACATCCCCGCTGAACAGCAGGCACTCATTGTCGACGCGGTCGTTGACTCGGCCGGTTCCGCAATTCCGGAGATCTCGGATGCCCTCGTTGCCCAGCGAGTCCCTCAGGACATCGCAGACGGAATCCAGGCTGACGCCGGCGAGGCATTCACCGACGGCGCCAAGCTCGCCGCTTGGTCAGCTGCCGGTTTCCTGCTCCTCGGATTCGCGTCAACCTTCAACCTCGGTGCACGCAAGCCGAAAAAGAAGGCTTAGCGAGAACGGCGTCTGCGGCTGATCAGAGCTGAGGCGAAGATCACGGACAACAGACTCGCGGCGAAAGCCGCGGAAATACCGTCGCCGATGCCCGTGTGGGCGAGTTCGTCCTCGGCTGCGGGTGCGTCCGGTTCAATCGTGAAAGTGACCGAAGTCTGGAAGGCGTCGTAGTACTCGGACCCGCTGTCCGCGGTACCGCTGATGGTGAATTCATTTCCGTCGATAGCAGGGGCATCGACGTCAAGAGTTGCGGTGAGTTGAACCGGCTGCCACCACTGATTGGCGGCAATTGTGACAACCGACGGTGACAGCGTGAAGCCTTCGGGAAGTCCGGTGGACAGGTCAAGAACCAATTGGCACGGGTCGGCCTCGATGCAGATCATCGGTTCATCCAGAGTCACGGTCAGCGTCGTCGATTCGCCACGGGCGAGGTTTGCCGGGTCCGGACTGAGCGCGACGCGACCGGGGGTTGCGTGCGCGGGCGAAGTAGCGAGTGCCAGTGCTCCGACCAGCGTGGCAAATCCGAGTGCAGTGAGGCGTCTCATTCACTCAGACTAGTGAAGCCTCGCTTGTTCTGGTCAGTGCGCGAGGCGACCTTCGAGCTTCGCACCTTCGACGTCCACGTCCGGCAACAGGCGGTCGAGCCACTTCGGCAGCCACCACGCCTTGTCGCCCAACAGGGTGAGCGCTGCGGGGACGAGCATCAGTCGCACGACGAACGCATCGATGAGGACACCGACCGCGAGACCGAAACCGACCGGACGAATCATCATCGTGTGACTGAAGATGAACCCACCGAACACCGAAATCATGATGATGGCGGCGGCGATGACAACCGATCGACTGAGGTGAATTCCGAAGTTCACGGATTCACGAGCTGACTTGCCGTGAACATACGCTTCACGCATTCCCGAGGCGAGGAACAGCTGGTAATCCATCGCGAGCCCAAAGAGGATTCCGATGAGAATCGTCGGCAAGAAAGACAGAATCGGTGCCGGGTCGTGAATGTCAAATAGCTGGCTCAGCCAACCCCACTGGAACACGGCGACGGTCGCGCCGAGCGTCGCGAACACGGTGAGCAGGAAGCCGAGGCTCGCGATGACTGGAACCGCGAGTGAGCGGAAGACCAACATCATGAGGAGAAGCGACAGCCCGATCACGGTGATGAGGTACAGAGGAAGCGCCTCGCCGAGCTTGTTGGACACGTCGATGTTGATGGCCGCGAGCCCCGTTACTTCAACATGGGCTCCGGTGTCGGCGAAAATTGCCTCATCCAGTGCACGGACATCGGTTACGACCTGCGCAGTCGAAACCGAGTTCGGGCCTTCGGCGGGGATCACGCGGAAGACGACGGACGTGCGGTCGCTGGAGATTCCAGCGGGCAGCGCAACATCGACGTTCTCGACGCTCATCAGCTTGTCCACGATGGACGCCTGGAAGTCGACCTCGTCGTCCTTGGAGATCGCGGTCGATGCGTCAGCGACGACGATAAGTGCGCCATTCACGCCCTCACCAAACGCTTCTGATGTCAATTTGTAGGACTTGTAACCTGCGGAATCCAACGGTTCAGATTTCCCGTCAGGCAAACCCAGTCGCATGCTTCCGAACGGAATCGAAGCAATCGCGAGAAGCGAGACGGTAGCCACGAGCGTCACCCAGGGTCGGCGCGTGGCGAAAACTGGTTTCGTGCTGACGGTTTCGGCGGGCGATTTCGCGTCGTTGCGTTCAGCGAGAGCACGGCGCTCCTTCTTCGAAAGAATGCGCATCCCGATGCGCGACAGTAGCGCCGGAGTCAGTGTCAGGGCGATGAGGACTGCGAAGACGATTGCCATCGCACCCATCGTTCCCATGACACCGAGGAATCCGATTCCCGTGAGGTTGAGCGCAGCCAGGGCAATGACGACGGTCAATCCGGCAAAGACGACCGAGTTTCCTGACGTGCCGTTCGCCAGGGCGACCGAGTCTCGGACGCTCATGCCGGATTTCAACTGGCTGCGGTGACGGTTGATGATGAAGAGGGCGTAGTCGATTCCGACGGCGAGTCCCAACATCACTCCAAGGATTGGCGTGGTCGACGTGAATTCGTAAATCGCGGATAGTGCGAAGGTAATCGCCCCAGAGATTCCGACTCCGATGAGCGCGCCAAGCACCGGGAGACCTGCACCGATAAGCGTTCCCAACATCACGAACAGAGTCACCGCGGCGACGGCGAGTCCGATGAGCTCTCCCGGTCCAAGCAGCGAATCGAGCGAACGAAGAAGCTCTTGGGAAACTTCAACGCGGAGATTGTCAGACTGAATCGCCGTGAGTTCCGTAGCGACGCCGATTCGATTTTCGGCTTCCACTTCAGAAATCGGCGTCTCGAAGAGGATCGTCGCGATAGCCGTTGAGCCATCGGCAGAAACAAGACGGAAGTCTTTCGCCGCATTGATCAGACTCTGAGCTGGGGCGATGTCTGCCGCCTTGACGTCGAGTTCTTTCTGGCCATCATCCAGCTTGATTTCCGCCGCGGCGAGGTCCTTCTCGCCCTTCGTGATCTCACGCTTGCCGACCTCGATCTGCCACCAACCGGCTTGAATCTTCTTCTTGCCGGCGGCGATCTCGGCCTTCTTTCCGTCGATGACGGCGAGCCCGGCGGTCACCTGGGCAAGTCCGCCCTGCGCTTCGGCGAGCTGGTTCTCGGGGGCCGCATCGCCCAACGCGATCAGTTGCGCAATGACCCCTTCGAGGTGGCTCTTGGTCGCGAGCGCGATGTTCTCCTGACGCAGCAGTTCCTTCTCGCCCGCCTTGAGCGCCTTCTCGTTCTTCGCGAGTTCGCGGATCCCCTTCTCAATGTCCTTGCCCGCGGTCAGGAGCTTCGCACGTCCGTCATTGATCTTCTGGCGACCGTCGTCGATTTTCGCTTGCGCGGCCGCAATCTTGTCGGGAGCCTGCGCGAGTTCATCGCGCTGGTCGTTCAACTTCGCCTGGGCGGTGAAGGGATTGACGGTCTCGCTCACTGCGGGAAGACCATCGACTTTGCTGAGCGCCTTGGCGATTGCCGCCTTTTCGGCTTCGGTGAAGGCAACACCGTTCGCCGTGTGGAAGATGACCTGGCCCGTGCCACGGCTTGCGTCGGGGAACGACGACTGGAGCTTGTCGATGGTCTTCTGAGCGGGGACGCCATCGATCGTCATGGCGGTGGTGAAGACGCCACCAGACGTTGCGGCGAGCGCACCGGCGATTCCCAGAATGGCAAACCATCCGACGATGACCGTCCATGCTCGACGGCTTGCGAATTGTCCGAGGCGATAAAGAAGTTGCGACATCGTGGTCCTGTCAGCGAAGGGATTATTGCACTAGTGTAAATAAGTATTGCATTGGTGCAAAAATTAGTCAAATTGAGTTAATCTGGTTCGTATGAGCACTGAAGCCGTCACTTCGCGAGCGGGCCGCAAGCCCGTCATCGACTCGGACGCCCTCATCCGTGCCGCCTGGGAACTATTCGAACGTGACGGGTACGACGCGACGACGATGAGCGCGATTGCGGACCGAGCGGGCATCTCACGACGAACGTTGTTCAACCACGTTCGATCGAAGGAAGCCCTCCTTTTTCCGGGCATCGAGGATTACATGTCGGAATTCACAAACCGCCTAACCTCTCGGCCGAAGGACGAACCAATCTTGAACGCCATGATGGCGGTGGTGCGCGAACAGCAGATTTCGCCCGAAGCGGATCAGCTGACGTCTCTCAATGGCCCGAACGTCAAACAGGCTCGACTTCGAACCGAGGCGGTGGCGTACATCAAGGAATTGTCCGAGTGCTGGATGAATCGTGCCGTGATCGAATGGCTCGGCGACAGTGCAGACAATCGGATCAAGGCTGGAATTGTCTCGGCACTGGTTGCACAAGTCACCACCGAAGTCGCGCGCATCCAGTCCACCGAGGGCGCAAACGCGGAAGCGGCGCTAACGCGCGCGATGGGCATAGTCCAAGAAATCCTGCGCTAAGCCGCTCTGGGGCGGACTAGCGTGGAGTCGTGAACTACGACGTCGACGGGCTGACCACCGCAGAGGTGAACGAGCGACTCGCCGCCGGTCTCGTCAACACGCAGAAGATAGACCCCAGCCGCAGCCTGGCGAGCATTCTTCGCGGGAACATCGTCAACCTGTTCAACGGAGTCGTTGGCGGCAGCTTCCTGCTCCTCATCCTTGTCGGACAGTGGAAAGACTCGCTGTTCGGCTTCGCGCTCATCTCGAACCTGCTCATCGGAATCATCCAAGAGGTCAGCGCGAAGCGAACGCTCGACCGACTTGCACTCCTCAATCAGCCGCTCGCGCGGGTGCGCCGCAACGGTGAGACAATCGACATTCGATTGGAACTCGTCGTGCTCGACGACCTGCTCGAACTTCGCGCGGGCGACCAAATTCTTGCCGACGGGACGGTTGTAAGCTCAACCGGACTCGAAGTCGACGAGTCGCTGCTCACCGGCGAATCCGAGGCGGTCATCAAAGCCGCTGGTGATTCGGTGCTGTCCGGGTGCGGTGTCGTCGCGGGGACTGCTCTCGTTCACGTCACCGCCGTCGGACTCGACACCTATGCCAGTCGAATCACAGTCGAAGCCCGCCGGTTCTCTTTAGTCAACAGCGAACTGCGAAACGCACTCAATCGACTCATCAAGTGGGTGACATGGGCGTTGCTCCCGTTGATGCTGATCATCATCAACGGCCAGGTCCAGACGGTCGGCGGTTGGGGTTCGGTGTCGAACACCGGCTGGGTGGACGTCATCGTCAAGTCCACATCGTCAATCGTCGCGATGGTCCCACAGGGACTAGTTCTCATCACGTCGATTGCGTTCGCGCTGGCGGCGGTGAAGCTCACCCGCAAGCGCGTTCTGTTGCAAGAGCTGTACGCGGTCGAAGGGCTAGCCCGCGTCGACATCCTCTGCTGCGACAAGACCGGAACAATCACGGACGGGGACGTTGCGTTCGACGCATTCCACGAAATCCAGGCTCCGCCCGTTGGCGCTCAGTCGGCGATGGTCGTGCTGGGTCTGTTCGCGCACGACACCAACGCCAACAGCACAGCCGCCGCATTACGCGGGGGCTTCGACCACATCCCCGTTCCCGTGGACTCCTCCATCGCGTTCTCGTCGGTCCGCAAATGGTCGTCGGTCACCATGGGTCGCCACACTTGGGTGTTCGGCGCACCGGACATCGTCTTCGATTCGTCACAGGCACACGCTTTCGCGCACAGTCGCGCGATGGAATTCGCTGAAGATGGACTTCGTACCTTGGCCCTCGCAGTGTCGACCGACGGTGTTGCCATGGAAACGGCGTTGCCCTCCAACCTGCAGCCCGTCGCGCTCGTGACCTTCAGCGAAAGGGTTCGCGAGGACGCCCGCGAAACCCTCGACTACTTCCACCAGCAGGGCGTCGACATTCGAATAATCTCGGGTGACAACCCCGCGACGGTCGCTGCGGTTGCTCGCCGCGCGGGGCTCGAAGTCGGCGACGCCATCGACGCTCGAACGCTGCCCACCGACATCGACGCACTTGCCGAGATCCTTGAAAACCACCGAGTCTTTGGTCGCGTCACCCCCGAACAAAAGAAGCACATGATGGCCGCGCTGCAATCGCGCGGGCACGTCGTCGCGATGGTGGGTGATGGGGTCAACGACGCACTCGCCCTCAAGCACGCCGACCTTGGGATCGCGATGGGGTCGGGTTCGGCCGCAACCAAGGCAGTCTCGAACCTTATTCTTCTCGACGGTCGCTTCTCGTCACTTCCCGGAGTGGTTGACGAGGGGCGCAAGGTCATCGCCAACATCGAGCGGCTTTCGCGACTGTTCCTGACCAAGACCGTCTGGGCGATGATTCTCGCCGCCGTGTTCGGGATCGCGCTGATCTCCTTCCCGTTCCTGCCGAGGCAGCTCTCGGCAATCGACTCGTTCACCATCGGGATCCCCGCATTCCTGCTTGCGCTCTTGCCCAACTCGCGCCGATACGTCCCCGGCTTCCTGCGAAGAGCACTTGCCTTCTGCATCCCCGCGGGTGTGGTCTCGGCAGCAACCGTCCTCGCCGTCGACTTCGCGATTCGCGTGGACGGAACGTGGGCGCTCGCCGAATCTCAAACCGCGATTGCGCTCCTGCTCGGAATGACCGGGCTGTGGATTCTCACAACCCTCTCGTTCCCGCTGACCCCATCGCGGATCGCGATTCTGTCTTGCATGCTCGCCATCGCCGCAGGGCTATTCCTTATTCCGCCCATCGCCGACTTCTTCGGCTTCGCGACACTGTCGGGAGCACAACTTGTGCCCGTACTTTTGGCAGGTCTCGCTGCTAACGCGCTCATCGCCGTGATTTCGCGGGTCGTGGACCTCCGAATGTCGGCCAACCCCGTTCGGTAGACTCGACGAGTTGGGCGCTCACGGGCGCACGTCCACCACCACGCAAGGGAATCTTCATGTCCGATTTCACGTTCCTCAAAGGCGACAAGAACTGGTGGCGTCAAGCCGTCGTGTACCAGATCTATCCCCGCTCGTTCAAGGACTTCAACGGTGACGGCATCGGTGACCTTCGCGGAATCATCTCCAAGGTTCCGTACCTGTCCAGCCTCGGAATTGACGCGGTGTGGATGAGCCCGTTCTACCCCTCGGCCCTCGCTGACGGCGGGTACGACGTTGACGATTATCGTGACATCGACCCCCGCATCGGCACGCTCGCCGAATTCGACGAGCTTGTCGACGAACTCCACAAGGCCAACATCCGACTGATTGTTGACATTGTGCCGAACCACAGTGGCTCGAACCACGTGTGGTTCCAGGAGGCGTTGAAAGCTGCCCCCGGTTCGCCCGAGCGCAACCGCTACATCTTCCGCGATGGCAAGGGCGAGAACGGCGAAATTCGTCCGTCCGAACTGACGAGCCACTTCGGGCCCACCGCGTGGACGCGCATCACCGAACCGGACGGCTCTCCCGGCCAGTGGTACATGCATCTGTTTGCGTCAGAGCAGCCCGACTGGAACTGGGACAACCCCGAGGTGCGCGCCGATTTCGAGAAGACCATCAAGTTCTGGTGTGACCGTGGCGTTGACGGATTCCGCGTCGACGTCGCACACGCGCTCATCAAGGACCTCGCCAACGGACACCTTCCGGAACGATCGTCCTACGACGTTGAGGTCATGAAGGACGACGGCACCGACGACCTGTTCGACCGCGACGAAGTTCACGAGATCTACGCCTCGTGGCGTCGTATCTTCAACGAGTACGACCCGCCGCGCATGGGTGTTGCCGAGGCGTGGGTTCACGCGAACCGTCGCCCTCCGTACGCGAGTGAGAAGGGGCTCGGCCAGAGCTTCAACTTCGACATGCTCGGCACCGGCTGGGACGCCAAGGAAGTCAAGCGCATCGCGAAGTACAACCTGACTGCTGCCGAGAAGTCGGGAAGCAGCACGACGTGGGTGCAGGACAACCACGACGTGATTCGTCACGTCACCCGCTTCGGACTGCCCGAGGTCACGAACTTCTTCGACTGGTACGGCAAGAACCGCTTCCGCGCCCAGGTCGACCTGGGGTTGGGCACGGCCCGAGCCAACGCGTTCACCGCGATGCTCCTCGCGCTTCCCGGTTCGTCGTACATCTATCAGGGTGAGGAACTCGGGCTGCCCGAGGTTCTCGATATCCCCGCCGAGGACATGCAGGACCCGCAGTTCTTCCGCAACCCCGATCTCGGGCTCAGCCGTGACGGTTGCCGAGTTCCGCTTCCGTGGGAGCGCACCGGTTCTTCGTTCGGGTTCGGTTCCAACGGTTCGCACCTTCCCCAGCCGGCGTGGTTCGGCGGCTATTCGGTCGAAGCCGAGGACGGCGTCGACGGGTCGAACCTCGAGTTCTACCGTCGCGCACTCCACACACGTCGCGGACTTCTCACGGACGAATCAATCAGTTGGAAGAACCACCTGTTCAACTCGAAAATCGTGCACTTCGAGCGCGCCAATGGATGGCAGTCGATCACCAACTTCGGCGAGAAGCCTGTCCCGTTGCCCAAGGGCGAGGTCGTACTCACGAGCCAGCCGCTCGTCGGCGGCAAGCTCGGGCCGAACACCACCGCCTGGATCGTCAGTGTCCCCGCAAAGTTAACGTCGGACGACGGCACGTTGATCACCATCGGTGCCGCGGCGGCGATGTTCGATTCGAGTGTCGACGCGGGCGGTGCCGTTGACGGCGGTGGCTTCGGCGGCGATGGTGGCGCATCGGCGTCCTGACGTACAATTATCGGTAGCCCCTCGCGTGGCGCCACCCAGGCCAACTCCTCCAGGACGGAAACGTAGCAAAGGTAACCCGGCTCTGGCGGGTGC
>JAHEDU010000014.1 GCA_024641015.1 Micrococcales bacterium
GACCCGATGGACCTGCTGCAGTGCGACAGCTGCCAGTAACTATTTACTGAGCCTCAAAGCCCCGATCACAGCGAATGTGACCGGGGCTTTTGCTTTGCCCGCTATAGCCCGACGTCGATTTGCCGTGTGAGAATAGCGACATGAACGATGTGCGCACGCCTGACCCGGGTTGGTTCTCGGACGACGAATTCGACGACGTTCGTCGTCGCCTGCCGATGGTTTATGTCGAGGCCGTTCCCGTGCGCGTCGACGACCGCGGTTTCGTCACCGACGTCGCCGTCCTCATCCGAGTCGATGAATACGGCGAGATGCGATCAGCGCTGGTCGCCGGCCGCGTCAAGTACGGCGAATCGATCCGCGAGGCGCTTACGCGAAACCTCGAAAAGGATCTTGGGCTTCTCGCCTTCCCGCGCCTTCCGCTATCGCCCGTTCCGGCGACCGTCGCAGAGTACTTTCCGTTCCCCGGCCGCTTGGTCGACGAACGCCAGCACGCCGTGTCGTTGGTCTATGTCGTTCCCGTCACGGGCGAATGCCAGCCGCGCCAGGACGCCCTCGACATTCGGTGGATTCCGTTCGAGGACGCCGTGCGCGAGTCGATCGATTCGGAATTCGTGGGCGGCCGCGGCCAGGTATTGCGCGCCGCACTGAACACCATCACCCCGCGCTGAGCGTCCGTGCGGGCATGGCGCAATAAATCGCGGGTTTGCCCACCCGAAACCGAACGGAATTGTGTTTTACGCTGAATGGCGCAACACATCTTCGCTTTTGCCTCCCGAACGGCTAACCTGAACTGAACCAATCACGGGAGAACCACATGAACGACCCCATGCGCATGCACAAGCACGACGCGGCAACCGCGGCGCTTCGCGAAAAGATTTTTGAGTACGCGCGCGTGCGCATGGAACTCGATCCGCCACCGCTCGACGGAAGCGCCAGCTGGGCTGACCTGCGTGCGGCGATGCCAGACACGGTGACCGAAGACGGCATCGGTGGCGACAAGGCTCTCGAACTGTTCGGCGACGTCCTCGCCCCGGCCACGATGTCGATTGACCACCCCGGTCAGGTCTCGTTCATCCCGACCGCCCCATCAGAGGCATCAATCCTCTTCGACCTCATCGTTTCGGCGTCCAGCGTGTTCGGTGGTTCGTGGCTCGAGGGCGCCGGCGCTGTGTACGCCGAAAACGAGGTCCTCAAGTTCCTCGCTCGCGAAGCGGGCATGCCCGAGAGCGCCGGTGGTGTCTTCGTCCAGGGTGGAACCAACGGAAACCTTTCCGCCCTCGTCGCCGCTCGATTTGACGCGATGCACAAGCGTGAAGAAGCCGGACTTCCTCGTCCCGCGCGTTGGCGCGTTGCTGCTTCCGAAGAGGCGCACTCGTCAATCGCCCACGCAGCACGCGTGATGGACGTCGACGTCATCAAGATCCCTGTCGGCGACGACGGTCGACTCTACGGTGCCGCGGTTGAAGAGGCGCTCGCCGGAGAGTGGGATGGCGTGTTCGCCATCGTCGCAACCGGTGGAACGACCAACTACGGAATCGTCGACGACATCGCCAGCATCACCGCCGTCGCACACGCGCACGATGTGTGGGTTCACGTCGATGGTGCTTACGGCGTCGCCGCGATGCTCGCCCCCAGCACCAAGAAGCACTTCGCGGGACTGGGGGATGTTGACTCGTTCATCGTTGACCCGCACAAGTGGTTGTACGCACCGCTCGACGCGTGTGCACTGGTTTACCGACACCCCGCGATCGGTCGCGCGGCTCACACCCAGCACGCGTCGTACCTCGACGTACTCACCGACACCACCGAATGGAACCCGTCGGACTTCGCCGTTCACCTCTCCCGTCGTGCACGCGGTTTGCCGTTGTGGTTCTCGATGGCGACCTACGGTGTTGGCGCATACCGCGACGCGATCGAGTGGAACAACCAACTCGCACAGCGCATCGCCCAGGTCATCCGCGATTCCGACCACCTCGAACTGGTTCGCGACCCGATGTTGTCCGTCGTCGTGTTCCGCCGCAAGGGCTGGACGCAAGAGCAGTACTCCGACTGGAGCGACCGCATGTACCAGGAAGAAATCGCGGCGTGTTTTCCGTCGAAGCACCGCGGCGAACCCGTCTTGCGCTTCGCGATCGTCAATCCGCGAACGACATTCGAACTTCTGATGGAATTGGTCGAACGACTGAAGGAGGACTAGATGGTCCCGCGTTGGCCCGCTGAATGGGAACGCCACGAACGCACGTGGATGGCGTGGCCGCACTCCGGTTACACGCTCGGTGACACCGAGGACGAGATTGCCGAAGCGCGTCGAGCATGGTCAACGGTCGCCAACACCATCGTGAAGTACGAACCCGTCTCGATGGTCGTCGACCCGTCGGCGGTTCAGGTTGCCAGCGAATGGCTTGACCCTCGCGTCGACATCGTGATCGCCCCTCTTGATGACGCGTGGATGCGCGACATCGGCCCGACGTTTGTCCGCGCCAGCGATGGAACTCACCTCGGCGTTGACTGGGTGTTCAACGGGTGGGGTGCTCAGTCGTGGGCGACATGGGGCAAGGACGCCGAGATTGCGCGTCGCGTGCTCGACGAAACCAACACCGCCGTCATCTCGTCGTCGATGACGAACGAGGGTGGCGGGATCCACACGAATGGCAACGGAATCGTTCTCGTCACCGAGACCGTGCAGTTGGACGAGGGGCGTAACCCCGGGTGGACCCGCGACGAAGTCGAGCGCGAACTGTTTGACACTCTCGGTGCGAGCCGAGTTGTGTGGATTCCTCGTGGATTGACCCGCGACTATGACGAGTTCGGAACCCGCGGGCACATCGACATCGTCGCCACGTTCTGCAACGAGACCACCGTCCTGTTCCACGACCAGCGAAACCCCGAACACCCCGACTTCGAGGTGTCGGCGATCGTGCGCGACCGACTCGTCGCCGAAGGGTTCGACATCATCCCCGTTCCCGCGCCGACCGTGCTCACCGACGACGAGGGTCCGGTCGACTACTCGTACATCAACCACTACGTCTGCAACAACGCCGTCATCCTCTGCGCATTCGGGGACCCGAACGACGACCTCGCCAAGGGCATCCTCGAAAAGGCGTACCCGGGTCGAGTCGTCGAACTGATCGACGCACGCCCGCTGTTCGCTCGCGGCGGCGGAATCCACTGCATCACGCAGCAACAACCCGCTTAGCCCTGAAACTCCCACACGATTCGGTGCTTATCCGAATACCCACGGTGACACTTGGGGCATGACTCTTTGCGGTGATACGGCTTACGGAACCGGTGGTACTCGTGGCCGGCCGGGCAGCGACCAATCCACGTCGCGCGGTGAGTGGCGATCTCGTTGCGGTGAGTGATGCCGCCGGTGTAGCCAAGAGACACCGCGATGTCGTACCACTGCTGTGAATGGTGGTGGCCCTTCGGCGCGAGCGCATGAGCGATCTCGTGCAGCATCACCTGCTCGCATTCCTCTAGCGACCACAACTCGCACAAATACTTCGACATCGAAATCGTTCGAGTCGTGTGGTTGCACAGCCCGCCACGTTTCTTCGCATTGTCGAACCGGAACGTCCACGGCTCCGGCGCACGGCGCAAATGAATGGCGATGAGTTCCTGCGCCATCAATCGCACCTCGGTCAAATCCGCCACGCGCTCAACGATAAGTCGCAGGTCAGACAACACGTGACCGAACACGCGACCGCGACGGCTTTAGGTGCGGAACAGATTACGGGCGGGCGGGGGCGAGTCGATCGCAGTGGCGTCGGTGACGATTGAACCGGCGGCCGACCACTCGGCGGCATCGGCACCCGAGACGGTGATCGCCGGGTGAGGACCGAGGCCCGCGAGTTTCGAGGACCACGACATCGGGGCGGCGCTCGCGACAAGGACGACATTGCCGAACCGCTTGGCGCGGATCACGCCCTGTTCGCCCGTCGCGAGGGCTTCGGCGAAGACGTGGCGAAGCGTTGCAAGTTGCCCGCGGGCGAAAGTCAACGGGGGACCGTCCGCGATGTTGGCGACGAGGATTCCGCCGGGCGCGAGAAGGCGCCTGGCCGATTCGTAAAACTCGACGCTCGTGACGTGAGCGGGGGTGCGGGCACCGCGGAAGACGTCCACCACAATGAGGTCGACCTGGCCGAGCAGTCCAGCGGGCAGCGCCTCCATCACCTCGCGGGCATCGCCGTAACGACATCTAATTGATGCGCCCCGGGGAAGGGGAAGGTGTTCGCGCACGAAGTCGATGAGTTCCCGCTCGATCTCGACGACTTGCTGTCGCGAGTTCGGTCTCGTCGCTTCGATGTATCGCGGGACCGTCAGCGCGCCGGCGCCGAGGTGCAGTGCCGTGATGGGGGCGCCAGCCGGGAAAGCGCTGTCCACGACGTGACCGATTCGCTGGATGTAGTCGAAGTGCAGCTCGGTCGGGTCGGTGAGGTCGACGTGCGACTGCGGAGTTCCATCAATGTTGAGAGTCCAACTTCCGCTTCGCCACGGGTCGGGGGTGATCTCGGCGATCAATCCGGAACCGCTCAAACGGCGCTGAATGGGAGTGGACACATCTCCCATAATCGTTGCCAAGTTGTAACTTTACAAACTCTGGAAACTCGTGTACCGTAGCAAGTTGCGCTCCTTTCTGCTCGGTCATCAAATGGTGGATGTCCGAATTCCCGTAAATAGTGGCGGGAAATGAACTCTCCAGCGCGTCCCATCTCACACGTAACTATCTGGGCGAAATGCCCGTGAAGGACAATTCTGTGGCTGTAAAGAAGAAATCTCAGGGGACCGGACGCGACGCATCTCGCGTGTCGTTCGCAAAGGTAACGGATGCTCTCACCGTTCCCGACCTCCTCGCTCTTCAGACCGAAAGTTTCAAGTGGCTCATCGGGGAGGACGGCGCAGAACGCTCCGGCCTGACCGAGATCTTCGAAGAGATCTCGCCGATTGAGAACGACACCATGCAGTTGTCGTTCACGAACCCGTACCTCGAAGAAAAGAAGTATGAGCTTGACGAGTGCAAGGAGCGCGGCAAGACCTACGCCGCTCCGCTCTACGTCGAAGCCGAGTTCATGAACCACATGACGGGTGAAATCAAGACCCAGACCGTGTTCATGGGTGACTTCCCGCTCATGACCCCCAAGGGCACCTTCGTCATCAACGGAACCGAACGTGTTGTCGTTTCGCAGCTCGTCCGTAGCCCTGGTGTTTACTTCGAGCGCGTCGACGACAAGACGACCGACAAGGACCTTTACTCCTGCCGCATCATCCCCAGCCGTGGTGCGTGGCTCGAGTTCGAAATCGACAAGCGCGACCAGGTCGGCGTTCGTATCGACCGCAAGCGTCGCCAGTCGGTTACCGTGTTCCTCAAGGCCCTCGGTATGACCAACGAGGACATCCTCAAGGAATTCGCCGGTTCGCCGTCGATCCAGGCCACTCTTGACCACGACACGATCCTCAACCAGGACGAGGCGCTCAAGGACATCTACCGCAAGCTGCGTCCGGGCGAGCAGGTTGCGACCGAGGCGGCACGTTCGCTCCTCGACAACTTCTACTTCAATTCGAAGCGATTCGACCTCGCGAAGGTGGGCCGTTACAAGCTCAACCGCAAGCTCGGCATCGAACTCCCCGTCACCGAGTCGGTCCTGACGCTCGCGGACATCACCGCGACCATCAAGTACCTCATCGCTCTGCACGAGGGACACAAGAGCATCCCCGGCAAGCGCGACGGAAAGACGATCGAACTTCGTCTCGACATCGACGACATCGACCACTTCGGTAACCGTCGTATTCGCGCCGTCGGCGAGCTCATCCAGAACCAGATCCGCACAGGTCTGTCGCGCATGGAGCGCGTCGTTCGCGAGCGCATGACCACGCAGGACGTCGAAGCAATCACGCCTCAGACGCTCATCAACATCCGTCCCGTGACCGCGGCGATCAAGGAGTTCTTCGGAACTTCGCAGCTCTCGCAGTTCATGGACCAGAACAACCCGCTCGCCGGTCTCACCCACAAGCGTCGTCTCTCGGCGCTTGGACCCGGTGGACTTTCGCGTGAGCGCGCAGGTGTTGAGGTTCGAGACGTTCACCCCTCGCACTACGGCCGCATGTGCCCGATTGAAACCCCTGAAGGTCCGAACATCGGTCTGATCGGTTCGCTCGCGTCGTTCGCTCGTATCAACTCGTTCGGGTTCATCGAGACCCCGTACCGTCGCGTTGAAAACGGCAAGGTCACGAACAAGATCGACTACCTCACCGCAAGTGACGAAGACGAGCACGTTGTCGCACAGGCCGGTGCCCCGGTTGACGCCGACGGCAAGCTGATCGAAGAGCGCGTCCTCGTTCGAATCAAGGGTGGAGAGGTTGACACCGTTCCCCGCGAGCGCGTCGACTACATGGACGTTTCGCCTCGCCAGATGGTGTCGATCGCAACGTCGCTCATCCCCTTCCTCGAGCACGACGACGCAAACCGCGCACTCATGGGTGCCAACATGCAGCGCCAGGCCGTGCCGCTCCTCCGTTCGGAAGCCCCGATCGTCGGAACCGGTATGGAGTCATACGCCGCGGTTGACGCCGGTGACGTCATCGTCGTCCGCGAAGGCGGTTCGGGTGTCGTCGAAGAGGTTTCGGGCGACTACATCGTTGTTGCCGAAGACGGTGGCGAGCACAAGCGCTACGACCTCCGCAAGTTCGAGCGTTCGAACCAGGGAACCAACTACAACCACCGCATCGTCGTCACCGAAGGTGAGAAGGTCGCCGCTGGCGCCGTTCTCGCTGACGGTCCCGCGACTGACAGCGGTGAGCTCGCACTCGGAAAGAACCTCCTCGTGGCATTCATGTCATGGGAGGGTCACAACTTCGAGGATGCGATCATCCTCAGCCAAAACCTCGTCAAGGACGACACGCTCTCGTCGATTCACATCGAAGAGTACGACGTCGACGCCCGCGACACGAAGCTCGGCCCGCAGGAGATCACGCGTGACATCCCCAACCAGTCGCAGGAGAGCCTCGCTCACCTCGACGAGGACGGAATCGTTCGCATCGGTGCCGAGGTTCGCCCCGGCGACATCCTCGTCGGTCGAATCACCCCCAAGGGTGAGACCGAACTGAGTGCCGAAGAGCGACTCCTCCGCGCGATCTTCGCCGAAAAGGGCAAGGAAGTTCGCGACTCGTCTCTCCGTGTTCCTCACGGTGAGCAGGGAACCGTCATCGACGTCAAGATCTTCGACGCGAACGACGACGACGATGAACTCGGCAATGGTGTTCTCAAGAAGGTCGTTGTCTACATTGCTCAGAAGCGCAAGATCTCTGAGGGTGACAAGCTCGCTGGTCGCCACGGAAACAAGGGTGTTATCGCCAAGATCCTCCCCGTTGAGGACATGCCGTTCCTCGAGGACGGAACTCCGGTCGATGTCGTCCTCAACCCGCTCGGTGTCCCTGGTCGAATGAACTTCGGTCAGGTCCTCGAAATCCACCTCGGATGGGCTGCGAAGCAGGGATGGAAGGTCGACGGAAACCCCGCGTGGTCGAAGTTCCTTCCGGAAGAGGCTCGCGAGATTGCTCCCGGAACCAAGGTTGCGACCCCCGTCTTCGACGGCGCGCACGAAGAGGAAATCGCCGGACTGCTCGACGCCACGCTTCCCCGTGAGAACGGTCAGAAGCTCATCGGCAAGTCGGGTAAGGCGCGCCTGTTCGACGGCCGCTCGGGAGAACCGTTCCCCGACCCCGTTTCGGTCGGATACATGTACATCCTCAAGCTGCACCACCTCGTTGACGACAAGATTCACGCTCGTTCGACGGGACCGTACTCGATGATCACCCAGCAGCCGCTCGGTGGTAAGGCTCAGTTCGGTGGACAGCGATTCGGTGAGATGGAGGTGTGGGCTCTCGAGGCCTATGGCGCTTCCTACGCTCTGCAGGAGCTCCTCACCATCAAGTCCGACGACATCGCCGGTCGTGTCAAGGTGTACGAAGCCATCGTCAAGGGCCAGAACATTCAGGAACCGGGTATCCCCGAGTCCTTCAAGGTCCTCATGAAGGAAATGCAGTCTCTCGGACTCAACGTCGAGGTACTCGACGCAGGCGAGAACCCTGTCAACCTTCGCGACACGGCAGACGACGCCGACCGCGCGACCGCTTCGCTGGGTGTCAACATCGCCCGCGAAGAGACCGCCGCTGTGGACTACGCCGAATAAGCGCGTCCGAACGACTTACTGATATTCGAGAAGCACGAAAGAGAACAACGTGATCGACGCAACAACGTTTGAGAAGATTCGCATCAAGCTCGCCACGAACGACCAGATTCGTTCATGGTCGAGCGGTGAGGTGAAGAAGCCTGAAACCATCAACTACCGCACCCTCAAGCCCGAGAAGGACGGTCTGTTCGGCGAGCAGATCTTTGGTCCGTCGAAGGACTGGGAGTGCGCCTGTGGAAAGTACAAGCGAGTCCGCTTCAAGGGTGTGACCTGTGAGCGCTGTGGCGTTGAGGTCACTCGCCAGGCGGTTCGTCGCGAGCGCATGGGCCACGTCGAGCTCGCCGCTCCGGTTACCCACATCTGGTACTTCAAGGGTGTTCCGAGCCGTCTCGGTTACCTCCTCGACATGGCACCGAAGGACCTCGAAAAGGTCATCTACTTCGCTGCCTACATGATCACCAGCATCAACGAGAAGGCAATCCACGAGGATCTGCCGATGATCGAAAAGGGTGTTCAGACCGAGATTCGTGACCTCGAGAAGGTTCGCGATGAAGAGGTCGCTGGTCGTCAGAAGGAATTCGAAGTTGAACTGGCGAAGCTCGAGGCCGAAGAGGCCAAGGCTGACGTCAAGCGCAAGGCGAAGGAACTCGCCGAGCGCGAGATCGCAAACATCGCGAAGTCGTTCAACGACGAGATCGCTCAGTGGACCAACGCGTGGGACTCGTTCCGCAGCCTCAAGCAGAACGAGCTCAAGGCCGACGACGTCGCCTTCCGCTTCCTTGTCGACAACTTCCGTGGCAACACGGACCCGTCGAAGGAATCGCTTGGCGCGACGTACTTCACCGCGCTCATGGGTGCCGAAGCTATCGAGCACGTCCTCAAGGGACTCGGCGCGAACGACCGTCAGAAGCTCATCGAGACCGCTGACCTTCTGCGCGACGAAATCCAGAACGGCAAGGGTCAGCGCAAGGTTCGTGCGATCAAGCGCCTCAAGGTCGTCAACTCGTTCCTCGTTCCTGCCGGTCAGGACCCGAAGGACGTTCCGCTTCCCGAGTCGATGGTCATGCGTGTCATCCCCGTCATCCCGCCGGACCTTCGTCCGATGGTTCAGCTTGACGGTGGACGTTTCGCGAC
This sequence comes from Micrococcales bacterium, assembly GCA_024641015.1. Taxonomy (GTDB): domain Bacteria; phylum Actinomycetota; class Actinomycetes; order Actinomycetales; family Microbacteriaceae; genus MWH-TA3. Next base: position 9,324 of record JAHEDU010000014.1, read on the forward strand.
CTCTGACCTCAACGACCTTTACCGTCGTGTCATCAACCGCAACAACCGTCTGAAGCGATTCGACGAGCAGCAGACCCCGCAGATCATCAAGAACAACGAAAAGCGCATGCTGCAGGAAGCGGTTGACGCTCTGTTCGACAACGGTCGTCGTGGTCGCCCCGTTACCGGTACCGGTAACCGTGCGCTCAAGTCGCTGTCCGACATGCTCAAGGGAAAGCAGGGACGTTTCCGTCAGAACCTGCTCGGAAAGCGCGTCGACTACTCGGGTCGTTCGGTTATCGTCGTTGGTCCTCAGCTCAAGCTTCACCAGTGTGGTCTTCCGAAGCAGATGGCCCTCGAACTGTTCAAGCCGTTCGTCATCAAGCAGCTCCAGGACAAGGGACTCGCATCGTCGATCAAGAGCGCGAAGCGCATGGTCGAGCGCGCGTACCCCGAGGTGTGGGGCGAGCTCGAAGAGATCATCCGCGACCGCCCGGTTCTGCTGAACCGTGCACCGACGCTTCACCGTCTCGGAATCCAGGCATTCGAACCGCAGCTCGTCGAAGGTAAGGCTATTCAGCTTCACCCCCTCGTCTGTGCCGCGTTCAACGCCGACTTCGACGGTGACCAGATGGCTGTTCACCTTCCCCTGTCGGTTGAGGCCCAGGCCGAAGCGCGCGTTCTCATGCTCGCGTCGAACAACATCCTCAAGCCCTCGGACGGTCGCCCTGTTACGGTTCCGACCCAGGACATGATCATCGGTCTCCACCACCTCACCACCGTCCGCCCCGGCGCGACCGGTGAGGGAAAGATCTTCGGTGGAATCCCCGAAGCGATGATGGCCCTCGACCTCGGCATCATCCACATCAACGCGCTCATCAAGCTGCGCGTCCCCGGTGTGGTGTTCGCTCCCGGTGAAGAGCCCGCTGGTTACACCGAGGGCAAGGCCTTCGAGACGACCCTCGGACAGGCCATCTTCAACGAGCAGCTCCCGGCGACCTACCCTTACGTGACGAAGGTCGCGGACAAGGGTGTCATCACCGAGATCGTCGAAATCCTCGCCGAGCAGTACCAGAAGGTGGAAGTTGCGGCAACGCTCGACCGCCTCAAGGACGCCGGTTTCTACTGGGCCACCCGCTCGGGCGTGACCGTCGCACTCAGCGACGTCATCACCCCGAAGGCGAAGGGCGAGATCATCGCGACGCACGAAAAGCTCGCTGCGAAGGTCGACGCTCAGTTCGAAAAGGGACTCATCTCCGACATCGAGCGCCACAAGGAACTCATCGGCATCTGGACCAAGGCGAACGAGGCAATCTCGGTCGAGCTCAAGGCCGACTTCGCGGCCGATGGTTACAACACCATCAACCGCATGGTCACCTCGGGTGCTCGTGGTAACTGGCTGCAAGTTGGAAACATCGCCGGTATGCGTGGCCTCGTCGCCAACCCGAAGGGTGAGATCATCTCGACCCCGATCAAGAACTCGTACCGCGAGGGACTGTCGGTCGCCGAGTACTTCATCGCCACCCACGGTGCGCGTAAGGGTCTTGCTGACACCGCTCTTCGTACCGCTGACTCGGGTTACCTCACTCGTCGTCTCGTCGACGTCTCGCAGGATGTCATCATCCGTGAAACCGACTGTGGCACGACCAAGGGCCTCGAATTCACCATCGCGGAAAACGGTGTGGCTGTCGACAACGTCGAGAACCTCGTCTTCGCACGTACCCTCGCAGCGCCCGCGCTCGACGGTAAGGGCAAGACCGTTGCCGAAGCTGGTGCCGAGATTCGTCGTCAGACGATCAAGGACCTCGTCGCCGCTGGTGTCACCTCGTTGCTCGTCCGTTCGCCGCTGACGTGTGAATCACGTCAGGGTGTGTGTGGTGCGTGCTACGGACTCTCGATGGCAACGGGTAAGACCGTTGACCTCGGTGAAGCCGTCGGCATTATCGCCGCTCAGTCGATCGGTGAGCCCGGAACCCAGCTGACGATGCGTACCTTCCACACCGGTGGTTCGGCTGCTGCATCGGACATCACGCAGGGTCTTCCCCGTGTCACCGAGCTCTTCGAAGCTCGCACCCCCCGTTCGGCCAGCCCCATCGCCGACGCCAAGGGTCGCGTGTCGATCGACGAGTCGGGTGTCACCCGCAAGCTGGTCCTCACGCCGGACAACGGTGACGAGCCTTACAGCTACACCATCACGAAGCACGCGAAGTTGCTCGTCGAAGAAGGCCAGTCGGTCGAGGTCGGCACGCAGCTCTTCGAAGGAACGCGCGACCCGAAGGACATCTTGCGTGTCCTCAACGTTCGCGAGGTTCAGAAGCACCTCGTCGAGGGCGTCCAGGGTGTGTACAAGTCGCAGGGTGTCCCCATCCACGACAAGCACATCGAGGTCATCGTTCGCCAGATGCTCCGTATGGTCTCGATCGTCGACCAGGGAGACACCGAGTTCGTTCCCGGTGAGCTCATCGACAACATCCGTTTCCGCGAGGCAAACCGCGACGCCGTGTCGCGTGGCGCCAAGCCGGCGACCGCCCGTGCCGAACTTCTCGGTATCACCAAGGCGTCGCTCGCTACCGAGTCGTGGCTGTCGGCCGCTTCGTTCCAGGAGACGACCCGCGTTCTCACGCAGGCCGCTCTGGACCGCAAGTCCGACCCGCTCATCGGTCTCAAGGAGAACGTCATCATCGGAAAGCTCATCCCGGCGGGTACCGGTCTGCAGAAGTACCGCGGAACCGAAATCACCGCCAACGTCGAAGAAGCCGACAAGCGTTACCCGTCGCGCCACTTCGAGGTCGGAGGCTTCTCGGACGACGCGTTCACCTACGCGGACATCGAGTCGTTCAACTCGGCGTCGTACGACGCCAGCGGGTTCTCGACCGAGTACTAAACCGCTTCACGCACGAACGGGGGTCCTTCGGGGCCCCCGTTTCGCGTGTGTGGAGAACTCTCGCCACCACCGGATTGAGCGGGCTACCGTTTCGGGGTGACGGCACTGTATATATGCGCGATGGCCGTGTGGGCGGTTGCGCTGGCGCGAATCGACTTCGCGCAGCATCGGCTGCCCGATCGACTCACGCTTCCCGCAATTCCCGCCGCCATCGGAATCGTCGCTGATCTGTGGCCGGAACGCCTCGTCAAATCAATCACCTGGGCGGTGATCGTCGTCGGCTTCGCCGTGATTCTCGCGCTGATTGCCGATCTGGGGTGGGGCGACGTCAAGCTCCTCGTCTCTCTGGGGCTGTTCGTCGGCGGTGCAGCAGTCGTCGACCAATCCGTGCTCGCAATTTGTGTCGCCGGGGGAGTCCACGTCCTCGTCCACCTTGTCGTCAACGGCGACCGTAAGGCGCACATTCCGTTTGGACCGGCGATCCTCATGGGATTCGCACCCGTCGTCGCCGCGATGGTGTGAAACGGGTTTGCCCAGAGCAGATTTCCCCTGTACGCTTGACCCTTGGTGCATGTTCCCGTGCGCGAGCAATCGCAAGTGGGGAAATCACCGGCGGACCGCAATCCGATTGGTCACTGTGATGGTGACCGACCGAGGTCCCCACGGCATACCGGCCGCCGGCCGGTTGGCGGGAGGGTTGAGAAATCGGCCCCCACA
>JAHEDU010000089.1 GCA_024641015.1 Micrococcales bacterium
CGTTCTTCGCAACGAAGTCGGTCTCGCACGCGAGTTCGATCAGGTAGACAGCGCCAGCGGTCTCCTTCGCGACAACGAGTCCTTCCGAGGTGGAGCGGTCGGCACGCTTAGCGTTGCCCTTTGCTCCCTTGAGACGCAGGATTTCAACTGCCTTCTCAATGTCACCTTCGGCCTCAACGAGTGCGTTCTTGGTGTCGATCATTCCGGTGCCGAGGCGCTCACGGAGCACCTTGACATCCTCAAGCGAAAAGTTTGCCATGAGTGATTACTTTCGTGATTGGTGTGATGTGTCTTATTCGGCAGCAGCGTCCGCGTCAGCCTTCTTGGCTGCGGGCTTCTTCGCTGCGGGAGCCTTGGCGGGCTTTTCTGCGTCGGCGTCAGCCTTCTTCGCAGGAGCCTTCTTGGCGGCGGGAGCCTTCTCGGCCTTCGCTTCGGCGGGAGCCTCTTCGGCGGCAGCAACCGCTGCGTCTCCGAGGAGTTCCTTCTCCCACTCGGCGAGAGGTTCGACGGCCGACACGTTTCCACCCTCGGCGGGCTTCTGGTGGCGAACGACGAGGCCTTCGGCGACGGCGTCAGCGATCACGCGGGTGAGGAGACCAACCGAACGGATGGCGTCGTCGTTACCGGGGATCGGGTATGCGATGTCGTCCGGGTCCGCGTTGGTGTCGAGGATACCGACAACGGGGATTCCGAGCTTGGCTGCTTCGCTCATCGCGAGGTGCTCGCGCTTGGCGTCGACAACCCAGATCGCGCTGGGGGTCTTGGTCAGGTTACGGATTCCACCGAGCGACTTGTGGAGCTTCTCGAGCTCGCGGCGCTTCATGAGGAGTTCCTTCTTGGTGAAGCCCTTGGTGGTGTCGTCGAAGTCGACCTGTTCCAGTTCCTTCATGCGCTCGAGGCGGCCGAGGACGGTCTGGAAGTTGGTGAGGAGTCCACCGAGCCAACGCTGGTTGACGTAGGGCTGGCCAACGCGGCCGGCTTCCGAAGCGATCGCTTCCTGAGCCTGCTTCTTGGTACCAACGAAGAGGACAGTGCCGCCACGAGCAACGGTTTCGCGGACGAACTCGTACGCGTTGTCGATGTGAGCGAGCGACTGCTGAAGGTCGATGATGTGGATTCCCGAACGCTCGGTCAGGATGAAGCGCTTGACCTTCGGGTTCCAACGCTGGGTCTGGTGTCCGAAGTGGACACCGCTGTCGAGCAGCTGGCGAATTGTTACAACGGCCATTGCCGTCTCCTTACTTGTGGTTTTACTGCGGTGACGGTTGTCACCTGCCCTGGTGTTCAGATCGATGCCACCCACAAGGGGACCAACGGATTCGATCGGTGTTGAACACGCGAATTCGTCCACCGGAATGGACGTCCCTCCAGTTTACATGCGGATTTGGCCGTCGTGCACACCGGTTGTGGATGACGAGTTGTCCACGGTTCGATCACTGCCGCGCGTTTTTCACTGTGAAACATGCGACCGTTTCCGCATGACCGTCACCCGCCGATTCCCGCCACCGTTCTGGATTCTCGCCGTTGTCGTGCTGTTCATGGTCGCTGCGCCCCGCGCCGACGCCCGCACACCGTGGTCGTGGCCGATTGTCGGACCGATAATTCGCCCGTTCGACAAGCCCGAAACCGACTATTCCGAAGGCCACCGTGGCATCGATATCGGCGCGATTCGCGGTCGCGAGGTGCGATCCCCCATCGACGGTGTCGTCTGGTTCGCGGGACGAGTGGCCGGGAAGTCGGTCGTCTCCATCGACGGCGCCGACGGCTCAATCGTGTCCGTCGAACCCGTCGAAGGAACCGTGCAACGCGGTGACGTCGTCCGAGCGGGCGACCCGATAGGGCTCGTCAACGACCAACACGACGGAATGAACGCGATGCACCTCGGCGTTCGAGTCAACGGCGTGTACGTCGACCCACAGCAGTTCCTCGGTAATCCCCCGAAAATCGTCGTCTACGACTCGCGACTCGAGCGCTACGCCCTCGGATGGGCGGTCTTGTACGCCGCCTTGAGGCGCTCGCTGGAGACGTGAGTGTAGATCTGGGTCGTGCCGACACTCGCGTGGCCGAGAATTTCCTGGACGCTGCGCAAATCCGCGCCACCGTCCAACAGGTGCGTCGCTGCCGTGTGTCGCAAAGTGTGCGGACCTTTCGGTCCCTGACCGGGGATTTCCCCGATGATCCGCGACACCAGTTCATAAACCGTTCGAGTCGTCAGCTTCTTTCCGCGAGCGCCAACAAAGAACGCGGTGGTGTCGGGTCCGACGGGAAGCGCGGGCCGTCCGTTGTCACGGTATTCGATGAGCGCGACCCGGGCGGGTGTGCCGAAGGGAACGATTCGCTCTTTCGCGCCCTTACCCATCACGCGCACGGTCCTATCCGTCCAGTCGAAGTCGCTTTCCGAGATCCCGACTACCTCGCTCACACGCAGGGCGCTCGCGTACATCAGTTCCCACAACGCCAGGTCGCGCAGTGCAATCGGGTCTCCTGTCGATGCACGCGCCGCAAGCGAATCGAGCACGTCGCTCATCACCGTCTTGGTGACCACTCGGGGCAGGTGTCGGGGTTTCTTGGGCGCCGCGAGTCGGACGGCGATGTCGGTTGGGGTGTCTCCTCTGGCGTGCAGCCAGTGGAACAGGCTCTTCACTGCAGATAC
>JAHEDU010000057.1 GCA_024641015.1 Micrococcales bacterium
TGCGCCGGAGTTTTTTCTTTGCCAGAGGTGTTCGGGTCCATATCCAACACACAAGGAGCACCATGGCGAACAAGGAAGCATCCGTCGCCGAGATTGCGGAGGGATTCCGTACCTCGAGCGCCGTTCTGCTCACCGAGTACCGCGGACTCACGGTTGCACAGCTCAAGCAACTGCGCAGCAACATTCGTGACAACGCTACGTACGCCGTGGTGAAGAACACGCTGGCTAAGCGTGCGCTCAACGAGGCAGGCGTCTCAGGACTTGACGCTGAACTCGTTGGACCGACCGCTATCGCATTTGTTCACGGTGACACCGTCACCGTTGCAAAGGCGCTGCGTGACTTTGCCAAGGCGAACGACAAACTCGTACTGAAGGGCGGCTACTTCGATGGCGCCGTCATCTCCGTCGAGGACGTCAAGAAGCTCGCCGATCTCGAAACCCGAGAGGTCCTGCTTGCGAAGCTCGCAGGTGCCTTCAAGGCTTCGCTCTTCGGCGCTGCCTACATGTTCAACGCACCGCTCGCACAGGCCGTTCGCACGGTCGACGCGTTGCGTCAGAAGAAAGAATCCGCGTAACTCTTACGCGGTAATAACCAACAAACAACAAGGAGAAAATCATGGCTAAGCTCAGCGCTGACGACCTCATTGAGGCCTTCAAGGAGCTCTCGCTCATCGAACTCTCGGACTTCGTCAAGAAGTTTGAAGAGGTCTTCGAAGTAACCGCCGCCGCCCCCGTCGCCGTTGCCGCAGCACCTGCTGCTGGTGGCGCTGCTGGTGGAGCCGACGCTGCTGAAGAGAAGGACTCGTTCACGGTCGTTCTCGAGGCTGCTGGTGACAAGAAGATCCAGGTCATCAAGGAGGTTCGTGCACTCACCAACCTCGGTCTTGGTGAAGCAAAGGCACTCGTTGACGGCGCACCCGCGACCGTTCTCGAGAACGCCAACAAGGAGACCGCAGAGAAGGCTAAGGCCGTTCTCGAAGAGGCTGGCGGAACCGTCACCCTCAAGTAGTCACCGACTATTTGGTCAGGGCGTCACCTTCGGGTGGCGCCCTGATTGTTTAACCCCGGGGTTGCAGGGTGACGTTGGGAAGTTCCGGCGCGGGGATGCGCCCACCGATGTGATCGGCAAATTCGGGGAAACGGGTGCCCTGCGATTCCCAGTCCGCGCGCATGGAACGAATCTCGTCGTGGCTGCGGGCCACAAAGTTCCACCACATGACCAGCCGCTCGGTGAACGGGGTTCCACCCAACAACACCATCCGAGTTTCGCCGGTGGCGGTGATCGTCACCGAGTCGTTTCCCGGCTCGACGAATGCAAGTTCGGTGAGGGCGGCGGCGGTTCCGTTCACGGTCGCTTTGCCCTCGACAACGAGGACGCCGATCTCGTGTCCAGGATCGACGGGAATCGTAACGGCGGCACCAGCGGGCAACAAAATTTCGGCGCCGAACGAATCGGTAAACATCGTTGCCGGGGACGTCACACTGAGCAGGCTTCCCGCGAAGACGGTGACGGTTGCACTGTCGAGGGCGATGACGGGCAAGTCAGCTCGATGTTCGAAGAATGGCGTGCAGTCGCGGTCAGCGTCGGGCATAGCCAGCCACAACTGAACGGCGTGCAAGTTGCCGTCGGTGTGCGCCGAGATTTCCGAGTGCGAAATTCCGTGGCCCGCCGTCATGAGGTTCACCTGACCGGGCTCGATCACCTGGACCGAGCCGATGCTGTCACGGTGTTCGACCTGGCCCTCGAATAACCAGGTCACTGTTTGAAGGCCCGTGTGCGGATGCGCCGCGACGACCATTCCGCTGGTCTGTGTGGTCGGACCGAAGTGGTCGACGAAGATCCATGCGCCAATCCGACGAAGGTCACGGTGTGGAACAGTTCGACGAACAGCGATATTGGTTCGCGTCGTGAGGACGACCTCGCGGGGGACAACGACTCGAGTGGTCATGGGCTGGCCAGCGACCGCTAATTGAACCACTCGGTCGGCGGACCGAGTGACACAAGGATCGTGAAGATTGCTGCGACCACAGCAAGCATGGTGATCACGAGAACGGCGGGGCGTGCGATGAACCAGCGGAACAGGCGATCGAACCAGTGCGCGTCACGTGGATCGTTCGAGGACGCCGTTCGCCACGCGCCTTCGACGAGTCCCCTGCGAATTGTCGAGCGTTCGAACGGGATAGTCGCGTAAGGAACGATCGCGAGTGAAATGCCGCCGACGATGCGACCGAATGACCAACGCTGGTTCACCCCGACCAGCGCGGCAGTGACGCTGTAACCCAGGAACACCGCGCCGTGGATTCCACCGACAGCCGTCATGATCGCCGGCGGGAAGTCGGCAAGAGCTCGAACAGCAAGACCTCCGAGAAGCAACGTCCAGGTGACGGCCTCGGCACTCGCGAAGAAAATGAACAACTTCTTGGGGGACATGATTCCATTCTCGCGGTTCGTCGTAGCCCACGAGAATCGGGCGCGCCCCGCAGGGATAGAATGGTCAGGTTGCCTTCGGGCATCAGGAGAATTCGCCTAGTGGCCTATGGCGCACGCTTGGAAAGCGTGTTGGGTGCAAGCCCTCGGGGGTTCGAATCCCCCATTCTCCGCGGCGGAGCAATCCGACCGATAACTGGTTGAGACAGTT
>JAHEDU010000024.1 GCA_024641015.1 Micrococcales bacterium
AACACTCCTTGGCTCTGTAGCTCAGTTGGTAGAGCGTTCGACTGAAAATCGAAAGGTCACCGGATCGATGCCGGTCGGAGCCACAGCGAAAGCCCCCGATCCGTCGGGGGCTTTGTTGTTTCCCGGTCACGTCGTAAACCGCGGCTCTGGCTGTTACCTTAAGAGCGACCCGTCGAACAGGAACGTTCCAGATGACCAAGCGCCCCACCATCCACGATGTGGCTGCGCGCGCGGGCGTCTCAAAATCCACGGCGGCCGTCGTGTTCTCATCGCCCGACGACGTCAGCCAGGCGAGGCGCGAACGTGTACTTGCCGCTGCTGCCGAACTCGGATACACACCGAACGCGTGGGCGCGAAGCTTGCGGTCAACCTCCGGCGGGTTTGTCGGAATCATCGTTGCCGATTTCCACAACCCGCTGTTCACCGAAATCGCTGACGCCGCTCGACAACTCCTCGCCGCCCAGGGAATCTTCAGCTTCGTCGCCAGTGCGTCAATCGTCGATGGCCCGGACGGCAAGATCCTCGACCGCGAACCGATTCAACACCTTCTTGATTTGAAGCCTCAGAGCTTGTTCATCGTCGGTGGCCTTCCCGACCTCAGCCCGTTTGCGAACCTGCCCGGTCACATTCGCGTGGTCGTCGCGCTGTCGAGTGCGCATGAGCTTCCCGGTGCCGTCACGGTACGAACCGACGAGTCTGCGGCGATGGACTTGGTGTGTGCACACCTCGCCGACCTCGGTCACTCGCGACTTGCGTACATCGGCCCAGTCGGCCGCCGAGTTGCCGAAGACCGTCGAGACGCATTTGTCCGAGCCGCCTCCGCGCACCGGATGACAACAACGATTGAATCGACGGGAACCGCGATGGACGAGCCGAGCGGCTCGGATGCAGCCGAGCGAGTATTGGCACTCGCTGAAGCACCTTCGGCCATCGTCTGCTACAACGACAACGTCGCGTTCGGTGTTCAAAATGCGCTTGAGCGTCACCAAGACCGTTCGGTTGCCGTGACCGGTTATGACAATACATATATTGCGCGACTCGAACGAATCGCATTGACGTCAATCGAACAAAACACCGCTGAGATCGCTCGGCGCTCGTGCGATCTGCTCAGCAACGAGGACGCGTTCGCTGCTGCCGTCGGTACCGACATCCTCATTGCGCCCGAACTGGCGACACGTTCATCAACGGAAACCGTCACGGTTTAGCAGCGGGGTTCCCAATTCGAGGGAACGGTGGTAACGTTTCCCCTGTTCTGGAACGTTCCGAAATGGGGGTCGCTGATGACACCGAGCTCACTGCTCATTAACGGTGCCTGGGTCGACGCCATTGCGGGCGAACGCGAGGACGTCACGTCCCCGTTCGACGGACACGTCGTCGGTTCGGTTGCCCTAGGCCGTGCCGCCGACGCCGTCCGTGCCGTTGACGCAGCCGTCGCCGGGTTTGAGAAGTGGCGCCGAACGCCGGCACACGAACGATCAGCCATTTTGATGAAAGCCGCCGCTCTTGCCGATGAACGTGCCGAAGAGATCGCACGCATCATTTCGGGCGAAAACGGGAAGTCCCTGCTCGAAGCCCGCGGCGAGGCAGGGCGTTCGGGAGAAATCATCCGTCTCTCAGCGTTCGAAGGATCACACCTCTACGGTGAGTCCCTGCCACTCGACGCAAACAAGGGCACGGGGTTCGACAAGATCGGTTTCACGATCCGTCAGCCCGTCGGAGTCGTCGTAGCGATTGCGCCCTTCAACTACCCCGCGCTGCTCGTCCTTCACAAACTCGCCCCCGCGCTCGCGGCGGGAAACGCCGTTGTTCTCAAGCCAGCTCGAGCGACGCCGCTTACCGCTCTCGCCATCGCACAGTGCTTCACCGACGCGGGGCTTCCCGACGGCGTCCTCAACGTCGTGACCGGGCCCGGCGGTGAAGTTGGCGATGCCCTCGTGCGCGACCGTCGAGTGCGAAAAATCTCGTTCACCGGGTCAACCGCTGTCGGCGAACACATCGCTTCGATTGCAGGAATCAAGAAGATGTCGTTGGAACTTGGCGCATCCGGACCGGTCATCGTTCTCGATGATGCCGACATCGAGGCGGCAGCGCACGCGATTTCGTTGGGCGGATACATCAACGCGGGACAGGTGTGTATCTCGGCGCAACGAATCATCGTGGCGGAATCAATCGTCGGTGACTTCATCGACGCCCTGACGCCGAAGGTTCAGGCGATTCGAGTCGGCGACCCGTTCGCCGACGGAACGGCGGTCGGCTCGCTGATTTCGCGCACCGAAGCCGATCGAGTGACGTCCTCGATTCGTGCTGCCGTTTCCGCGGGGGCGACTCTCGTCACCGGCGGTGAGCAGGACGGAAGCGTCATCCAGCCGACCATCGTCGCCAACGTTGACCCGTACTCGCCCTTTGCGCAAGACGAGCTGTTCGGACCGGCCGTGGCGATCTCAACCGCCCGCGATGTCGCGCACGCCATCGAACTCGCCAACTCGACCGCATACGGACTGGGCGCCGGGGTGTTCACGAACAACATCGCGAACTCGATTCGAGCAATCCGCGAAATCGAATCCGGTGTCGTCCACGTCAACTGGACTCAGCTGTGGCGTGCCGACCTGATGCCCTATGGCGGATTCAAGGCCAGCGGCATCGGCAAAGAGGGCCCGCGGGCGGCGATTTCCGAGATGACCGAAGTCAAGACCGTCGTCATGCACGGAACCCCCTGGAATAACGGATAACGAGGAGCACCATGAGCAGCAGTTCAGGCAAGACGATTCGGCTGACCGTCGCACAAGCGGTGGTCAAGTACATCGCGGCCCAGTACTCAATCGCCGATGGCGAACGCCAACGATTCATCCCCGCGGCCTTCGGAATTTTCGGTCACGGAAACGTTGCCGGGCTCGGACAGGCACTCGATGAGTTCAACGATGAACTACCTTTCATCCAGGGTCGCAACGAGCAGGCGCTCGCCCACGCCGCTATTGCGTTCGCCAAGGCGACTCGTCGCCACCAGACGCTCGCCGTCACCGCGTCGATTGGCCCGGGCGCGCTGAACATGGTTACCGCTGCGGGACTCGCCACCGTCAACCGACTGCCGGTTCTGCTGCTTCCCGGTGACACCTATGCCACTCGCCGACAGGGCCCCGTACTGCAGCAAATCGAAAACCCGTCCGCGCCGGACGTCACCGCGAACGATGCCTTCCGTCCCGTGTCACGATTCTTCGATCGCATCACCCGACCCGAGCAACTTCTCACGGCACTTCCCCAAGCGTTCCGCGTACTGGCGAATCCCGTCGAGACCGGCGCAGTAGTGGTTGCCCTTCCGCAGGACGTCCAGTCGCACGCCTACGACTACCCCGTGGAGTTCTTCGAGCCGAACGACTGGAAGATCCGCCGCCCCGAACCCGAAGCGGATGACGTCCGTGCAGTAGCCGAAATCATCCGCTCCGCGTCAAAGCCTCTGATCATCGCCGGTGGCGGAGTCATTTATTCGAACGCAACAACCGAACTCGAGGCGCTTGCAGAGTCGACCGGGATTCCCGTAGCGGAAACGTTCGGTGGCAAGGGTGCAGTCCAGAACCCCGGCGACTGGCACGTGTGGGGCATCGGACTCGAAGGATCGCCCGAAACGAACCGACTGGTCGAAGAGGCCGACGTCATCGTTCACGTGGGAACACGACTCACTGACTTTGCCACCGCGTCGCAGTCGCTGTTCCAGAACCCGAACGTGCAGTTCGTGTCACTCAACGTCAGCGAGTTCGACGGCGTGAAGCAGGGCGCGACGACGATCGTGGCCGACGCCCGCGTTGGTCTTCAGGCGCTGGCAGAGGAACTGTCGGGATACCGAGTTCCCGCCGAATGGTCGGCTGAAATCATCGAGCGCAACGCGCGCTGGGTCACCCTGCGCAACGCCGCAATCGATCCGGACGTTGAATTCGTCAAGACCCCCGAGCACGACCCCGACGGCACCGATGCGGTCATCACTCAGGGCCAGCTCATTGGCGTACTCCAGGAGCACGCACGTGCGGGCGACACGATCATCGCTGGAGCAGGCGGCCCTCCTGGAGACATTCAGAAGGTGTGGGATGCGACCAACGGACGATTCGCTCACCTCGAATTCGGGTTCTCCTGCATGGGGTACGAGTTGCCCGCCGCAATCGGCGTTCGATTCGCCAACCCGAACCCGGCACACCGTGTGACCACGTTCATCGGCGACGGCACCTTCCTCATGTCGCCGACCGAGCTCGTGACGGCAGCGCAAGAGGGACTTCCGCTGACGATTGTGATTTCCGAGAACCACGGTTACCAGGTGATTCGTCGGCTGCAGATGTGGCGCGTTGGGCACAACTTCGGAAACGAGTTCCGCTACCGCGACCCGTCCGCGAACGTCGTGAAGGACGTTGTTTCGAGCTCGACCCCGCCGCGACTGGGAGGCGATTACCTCGACGTCGATCTGGTGTCAATCGCTCGCGGACTGGGGGCACGTTCGGAACGAGTTCGCACGGTCGCCGAATTCCGCGCAATCCTCGACGAAACGCGTGACGAAACGAAGCCCGTCGTCATCGTCGTCGCCACGATTCCCCACGCGAACCTTCCCGGTTCCGACGTGTGGTGGGACGTTGCTCCGGCTGAGGTTTCAGACGCGCCGTGGCTGCCAGCGGTTCGAGACGACTACAACGCCGGTCTGGCCAAACAGCGCTGGCACGGTTAGTGACGATGTTGAATCCAGTCAACGACGGAAAGTTTCGCGCACGTTTGCGGAGCGGTGATTCGACAATCGGAATTTTTGCCGGGCTCGGGTCGCCACTTGCCGCTGAGGTTGCCGCCGCATCGGGCGTCGACTGGGTGCTTGTCGATTGTGAGCACGGCGCGGCCGGGGACGACGTGGTCTCGCCCACCGTCATCGCAACCGCCGCGTACGGCGTTCCCACCCTCGTGCGGGTCGAATCCGCAGAACGGATCAGGATCGGTCGCGCGCTCGACGCGGGCGCTGCCGGGGTGATGGTTCCGCGTTCCGAGAATGTCGATGACGTACTCAACGCGATTCGTCACTTTGATTACCCGCCCGTCGGTGACCGCGGTGTTGCAACGTATAACCGCGCCGCCCAGTGGGGAATGGATCCCGATGCGCTGACGGGTGAACGCCAAGCGGCGGCAATCATTCAGATTGAAACACGGGGTGCGCTCGACGCGGTCGACGACATTGCGGCAATCCCCGGCGTCGACCTCCTTTTTGTCGGACCGCTCGACTTGTCGTTCTCACTGGGGATCCCTCGCCAGTTCGACCACCCCGACTTCACCTCCGCCCTCGACAAAGTTGTCGCGGCTTCAGCGCGTGCCGGAGTTCCTGCGGGAATCCTCGCTGGCAACATCGAAACCGCCCAGCGCTACCGTGCGATCGGTTTCACCTTCATCGCCCTCTCGTCGGACTCCGTGTTGCTTGCGCAGTCCATTCAGTCATCGCTCACCGAAATCAGAAAGAACACACCATGACCGAAAGTAAGACCATTGGCGTCGGCCTCATCAGCGTTGGTTGGATGGGCAAAGTCCATTCCCGTGCGTACCAGGCGATTCCTGTCGTGTATCCCGAGTTGGGCATCACGCCTCGACTCGTGATCGCCGCCGACACCGAGCCGTCGCGCGTTGACTACGCCAAGGACGTCCTGGGGTTCGCTGAAGGAACCACGGATTACCACGAGGTCCTCGCGCACCCCGACGTCGACGTCGTGTCGATCTGTGCGCCGAACTTCCTGCACGCCGAGATCGGCATCGCCGCAGCGAAGGCGGGCAAGGCGTTCTGGATTGAAAAGCCGGTCGGCCGCGGAGTCCTCGAAACCCGTTCCGTCGAAGTGGCCGCTGACGAAGCTGGCGTCGCTTCGAGCATCGGCTTCAACTACCGTCACGCCCCCGCCATCGAGAAGATCAAGTCGCTCATCGCTGACGGCTCACTCGGTCGCATCACCAACGTGCGCGGAACGTTCTTCGCGGACTATTCGTCGGAACCGAACGGCGCGCTGTCGTGGCGATTCAAGCGTTCGCTCGCCGGAAGTGGTGTCCTTGGCGACCTCATGGGTCACCTCGTCGACCTCATCCACTACGTCGGCGGGCCTATCGGGTCGATCTCGGCCCTGACCTCGACCGTTCACACCCAGCGCCCGATTCAGCAAATGGGCAAGGGAACTCACTTCGACGTGATCGAAGGCGGCGAGATGGGTGACGTCGAAAACGAGGACTACGCCGCGATGCTGTTCCGCTTTTCCGATTCGGCAGTCGCCGCGGGAGCGGTCGGAACTCTCGAGGCGTCGAGAGTTGCGGTCGGACCGCGCGCGTCATACAACATCGAAATCTATGGAACCGAGGGATCGGTCAAGTGGGACTTCGAACGCATGAACGAGTTCGAGGTTGCCATCGGCCGCAAGGGCGACCTGCTCGGTTACCAGCGCGTGATGGCTGGACCGTCGTTCGGTGATTTCGCCCACTTCCAGCCGGGCGCCGGAACCGGAATGGGCTTCGACGACCTCAAGGTGATCGAGGCGCGCAAGTTCCTCGAGGCATTCACGGGCAAGGCGCACCTGAACTCGAATATCCACGACGCCGTCGCCGCTGCTGCGGTGTGCGACGCGGCCGAAGAGTCGGCCGAATCCGGCCAGTGGGTCACACTTCCGGCAATCGCCGGCGTTACCGCTGCAATCCGCTAACCATGCACGTCATTGTCGCGCTGGGCACCGTCGACGGGGACCTCGTTCGACCGGTGCTCGGCGACGACTGTGTGTTGGTTGACAACCCGACCGACGACGACATGGCGAATGCCGTCGGTGCAATCGTTCGCGCAAACGTCACAGTCGACCGTGCGATGTTCGAGCGGATGCCGTCGCTTCGGGTACTCGCACGGACCGGAGTTGGCACCGAACGAGTTGATGTGGGCGAGGCCACCGCACGTGGCATCCCGGTTGTGGTTACTCCTGGAAGCAACACCCGAGCTGTGGCGGAAGGCGCGTTCGCGATGGCGTTGACGTTGGTGAAGTCGCTTCCTGCTCTCGACGCAGTCGTACGCGGAGGTGGCTGGGCAGAGCGCGAGCACATCACCGTTGGCGACATCGACGGAGCAACCGTCGGAATCGTCGGATACGGTCGCATCGGACAGCGCCTCGCGGAACTCGTGTCAGTGCTTGGTGCACGGGTGCTGGCGTACGACCCGGTCGCGCAAGTCCCTGACAGCTTTCGGGTTCAACACCTTGACGACCTCCTTCGCGAGTCGTCGGTTGTGTCGTTGCACGTTCCCCTGCTCGACACCACCCGGAACCTCATCGATGCCCGAGCACTGTCAGTGATGCCCGCTGGTGTGATTCTCGTCAATTGCAGCCGCGGGCCTCTTGTCGACCTCGACGCGGCCCTTGACGCACTGAGTTCGGGGCACCTAGGTGGCATCGGCCTCGACGTTTTCGACGACGAGCCCCCAACTCCGCACCCGCTTTTCCAACACCCGCGTGCGTTGCTCTCGCCACACATGATGGGCTTGAGCACGAAGGCTGCCGCCCAAACCTTTGTCGATGCGGCACGAGGAATTCGCGCAGTGTTGGATGGCGAAAAGCCAACGGCGACCGCGAACGGAATGTGACATGACGACTCGACCGCTCACCATCGCCGTCACCGGGTCGACGGGTTTCGTCGGAAGCAACATCGCGGCGATCCTTGCGTCACGCGGTCATTCGGTGGTCGGGTTCGGCCGAGCCGAGCGAGCCGATGCGCCCTGGCCGATTCGTGCGGTCGATTTCACCTCGGTACCGGAACTGACCGACGCGTTGGCCGGCGTCGATGCGGTCGTGCACTGCGCAATCGCCAACGACTTCAACCGACTACTGGCAGACCGCGAATACGCCTACGACTCGTTCGTGGGCATGACGTCGCGGGTCGCCCGCGCGGCCGCCGCAACCAGCAGTCAGCTCGTCTACATTTCCACCGACTGGGTCATGGACGGTACCGAACACCTCGTCACCGAGTCGAACAGCGGAAACCCCGTGAACTTTTACGGCTTCCTCAAGGCGATGGGCGAGCAGGTCGTGCGCGACCTTCACCCCGTCGACGGAGCCATCTGCCGAATCGCGGGAGTGATGGGCCGCCACCAACTTCAGGAGGACGGACCGCGATCACAGGACGTCGGCTTCGGGTACTTCGTGTATTCGCTCGTGTCGGCACTTCGGTCGGGCGAGACGTTCACTGTGTGGAACGGGCCGAACGTCAACGAGATGACGACACCGTCGCTCGCCGCCGAGATCGGTGCCCAGATCGAACGAGTCGTCACTCGTCGAGCCGGCGGAACTCTTCACCTCGTCGGCGATGACGCCATCGGGAGGTTCGAACTCGCCGAGCTGGTGTGCGAGGTGTTTGGCCTAGACCGCGGGTTGCTTCGGCAAGGCCCGCCTCCGGAATCCGAACTGTTCCCCGCGCCGGTTCCCGTCGACTCGTCGTTGTCGAACGTCCACACGAAGTCAGTTCTCGGACTCGGTCCGACTCCGCTTCGAACGCTTCTCGAAACGTTCCGCACCGAATTAGAAACGGGTGTCGCAACCGCGCTGACCACGTCAGATTAGCCAATGAGCTTGTGTTTGTACGGATAATTGCCGTACAATTTTGCTATGGCACAAGCACTGAAATCGGAACGCCTCGAACTTCGATTGACGCCCGAGCAAAAGGCGAACATCGAGGCAGCCGCTCGCGTCAGCGGGAAGACCATCACGGAGTTTGGTTTGCCCGTTCTCTTGACGGAAGCCGAAACTGTTCTCAAAGACGAAGCCCAACGAGTCGTCTCTGCGGCGGCGCTTCGCGAATTTGCCGAAATCTTGGGACGCCCTAGCCGCCCGATCGATGCGGTAACAGCCCTATTCCGCTCTGGCACAGTGTTCACCTCTCCGTGAGCTTTTCCGCACCCCGACCGATTGATCCCCGCGATCGCGTTTCTGAATTTTCGAGTTCAGAACCAGAACTGGACAACTGGCTAGCGAAGCGCGCTCTCGGTAATGAATCCAGCCACGCGTCCCGCACATTCGTATCGCTCGACAACGACACCCAATCAATTGCAGGATTCGTCTCGATTGCGGCGGGCTCCGTGGCTGCGGCCGAAGTTCCGGGTCGAGTCCGGCGAAATCAGCCCAATCCGATTCCGACAATCGTCATCGGCCGTCTTGCCGTCGATTCACGGTTCGAGCGACGTGGAGTTGGTTCTGGTCTGCTTCACTTCGCGCTCGTGAAGTGCCTCGAGGCTGGATTGGCGATCGGCGCACGCGCGATCATCGTAGAACCGATTTCACCCGATGCGCGCGCGTTCTATCAGCGGTTTGGATTCGACGACTTTCCGGGTGAAACCGAAACCATGATGTACCTGTTGATGACTGATTTAGTGCAGTCAATCACATCCGACTAGGACGCTTCTCGTTTCGTTATCGACGTCCCACGAAGTGGTCCATCGTCTTGTTCACGCCCAGCGCGTCTGCGATTTTGTCGAATAGTCGAGCAGGCAGAAGCCGAGCCCACGGCAGTACGCGGGCGAACGCCGGCAACACGAGAACCAACTTACGACGTTCGATGGCGTCGAGAATCTTGCGGGCAACATCCGCTTCTTTGAGAACGGGAAGCAGGAACGGGTACTTCGACTGAGCGCCTTCGAACATTCCGGTGTCGATGAAGAACGGACACACGGTCAGCGTGTCGATCGGGTGTCCCAACGCGCGCATTTCGGCGCGAAGTGATTCCGTGAACCCGACGGCGGCGAACTTCGTCGCCGAATAGTCGGTTTGCTGTGCGACTCCGAGAAGTCCGGCGGCACTCGCGACGGTCACGACTGCACCGTCGCGGCGTTCGATCATTCCGGGCAGAACCGCGCGCGTGACCCAGTACAGAGCGAGTGCGTTGACCTCGTATGTGCGACGAATGTCGCTCTCGGTCGCATCAAGTAGATGCTTGCCCGCCACGATTCCGGCATTGTTGATGAGAACGTCGACTCGGCCGGTGCGCTCGGCGACGCGGTTCACAACGGCGACTTCGGTGATGTCGACGACGTGCGACTCGGACGAACCGCCCGCGCCGATGATCTCGTCGCGGACGCGTTCCGCCGCATCGCGGTCACGGTCCCAAATGATGATGTGCGCGCCACGGCGTGCAGCCTGAACCGCCATCTGCCGACCGATGCCGCTTCCGCCACCAGTGATGAGAACGCGGGAACCCGCGAGGTTACGTTTCGTCATCGTAGTTTGGCTAACCATCCAATCGCTCGGGTGATGAGGTTTGCGAACTGCTCGTTCGACTGGCCAGGGAACGGCGCGATTCCCCAGAGGCGCTGTTGTGCAACCGTCTGCGAATCGGTGTATTTGAGGAGTCCGGTGCGCCCGTGGCGCCTGCCAACCCCCGACCTTTTCATTCCGCCCATCGGCGCATCGTGGGAAGCGAAACTCGCCGAGAAACCATCGTTAATCGTGACCGTTCCCGACCGCACCGCCTCGGCGAACTGTGCGCCGCGACGGCGCGACCACACGCTCGTGTTCAATCCGTAGTCGGAATCGTTGGCGCGCTCGAGTGCTTCGGCGTTGGACTCGACTCGATACACACTGATGACCGGGCCGAACGTTTCGCTGCGACCGAGAGTCATCTGATCGGTGACGCCCGTGAGAATTGTTGGCTCGACGAAGGTCGGTGAGATGTCGAGGCGCCGGCGACCACCCGTCAGCACAGTTGCGCCCTTCGCGACGGCCTCGTCGATGTGGGCCACGACACGATCCGCCTGCGTCTCGGAGATGAGCGGCCCCATGTCGATTTCCCAGTCGTTCCCGTCGCCCAGCGACATCGCTTCGGTGTGGGCGACAAATGCGTCAACGAATTCGTCGTACACGTCGGTGTGAACATACGCGCGTTCGGTGCTAACGCACAGCTGGCCACTGTTGCTGAAGCTCGCTCGGACTGCGCCAGCGGCTGCGCGCTGAACGTCGGCATCGTCGAGAACGACGAGTGGGTTCTTGCCGCCGAGTTCTCCCGAGAACCCGATAAGGCGCTCGGCGCACTGCTGGGCGACAATCGCCCCCGTCGCTGTCGAACCCGTGAACATGATGAAGTCGGCCTGGCTGATGAGGGCCGAACCGTGGACGCGACCTCCACCGTGAACGAGGTTGACCACACCGTCGGGAACGCCAGCTCGCGCGAGCAGGTCAACGATGACGTCGGCCGAGCGGGGAGTGGCCGCGTCGGGGAGCAGAACGACGGTGTTGCCTGCGACGATCGCGGGGATGAGGTCACTCGCGGGAAGCGTGAACGGATAGTTCCACGGCGTGATGATTCCGACAACACCGACGGGCACGTGGCGTTCGACCGTCTTCGTCAGGATCGGAACAGCCCCCGCGCGCCGGCGCGACTTGAGAATCGACGGCGACGTCCGCGCGTAATACGCGCACAGCCCCACAACATCAAGAATCTCGTCCAGCGCGTTCGAGCGCGACTTCTTCGTGTCGGCTTGAATCGCATCAAGGATCCGGTCGCGATTCGCGAGAACAAGGTCGCCGAACCGACGAGCAATCGCGGCACGGTGTCGAACGGTCGTCTGCGACCAGTTCGGGAAGGCGCTTCGCGCGCGGGTGACAGCCTCGTCAATCATGATGTTTGCCACACTACTCGCAACCACGGCAACGAGTAAGGGTCCCGGTTTCCCAGGGCCCCCTCGTGTGCGAATCGCCTAGTCGGCGGTGTGGACGCGCTTCTCGAGCGTCTTCCCGCGGAAATAGGCGGGCGCCTTGATTTCGTAGATGACCATGAGAACCGCGCCGAATGCCATCGAGAGAAGTCCGACGACACCGACCGCGCCATAACCAAAGAGGGTGACGTTGTTTCCGGCGTCATCGACCAGCCAGTCGGGCAACAGGAACTGCTGCAGACCGTAGGCAAAGACGACGGTCATCATGACGCCACCGGCGAGCGGAATTACCCCGCGCATGAAGAAGTGGCGAACACTCTTCGTCAGTGTTTTGCGGAAGAACCAGACCGCCGAGTAACCGGTCATGCCGTAGTACACCGCGATCAAGAGACCGAGGCACCCGACCAGTGCCATCAACAGGTTCGGGCTGATCATGGTGAACAACAGATAGAACGCGGCCGAGATGATTCCCATTCCCCAGGTTGCCCACGTCGGCGTGAGGAACTTCGGGTGAATATCGGCGAACTTGGTGGGGATTGCCTTGAAGGCCGCCATCGATAGCGCGCCGCGAGCGGTCGGCAGGATTGTCGTCTGAGTTGAAGCCGCCGCCGAAGTCAGAACGGACGCGGCGAGCAACATCATCATGATTTTGCCGAGCACCGAATCACCAAACAGTTGGACTCCGATCGACGCGAAAATGTCGTCGGCGTGCTCTTCGTTGTTGAGTCCCATCCCCGTGTCAC
>JAHEDU010000002.1:0-5906 GCA_024641015.1 Micrococcales bacterium
GGTTCGGGCCGAAGCCCCACCAGATACACGGTCGTTGCCGCGAGCTGTGCGAGAGCGGTGAGCAGAAACGGCCCAGTCATGTGTGGCAAACCGATGGCGTCACCGACCGAGATCCCGATTCCGTTGAGATTTGGCCCCACGACGGCACCAATCGTCGTCGCCCACACGACGAGGGACAGGTCCTTGCCCCGGGTTTCCGCGGTCGCGCGGTCCGTCGCGGCGAATCGTGCTTGCAGGTTGACAGCACCGCCGACGCCGATTCCCATGAGCCCCAGCAACAGCAACGGAAGCGACATAAACGCGCTCGCGGCCATGATGAGTCCGGCTCCACCGATGGCGATGAACGCACCGACAGACAATGCGATGCGCCGGCCTCTCCGGATGGCGATTCCGGCGAGCGGAACAGCCGCGACCGCCGAGCCCAACGTCGACATCGTCGCGGCGAGTCCCGCATACGATTCCTGGCCCGAGATGTGCTCAGCCAGCAGCGATCCGACTGTCAGGGTTGCGCCGATGCCGAGCCCAGCGAGAATCTGCCCGATGACGAGAGTGCGCCGAAGGTGAAGGCGGATGCGCCTCTCGTCAGCAGATTCAGACACGGTCGTCGCGATTTCGCGCGGGGTTCGACAGCGTGCCGATTCCCTCGATCGTGATGGTCACCGTTTGACCGTCGGTAAACCCGCCCAGTCCTGCGGGCGTTCCCGTGCAAATGATGTCACCGGGGTGAAGCGTGAAAGCGTCAGACACAAACGCGATGATTTCGGGGATCTTGTGCGTCATGTCCGCAGTGAACCCGTGTCGACGAACTTCACCGTCAACCGCCGTCGTGATCTCGTGACGCTCGAACGGGTCGAACTCGGTCTCGATCCACGGACCGACAGGGCAGAACGTGTCATACCCCTTTGCGCGCGCCCACTGACCGTCGGCAAACATGACGTCGCGCGCCGAGACATCGTTCGCGATCGTGTAACCGAAGACAACGGCTTTCCAGTCAGCCTCGGCGACACGGTGGGCGTGCTGGCCGATGACGACGGCGAGTTCACCTTCGTGGACGATGCGGCCGGGAAGCGGCGGGATGATGATGTCGTCGCCGTCACCGACGATTGCCGTCGGAGGCTTGAGGAAGATCAGCGGAGTGGCGGGGCCGTCGTGGTGCATCTCGGCGGCATGCTCAGCGAAGTTCATTCCGACGCAGACAATTTTCGACGGCGCAACGGGCGCGATCAGATCGACGTCCGACATGGCGACGACAGCGCCCGTCTCCGAGATGCCGTCGTGCAGCGGGTCGCCTTCGAGAACGCGCACGGTATCACCGTCGACGACCCCGAAGTGAACTTCGTGGTCGTGGGTGAAGCGTGCGATTCTCACGCGTTTAGCCTAACTTTGCGATTACTCGTTCTGGCGCTTGAGACGCGAAGCCGCGCGTGCACGCAGGTTTTGTTCCAGTTCGACCTTGCGGATGCGCACCTTTTCGGGGGTCACCTCGACACATTCGTCCTCGCGGGCGAACTCGAGGCACTCTTCGAGCGACATCTCGCGCGGGGGCGTCATCTTCTCGAGGACTTCCGACGTCGACGAACGGATGTTGTTGAGCTGCTTTTCCTTGGTGACGTTCACGTCCATGTCATCCGCACGAGCGTTCTCGCCGACGACCATGCCTTCGTACACCTCGTCACCGGGCTGAACGAAGAACGACATGCGCTCCTGCAGAGCCATCATCGCGAACGGAGTGGCAACGCCCTGGCGGTCGGACACGATCGAACCGTTCTGACGCGTGACGATCTGGCCGGCCCACGGACCGTAACCGTGACCGATGGCGTTGGCAATACCGGTTCCACGCGTGATCGTGAGGAACTCAGTGCGGAAACCGATGAGTCCACGTGACGGAACGATGAACTCCATCCGGACCCAACCGGTTCCGTGGTTCGTCATTCCCTCCATGCGGCCCTTACGAGCAGCGAGAAGCTGGGTGATCGCGCCGAGGTATTCCTCGGGTGCGTCGACAGTGAGGTGTTCGAACGGCTCGTGAGTCGCGCCGTCGACCTTCTTGGTGACAACCTGCGGCTTGCCAACGGTCAGCTCGAAGCCTTCGCGACGCATGTTCTCGACGAGGATCGCGAGCGCGAGTTCACCACGGCCCTGAACTTCCCACGCGTCCGGGCGACCGATGTCGACCAGCTTGACGGAGACGTTACCGATGAGTTCGCGGTCGAGACGGTCCTTGACCATTCGTCCCGTGAGCTTGTGGCCCTTGACCTTGCCGACGAGCGGCGACGTGTTGGTACCGATGGTCATCGAGATGGCCGGGTCGTCGACGGTGATGACCGGCAATGCACGCGGGTCGTTCATGTCGGCGATGGTTTCACCAATGGTGATGTTTTCGATTCCCGCAACAGCGACGATGTCGCCCGCCTTGGCGGATTCCGCGGGGATGCGGTCAAGTGCCTTGGTGATGAGCAACTCGGTGATGCGAACGTTTTCGACCGACCCGTCGTGCTTCATCCACGCGACGGTCTGACCCTTCTTGATCTCGCCCTGGAAGATGCGCAGGAGCGCGATACGACCGAGGAACGGCGACGCATCAAGGTTGGTGACGTGCGCCTGGAGCGGGTGCTCAGTGTCGTACGTCGGCGCGGGGATGCGGTCGAGGATCGCTTCGAAGAGCGGCTCGAGGTCGTCGTTGTCGGGAAGGTCGCCGTCTGCGGGCTTGTTCCACGAGGCTGCGCCGGCGCGGCCCGATGCGTACACAACGGGCAGGTCGAGGATGCCGTCGAGGTCGAGGTCGGGGACGTCGTCGTGAAGGTCGGATGCAAGACCGAGGAGCAGGTCCTGAGTCTCGTGAACGACGGCGTCGATGCGCGCGTCGGGTCGGTCGGTCTTGTTCACCAGCAGGATGACGGGAAGCTTCGCTTCGAGAGCCTTGCGCAGAACGAATCGCGTCTGCGGAAGCGGGCCCTCACTCGCGTCAACGAGAAGGACGACACCGTCGACCATCGACAGTCCACGTTCGACCTCGCCACCGAAGTCGGCGTGGCCGGGGGTGTCGATGACGTTGATGGTGACGGGCGAGCCGTTCGCGTGCTTTCCGTCGTACGAGACGGCGGTGTTCTTCGCGAGGATCGTGATGCCCTTTTCGCGTTCGAGGTCGTTCGAGTCCATGACGCGGTCTTCGAGGTGCGCGTGCGCACCGAACGAGTTCGTCTGTCGGAGCATGGCGTCGACGAGGGTCGTCTTGCCGTGGTCAACGTGAGCGACAATCGCCACGTTTCGCAAATCGGTGCGGGTGGCGATAGCCATACGTGAATCCTTAGGTCGTGCGCGAGCGTCGACGCTTCCGTTGTTCCTCGGGATCGGGAACAGGGACAGCGGCGATGAGTCTCTGCGTATACGGGTGCTGCGGGTTGCGCAGAATCTGATCTGTCGAACCCTGCTCCACGATTTTACCGTGATTCATGACCGCAATGCGGTCACTGAGCAGATCGACGACGGCGAGGTCGTGCGAGATGAACAGGATCGCAAACTTCTGGACTTTCTGGATCTGCTGCAAAATCGCCAGAACACGGGCTTGCACGGACACATCGAGTGCCGAGGTGGGCTCGTCCGCGACGAGAATCTTGGGGTTCAGAGCGAGTGCGCGGGCGATTCCGACACGCTGGCGCTGTCCACCCGAGAGCTCGTGGGGGTAGCGGTTTCGATAGTTAGTCGGCAATTCGACCATCTCGAGAAGTTCGAGAATTCGGGTGTCGATCTCTTCCTTCGACTTTCCGGCGAGGACGAGCGGCTCGGCAATCGAGTCACCGATCGGCCAGCGCGGGTTGAGCGACGAGCCCGGGTCCTGGAACACGATTCCAATGTTGCGACGCACCGCCTGGAGCTCGGCGGGCGTGACACCCACCATGTTCTGGCCGGCGACGGTGATGTCACCCTTGTTGACCTTGAGCAAACCGACGACGGCGCGACCGATGGTCGTCTTTCCCGAACCCGATTCGCCGACAAGTCCGACGACCTCGCCGGGGAAGATGTCGAGGTTGACGTCTTCCGCTGCGCGGAACGCGGCGACGCGACCGTGCTTGGGGTACACGATGTCGACACCCTTCATCGACAGCACCGGGGTCTCGCCCGTGTGCGGGTCGGCTTTCTTTCCGGTCGACGCACCCGTTCCCAAGTGCGGAACAGCGGCAAGAAGTTCCTGCGTGTACTTTTCGCGAGGCGAACGATAAATCTGGGTCGCGGTCCCCGTCTCGACGACGTGACCGCCCTTCATCACGATGACGTGGTCGGCCATATCCGCGACGACACCCATGTCGTGGGTGATGAGGATGATGCCCGTGCCCAGCTTGGCGTTGAGCGAACGAAGCAGGTCAAGGATTTCCGCCTGTACGGTCACGTCCAGTGCTGTCGTCGGCTCGTCGGCGATGAGGACCTTGGGGTCACAGGAAATCGACTGGGCGATCATCGCGCGCTGACGCTGCCCACCCGACAACTGGTGCGGGTACGAGTCGAACGCCTTCGCGGGATCGGGCAGGTCAACGAGACCGAGCAGCTCAAGTGCTCGTTCACGAGCGGCGGCACGCGTGATCGACGGGTAGTGAACCTTGAGAGCTTCGGTGATCTGGAACCCGATCGTGTACACGGGGTTCATCGCCGTCATCGGCTCTTGGAAGATGACCGCGATGTCCTTGCCGCGAATCTGGCGAAGACGTTCGGGAGTTGCGCCGATCGTTTCTTCGCCGTTGAGCAACACGCTGCCCTTCGCGCGACCGTTCGCGGGAAGAAGCCCGAGGAGCGCCATCGACGACTGCGACTTTCCGGAACCGGATTCACCGACGATCGCGAGCACTTCGCCGGCATTGACGGTGTACGAAATGTCTTCGGCGGCCATGACCCACTCGCCGTCGACCCAGAAGTCGACGCCAAGTCCGTTGGCGGTAAGGATGGGGGTTGAACTCATCGGGTTGCCTCCGTGGCACGATGGAGACCATGACGACTTTCAGGTCCCGCTTCGGTCAAATCTTCAGTGTGGGGACGTGGGTCGTCCTCGGCGCAGCACAGGCACCCGTCGTTGTTCCGTTCGACGCCGTTGGCCTGCTGCACAGCATTCCCCTGACAGCAACCTTCGCTCTGGCCGTCTGGGCAGCATTCTGGCGCCCCGTCCTTCGTGTCGGCGACGACGGCATCGCGATTCGCAACGTCTTCACCGACTACAACATCCCGTGGGGCGCCGTCCAGCAGATTGATACGAAGTGGGGACTCACCGTGTTCACGGAAATCGGCCGCATCACCGCGTGGGCCGCACCCGCACCCGGACGACACAGCAGCTTCACCGCGAGTCGCGACCAGGGTCAGTTCTTGCCCGAGTCCACGTACCTCAACGGCACGATTCGCCCCGGCGATCTCGCCACCAGCGAGAGCGGTGCTGCAGCAGCCCACATTCGCCGAATCTGGGAAACTCGCCGAGATGAGGTTGGAGTCGCGACGAAGCGCGTTGACGTTCGACTCATCGTTGCGTTCGCGGTTCTCATTGCCGCAACCGCACTCAGTCTTAGCGTGTAGCTTCATCGCTTGCCCTTCGACTTTCCGCCGAAGAGCGCCTTCGCCTCGCGCCACAGGCTTGTCGCCTTGGGCATACGGCGCTGACGCGGGTCAAACGCATCGCGCAGTCCGTCACCAACGAAGTTGATGCACAGCGCGATCACAACGATGAAGAAGCCGGGCCACCAGAACAACCACGGGCGGGTCTTGAAGGCCTCGTTGTATTCCGAGATGATTTGGCCAAGCGAAATGTCGGGTGCGGTGATTCCGAAACCGAGGAACGACAGCGCGGTTTCGGTGAGGATTGCGCCGGCCATCAAGAGGGTTGCGTTGACGACGATGACACCGATCGAGTTCGGCAGGATGTGGCGGAA
>JAHEDU010000002.1:6006-61256 GCA_024641015.1 Micrococcales bacterium
CGGGTGCGGTGATTCCGAAACCGAGGAACGACAGCGCGGTTTCGGTGAGGATTGCGCCGGCCATCAAGAGGGTTGCGTTGACGACGATGACACCGATCGAGTTCGGCAGGATGTGGCGGAAGATGATTCGCGCGTTGGTTGCGCCCGCGACTCGCGCCGCATCGACGAACTCGCGCTCGCGCAACGACAGGAATTCACCACGGACCAGTCGAGCGAGGCCAACCCAGGAAACTGCTCCAAGCAGCAGTCCGAGCGAGATTGCGTTACCGCCGACCGTGCGTCCGAGGACTGCGCCGAGAACCAGACCAGGGATGATGATGATGACGTCGGTCAGTCGCATGAGGATGGAATCGACACAGCCACGAACGAAGCCCGACACCGCGCCGATGACGACACCGAGCACGGTCGCGATGCTTCCGATGAGGAACACGACCGTCAGCGACTGCTGGATTCCGCGCATCACGCGAGCGAAGATGTCCTTGCCCAACGTGTCCTGGCCGAAGGGGTGCTCCCACGAGGGAACTCCGCCTGGCGAAGTGATCGGGTAGTTCTCGTACCAGTTGAAGTGCCACCAACCGGTGATGCGCAACCCATCGAGGATGATCTTCCCGGTCTCGAAATCGGCGGCGAGTTTTCCGGTTCCGCCGATGATCGTTCCGACCGACGTGAACGCCAGGATGATGACCGCGGCGAGGACGATGACACTCGTAACGGCTGCGCGGTGCTGGAAGAAACGACGGCGAACGATGGTTGAGAGGCTGAGTCCCTCGATCTGTCGTTGCTCAATGGTGAGTTCCGACAAAGCGAGCTGCTCGGTCGACGGGAAGTTGTCTTTGTTCTTTGCCATGGCTTAGCTGTCCGTCACACGAATTCGAGGGTCGAGGGCTGAATAGGCGAGGTCCGCCAGGATGTTGAAGATGACCGCGGCGATTCCCGTCACGAGGAAGACGCCCATCACGAGGTTCACGTCGACGTGGTACAGGCCCCACCCGAAGAGTGCACCCATACCCTGCCACGCGAACACGCGCTCGGTGATGATGGCTCCACCGATGACGGCTCCGAAGTCGAAGGCGACGATGGTCGCGATGGGGATGAGGGCGTTGCGGAAGGCGTGACGCATGATTACGGTCGCCTCAGGAAGACCCTTTGCGCGAGCGGTGCGGACGTAGTCCTGGTTGAGAACTTCGAGCAGGCTGGCACGCGTGTAGCGGGTGTACCCGGCGATCGAAATGATCATGAGCGCGGCAGTCGGCAGGATGATGTGCGTCGCCGAGTCGAGCATGCGAAGCCACGTGTCCGGGTGGTTTGTCAGCGTCGGAGTCGTTGCACCAATTGTCGAGATGGCACCGGACCGCAGCGGGATCAATTGGATGTACTCGCCCCAGCGCATGAACATCTGGTCGAGAACGAGCGGCAGGGTCGAAATTGCACCAGCGAGCGCGGCGGTGCGGATGGCATCTCGGCGGTCGTCGCCGCCCAGGAGGAATCCGGCTAGCGCACCGACGGCGGCGAGTGCGACGGCAACGATGAGGATCGTAATCGGAGTGTTGAGGTAGAACCACAGGAACTGCAGCGGGAACCACAGCGCGATGACCGCACCGATAGTCACGGCGACTGACAACACGATCGGGCGACGCTTGACGCTCGACGTGATGAACAACATCAGCGCACCGATGCCGGCGGCAAGCAGCGCAACACCGATGATTCCGATCGAGGGCTTCGCGAACCACTGGGTGATGTCGGCGAGCACCAGTATCGCGGTGACGAGAACGAGGGTGATGCCGGCGGTGCGAAGTCGAGACACGAGTCGGCCTCCGACCACGGAGGAGACGAGGAACGCGAGGAGCGCCCCGACCCCAAGAGCTACCCACCACGGAATCACGGGATTACCGAGGAACTCGTTGAAGCGAATCGCACCGAATTCCTTGAGGAGGACGGCGACCCAGAAGATGGGGAGCGAGTAGAAGATGAAGGCAGCGAAGGTGACGGTGTAGTCGTAACCCGAGTACTGGCGAAGTGCGGTCGTCATACCGATTGCGACACCGAGAAGAATCGACAGGATCGTGGCGAGGACGACGAGCGACAGCGTCGACTCCATGGCGTTGGCCAGTGCGTTCGCGACGGGTTCGTCTCCGCGCGACACTGAGATTCCCAGGTCGCAACGACCGATGACACAGCTCGCGGCTCCGCCCAGCCACTTGAAGTAGCGGAAAATCGGCGGGGTGTTGAGATCCAGCTTCTCGGTCAGTGTCGCCATTTTGGCAACCGACTGGGGGTCCTTGTTGAGGCGAAGGTCCTGAAGCGGGTCACCCGAGTTTGCGGTCAACATGTAGACAAAGAACGATGCGACGAACAGCACCGCGAGAGTCGCCGCGAGTCGTCTTGAGATGAAACTGAGCATGCCGTCCTACCGTGCACCCCGTCGTTGGGGCGCGAACTATGTGCTCGCTATCCTAGCCAGCCCCGCCACCCCACACACGACATTTGCACGAAAACGGCGAAGGCCGGGCGATTTCTCGCCCGACCTCCGTCGTTGTGCAGTTTTCGACTACTGCGCTGCAGCAGCCGGCGACCACTCCCAGAAGTTCCAGAAGTAGTTGGGCGACAGCGGCGCGGGCGTGATGCCCTCGACTCCGTTGTCCCACCAGGTGAGTCCGGGGAACTGGAAGATGGGCAGCGAAGCTGCGTCATCAAACAGCGACTTTTCAATCGTCGTCTGAAGCTCAGCCTGCTTTGCCGGGTCGGTTTCCGTCTCAAGAGCGGCCAGGTTGTCTACGACGTCCTGGTTCTTGTAGTGCTGGAAGTTCGACGGCTTAGCGTTGCCATCCTTGTCCATTCCGTACATCTGGTCGTTACCCGAGATCGCGAGGCTGGTCGAGCTCCATGCGAAGATGACGGCGTCGTGCGGGTTGATCGGGAATACGGACGGGTCGGTGAACAGCCAGTCGGGTTCTGACGTGTCAACCACGTTGAATCCGCTCTGGAGTGCGTTCGCCTGAATGAGCTCGAACTCCTGGCCACGACGGACGTTGCCCTCGGGGTACCAGAACTTGACGGTGACCGGAGTCTTCACGCCAGCCGACGCAAGGAGGTCCTTGGCCTTGGCGACACGCTCGGCGTCGGTTCCTCCGAAGAAGTCCGAACCGTTGCCTGCAACGACGGTGTCATAGTTCGGCGAACCGGGGACTACGGTCAGAGCGTTACGGAGCTGTGCGTCAGGGTTGAGCGGCTTGATGATGTTGTCGAGGATCTGGTCGCGCGGGATCGACAGCAGGAATGCCTGTCGAACTGCGAGAGCCTTGGCCTCGTCGCCACCGTAGGTCGCGGGGTCGAAGGGACCGCCGTTGTCGAACGTCAGGTCGACGTGCTCGAACGCGGCTTCGTCGCCACCGGCGTACGAACCGTTCTTGAGTCCCTTGACCAGAGCAAGGAGGTCAGCCGTGGGCTGTCCCGATGCGGCCTGGACGTCACCGTTGTCAACAGCCTGAACTGCTGCGGTGGGGTCTCCGATTTCACGGATGGTGATGCGCTCGTACTTCGGCGAGGGGCCCCACGCGTAGAGGGGGTTCGCAACGAGGGTCACGTGGTCGTCAGCAACAACTTCTTCGACTCGGTAGGGACCGTTCGACAGGAAGACGTACTTCTTCGAACCTTCCGCCGGGTCGGTGTCCGCTGCGGTTGCGTCGGTGACCTGGTAGCCGGTGTTCCAGACGTCGGCGACCTTCTGGAGCCACTTCGTGTCTCCGGCGGTAACGGCGTCGATGAACTTCTTCTTGGCCTCAGCAGGATCGGTGATCTCGGGGTAGGCCATCATGACCGTTCCGTGAGCCGAAACGCCCAGTCCGTAGTTGAGCTCCCAGTCGACGAATGCCTTGTCGTATTCGTACTGGATAGTTCCACCATTGAGGGTGGGGAGCTTCGATGCGAGGTCGTCACGGGGAGCGGCGTGCTGGAACAAGTAGGTTCCGTCGTCGTTCTTGAAGTACCCGTAGCCGACAACCCACGAGAGCAGCAGGTCGGCCGAGTCGACATCGACGCCGTCAGACCACTTGACGTTGTCGTTGACGGTGTACTTGACCGTGAGGGGCTCGTCGCTGACCTTCTCGTACGTTCCGAAGTCTTCTGACTTCTGAAGCGCCGGGGTCTCGTCGTAGTAGTTGAATCCGCTGTTGGCGATGTAGGTAACGATCGAGTTCGAAACGTTGTTACCCGATGCCGAAGCCGAGTTGAACTCCGAGGCGATATCGTTCCACGCAACCGTAATTGCAGTGTCCTTGATCACCTGAGACTGATACGGAAGCGCACAACCCGAGAGCACAACAGCGCTGGCTCCGAGTGCGGCAACCGTTGCGAGAATTCGCTTGAATTTCACTGATTACCTCCTTTACATGGGAACGGCTACCAAGCCAATAAATCTTGGCGCATTCCATGGTTGCGCCCAGACTATTCCCGATATCGTGATGGAAACAGCACAAACGGATACAGTTCGGTAACGAAAAGTAACGAATTTCGGTTCGCGAACGACGATTGGAGTCGCCTAATGAACCGAACACGGTGGGAAATCGTCGTTGTCTTGCTGTTGTCCTACGGGATGTCGGCACTCTATTCGATTGTCGGAATCGCCGATCGGCTGACCCGCCCAGAATCGCTGAGCCAGCAAACGGCCACCCTCAATCGCCCGTTGGCGACACAGGAACTTTTCGACCTGCTGTACCAACTGCTCGGAGTCGCGACCGGCCTGGCTCCCGTTGCCCTCGTCGTGTGGCTGGTATGGCGAGACCGCGCACCGAAGCTCGGCGCGATCGGGTTGGGCTGGGAACCGGGCCGGCGCCACCTTGGGCACGAACTCACGATGGGCGTGGTGTTTGCCGCCGCGATCGGCATTCCGGGGATTGGCGTCTACCTCGGGGCGCGCGCCCTGAATCTTGGCGTCACCGTCGTCCCGACCGCGTTGGACACACACTGGTGGACGATTCCTGTATTGATTCTGTGGGCGCTTCGCGCCGGCATTGGCGAAGAGGTCATCGTGATTGGCTACCTCTTCGACCGGCTCAAGCAGATTGGCTGGTCTCCGTGGGTAATCGTCGTCAGCGCTGCCGTTCTGCGCGGGACGTACCACCTGTATCAGGGCTTTGGCGGGTTCGTTGGCAACATCGCTATGGGGCTCGTGTTCGGCGCGTTGTACATGTGGAAGAGGCGACTGCTCCCCCTCATCACGGCTCACGTCATCATCGACACCGTCGCGTTCGTCGGCTACCCGCTCGCGGTGGTGTGGTTCCCCGGGGTCTTCGCCTAAACAGTGGTACCATTTCCCGTACAATTGAGTATGGGAGGAGAAACGATGTCCATCACCGCCAGCGATGCCCGAAAAGACCTCTTCGGCATCATCGAGAAAGTGAACCTCGACATGACCGTCATCGAAATCACCTCCAAGCGCGGCTCGGCCGTGATCCTTTCCAAGTCGGAGTACGACTCACTCGTCGAGACGTGTTACCTGTTAGGCAATCCGGCGAATGCACGCCGACTCTATGATTCACTGGACGCCGTGAAGCAGGGCCAATTTGAGACCCACGAGCTCGACACCGAATGACCCGCCGCGAACTGTCGTGGACATCGAACGGCTGGGCCGATTACGTGCATTGGCAATCAACCGACCGCGCAATCCTCAAACGAATCAACCTGCTGATCGAGGACTGCTTGCGCGCCAATGACTCCGACGGAATCGGAAAGCCCGAGAGGCTTCGTCACGACCTCAGCGGTTACTGGTCGCGACGAATCAATCACGAACACCGACTCGTCTACTGCATCACCGACACTTCAATTATTGTGGTGAGCGCCAGGCAGCACTACTAGTCGGCGAAGGCTGACGGGTCGGGGCAGGCACACGCGAGGTTGCGGTCACCGTACGCGCCGTCGACGCGTCGCACCGGCGGCCAGTACTTGCCGTGGTCGATGTTCCCACCAGCCGACTCGAGGCTGCGCCACGGGTAAGCGGCGACCTCGCGCGAGTACGCGTGATCCCATTCACCGACGAGCAACGACTGCGCGGTGTGCGGTGCGTTGACGAGCGGGTTGTCGTCCGCCGGCCATTCGCCACGACCGACGGCGTCGGCTTCGCGCTTGATGCCGATCATCGCCTCAATGAATCGATCGATTTCGACGAGGTCTTCCGATTCTGTCGGCTCGACCATGAGGGTTCCCGGAACCGGGAACGACATGGTCGGAGCGTGGAAGCCATAGTCGACGAGTCGCTTGGCAACGTCGTCAACCGTGACGCCGGTTTCGGCCGTCAGCGGACGCAGGTCGAGGATGCACTCGTGTGCGACGAGTCCGTTCTCGCCCGAGTACAGCACGGGGTAGTGCTCGCGCAGTCGAGCGGCGACGTAGTTCGCCGCGAGGACAGCAGATGCGGTTGCGTGACGGAGTCCGTCGGCTCCCATCATGCGGACGTACGCCCACGAAATCGGCAGGATGCTGGGGCTTCCGAACGGAGCCGCCGTGACCGGACCGGCAGCGTGAATGAAAGGACCGGGAGCGCCGGTTTCGGAATCGAACGCGGGGTGAGCGTGCGACTGCGCCATCGGGTGACCGGGCAGGAAGGGCGCGAGGTGGGCCTTTGCCGCGACGGGACCAACACCGGGACCACCACCACCGTGCGGGATGGCGAAGGTCTTGTGCAGGTTGAGGTGCGAGACGTCTCCCCCGATGTCGCCGTATCGAGCGAACCCGAGAAGCGCGTTGAGGTTAGCGCCGTCGATGTAGACCTGGCCGCCGGCCTCATGGACCGCGTCGGTGATCGCGCGAATACCGTGCTCGTAGACGCCGTGGGTCGACGGGTACGTCACCATCAGTGCCGCGAGGGTCTCGCGGTTTTCGGCGATTTTCGCGTTGAGGTCGTCGATGTCGACGTCACCGTTTTCCATGCACGCGACGACAACGACCTTCATGCCAGCAAGGACGGCCGAGGCCGCGTTGGTGCCGTGGGCGCTGGACGGGATGATGCAGGTGACACGGTGGTCGTCGCCGCGCGAGAGGTGGTACCCGCGAATCGCGAGAAGACCGGCGAGCTCGCCCTGCGAACCGGCGTTCGGCTGCAGGCTGATCGTGTCGTAACCCGTGAGCTCGACGAGCCATTCCTCGAGTTGCGAGATGAGAAGCAGGTAGCCCCCGACGTCGTGGGCCGGTGCGTACGGGTGAAGTCCGCCGAACTCGCGCCATGTGACGGCTTCCATTTCGGTCGCCGCATTGAGCTTCATCGTGCAGGACCCGAGCGGGATCATTCCGCGGTCCAGTGCGTAGTCCTTGTCGGCGAGGCGCTTGAGGAAGCGCATCATCGACGTCTCGCTGCGGTGTGAGTTGAAAACCTCGTGAGTGAGGATTTCATCCGTGCGAAGTGCGCTCGTCGGGATCGACGTCACGCCGGTTGCCCCGCCCTTTTCCGGAGCGAGCCCGAACACGGTGTCGAGAAGTCGGTCATCCCCGCCGGCGAGGATGCCGGTGGCCTCATCGATCGACAACTCGTCGAACGACAACTGCAACGTGTCGGCGTCGACCAGGTGAAGCAGCACGCCCGCCT
Source organism: Micrococcales bacterium (assembly GCA_024641015.1). GTDB lineage: Bacteria > Actinomycetota > Actinomycetes > Actinomycetales > Microbacteriaceae > MWH-TA3. The sequence goes on from JAHEDU010000002.1 coordinate 13,583, forward strand.
TGTGGGCCGCATCAACGATGGATGCCGCCTTGCCCGGTGCGTGAATCTGCACGGTGTCGAAGAAGTCCGAGTGAACAACGGAGTGGCCGGCGGCGGCCGCGCGTCGTGCGAATCGAGCGGCACGCTCGGCGACGGCGGTCGCGATTTCGCGAAGCCCGTCGGGGCCGTGGTACACCGCGTACATCGCGGCGAGGACAGCGAGGAGAACCTGTGCGGTGCAGATGTTCGACGTCGCCTTTTCACGACGGATGTGCTGTTCGCGCGCCTGAAGCGTGAGTCGGTAGGCGGGCTTGCCGTCAGCGTCTCGCGAGACTCCGATGAGTCGACCGGGCATCTGACGCTCGAGTCCCTCGCGAACTGCGAAGAACGCCGAGTGGGGTCCGCCAAATCCGAGCGGGACGCCGAAGCGCTGCGACGAACCGACGACGATGTCTGCGCCCTGCGAACCGGGTGAACGAAGCAACGTCAGCGCGAGCAAGTCGCTTCCGACGACCGAGACGGCACCGGCGGCAGAGACGGCGGCGAGGTCAGCCGAGATGTCGCGGATGCGACCGGACGAACCGGGGTACTGCAAGTAAGCACCGAACGCGCCATCGGCGAGCGCCGCTGCGCCACCGCCCGCGGCGAAGTCGACGGCCTTGAGCGCGACACCGATCGGTTCAGCGCGGGTCTCGAGCACGGCACGAACCTGCGGGAAGATGTCGACGTCAACGAGGAATGTGGTCGACGAGTTTCCCGACACGCGACGTGCCATGAGCATTGCCTCGGCCGCGGCGGAGGCTTCGTCGAGCATTCCCGCGTTGGCGGTGCCCATTCCGGTCAGGTCGCACACCATCGTCTGGAACGTGATGAGTGCCTCGAGCCGACCCTGCGAGATCTCGGGCTGGTACGGGGTGTACGCCGTGTACCACGACGGGTTTTCCAGGATGTTTCGCTTGATGACACTGGGGATCACCGTGTCGTAATACCCCAGCCCGATCAGGCTGCGGTTGACGCGGTTCTCGTTTGCCAGGGCTCGCAACTCGGCGAGCGCCTCGCGTTCACTGGAGGCGGCGGGAATTCGCGACGCGAAGTCTCCTTGGCGGATCGCGCCGGGAACCGCCGCGTCCATAAGTGCGTCGAGTGACGCGTATCCGAGACGGTCGAGCATGGTCGCCTCGGAGGCACCCGCCGTGCCAATGTGTCGTGCGCGAAACTGAGTCATGAATTACTCCGTGATGAGGTCTTCGTACTCGTCGGCCGAGATGAGTGCGCCGAGCGAGGAGACGGAAACTGAGAAGAGCCAGCCGGCTCCGTAGGGGTCTGAGTTGACGAGTTCGGGCGAGTCGATGACGGCCTGGTTCGCTTCGAGGATTTCACCGGAGACGGGGGCGAAGAGCTCGCCGACCGACTTGGTCGATTCTGCTTCACCGACGATGGCGCCGGCAGCAATCGTCGTTCCCGCCTTGGGGAGGTCGACGTAGACAACGTCACCGAGTGCGTCCGCTGCGTACTGGGTGATTCCGACGACTGCGGTGTCGCCGTCGATGCGAACCCATTCGTGTTCGGACGTGTACTGGAGGTTGGTGGGGATGCTCATGAGCGGGCCTTTCGGGAATAGAAGGGAAGGGGTACTACAACTGCAGGGATGTCGGTTCCGCGAACGTCGACGTCAACCGTCGTTCCCGGCTCGGCAAATTCGGGCTCGACCAGCGCGAAGGCGATGGGGTATCCGAGCGTGGGCGACAGTGCGCCCGAGGTGATCACGCCGATGGTGCGACCGTTCGAGTGGATGGCGTAGTCGGCGCGACCCGCGCGCTTTCCTTCGCTTTGGATTCCGACAAGGCGGACAGCACCAGCGGAAACGCCTGCCATCACTCCTTCGCGACCGACGAAGTTGTCTTTCGACATGTCGACGACCTTCTCGAGTCCCGACTGGATCGGCTTCAAATCGAGGGACAGTTCGTGTCCGTAGAGCGGCATGCCTGCTTCGAGTCGGAGGGTGTCGCGGCACGCGAGACCGCACGCGAGCAGGTCGTGCCCGGCGCCAGCGGTCGACAGCGCCTTCCACAGTTCGGCGGCGTGCGCGTTTTCGATGTACAGCTCGAATCCGTCTTCACCGGTGTATCCCGTGCGACCGATCAGAACGGGAGTGCCGTCGAACGAACGAGGAAGGCAGCGGTAGTAGCCGAGCTCGGCGAGGCCGTCTGAATCGAGTCCGCCGGTCGCTTCAAGAATCGCCAGAGCGTTGGGACCCTGAACTGCGATGAGCGCGACGTCGTCCGAACGGTCATCAACGACACAGTCGAAGTTTGCTGCGCGTTCACGAATCGCTGCGGCTGCGGGGAAACGGTTCCCGGCGTTAGCGACGACCAGGAACTCATCGTCACCGAGGCGGTACACGACGACGTCATCGACGACAGTTCCCTGCTCGGACAGAATCAGTGAGTACTTGGCGCGACCCAGCGGAATAGTCGACAGGGTTCCCGCGAGAGCAAAGTCGAGAGCGGCGCCCGACTCGGGACCCGACACATAAATCTCGGCCATGTGCGAGAGGTCGAAGATTCCGGCCGAGGTGCGCACTGCGTGGTGCTCGGCAAGATCCGACGTGTAACGAACGGGCATGTCCCAGCCCGCGAAATCCGTGAACGATGCACCGAGTTCGCGGTGAATCGCATCGAGTGGCGATTGCTTCAGGGTCACAGGTCCTCCGGGCGTCAACGCGCCGCCGAATATCGGCTGCGGGACTCCCCCTCTGTTACGGGACCTGAGAGTTTCGGGCCTGAGCCCTTTCACCTACGGCGGAGGATCGAACCTCGCTTTTCAGAGTGACCTGTCCCTGCGGTACGCGGACCTGAGAGTTTGGCGGGGAGGCTTGCTCCTTCGGTGACTGGTTGCCCAGTCTCTCCCGCAGAGGTAAACGGTCGTCTTGAGTTATGCGTTCAGCATATCGCCCGACCCTCAAGAAAAATAGGGACGGCGCGGCGGGTTATGGGCGAGTCCAGCCATCCGCTTCGAGCACCTGCATCTTTTCCTCGATCAGCGCCGCGATGAGTTCCTGGGCGAGCGGCTGGTCAACCGGAAAGTGGAGCGAGCCAGGAGTGCGGACGAAGCCTTCCAACTCACGCTCGAGCCCGGTGAATATCCGACCGCTGTGCGGAAGGTATGCGAGGTGATTCTTGAACGCAGCGAACCCGGCGATGACCTTCCCATTCACCGCGAAGGCGGGCATGTTGTAGGAAATCTTCTGTTCTGCATCGGGGATGACCGCGAGGATCCGCCGGCGGACCTCGTTCAGCGTCTCGCGCTTGGGTTCGGGTAGCGCGTTGATGTAGGCGTCGATTTCTGCTGTGCTCACGCGCCCATTCTGCCCCCTCGCGCCTGCACCGCGCAGGCGCAACGCGTTTCTACACTGAAGACATGACCCAGGGACGCATTTATCGCGACGGACACCTGACCGCGCAGTCGATCGAGGTGTCGGACATCGCCGCCCTCAACGATGACAAGCACGTCGTGTATTGGATTGACCTGGTGTCTCCGTCGGCGGAGGAACTCGCCGAGCTCGGCACGGTGATCGGCATCGACGCGACCCACGTAGACGATGCGTTTCGTGGTCGCCAGCGACCGAAGCTCGACATGTCGGAAAAGTACCTGTACATCAACGCGTACACGACGAGCTTGGACAAGGCGACTAAGGAGATGGCGACCGAGGAGCTCGCAATCTTCGTCACGCACAACGGCATGATCACGGTGCGCGACAACGACAACTTTTCGCTGACGCCAATCCTTCAACACTGGGACGACTCGGCCGCCCCCGGCCGCCACGGTGTCGACTATCTGATTTGGGGTTTGCTCGACGTGATTGTCGACGGGTACTTCGACGCACTCGAAACGCTCGACGACGAAATCGAAGAACTCGAGGACCGACTCTTCGCCACGACGAAACAGGACCTCGCGCTGCAGAAGCTGACGTACGACCTCCGCAAAGCCCTCGTGATTCTTCGCCGGCTCACTCTTCCGATGCGCGAGATCGTCGGCCCGCTCATGCGCCAAGAGGTCATCCCGATTTCCGCAGAGATGGCGATTCACTTCCACGACGTCTATGACCACGTCATGCGCGTAGCCGACTGGACCGAATCGTTGCGCGACCTCATCACGACGTTGCTGGAGACAAACCTCACCATCCAGGGCAACTACATGAACCTCATCATGAAGAAGGTCACATCGTGGGCGGCAATCATCGCGGTGCCCACAGCAATCACCGGGTTCTACGGTCAGAACATCCCCTACCCCGGCTACATGGAACCGTGGGGGTTCTGGGTGTCGAGTGGGGTGACCGTGCTCGTCTCGTTCGGGCTGTATCTGTCGTTCAAAGCCCGCGACTGGCTCTAGTCCAGTTCGGGGTCACGCTTTGTCACACCGCTGATGGTGGCGGAGTAGACGAGGAACGCGACAGGGATAAGGAACGCGGCGAACGGGCCGATCAGAGCGCTTGCCCCACCGAGAATCGGACCGACGCCGAGGTTCCCGAAATACACCCAGGTCCACAGCGTGCTTTGTGAACGATTCGCGGTGGTCGGGTTGTCGGTCGCGGCCGACACCGTCATCGCGATGGGGAGTGAGTTGCCGAGTCCCCACAACAGCGCGCCAATGTATTCGAACTGACCGAGTTGCGAGAACGAGAACAGCGCGACTCCGACGGCGGCAACCACGGCCGAGAACAGGACGACTCGGGTTCGACCGATGCGGTCGACGATACGGCCACCGAGAACTCGCATGACGGCCATGCCGAGCGAAAAGAGCGTGTACGCCAGGGCGGCCTCGGCCTGGGTGCGTCCAGCTGTCACGAGCGCGAGCGGGATGAAGATGGCCGCGGCGCCCTCGGCAAGGACGAAGACGAAGGCGATGGTCGAAATGAGCGTGACACGGCGCTTCGCGGCAGGGGTCAGCTTGGGACGCAGGTCCGTGTGCTCGTCGAGGTCGTGCGTCGGCTTGCCGTGGTGCGCAGGGATTCGAGCAACTCGGTACACCGCGAACGCGCCGACCGCGAGAAGCGTGATGCCGACCTGGATTTCCAAGGGAATGTTCGCCACGATCAGCAGGCTGGTGAAGCTCGCGCCGGCGAGCACGCCGATGCTATAGCCGCCGTGCAACATAGGCAGTCGACTCTTTGTCGATGCGCGGTCCAGTTCAGACCCTTCGACGTTCGAGACGAAGTCGGCCGCGCCGAACGGAAGTCCGTAGATGAAGAGTGCGGCTGCCGTCAGCGGGAATGAGCCGATGACCACACCGATGATGGCGAGCGCCATCGCGGTGGGCATGCCGGCAAACGTGATGATCGCGAGAACGCGTGAGCCTCGCTGCGAGACGATTCGTCCCGATGCGAGAACTCCGATGATGGCGCCAGCGGCGAAGAGCGTCGCCAGAATTCCCATGTCGGTGATCGAAACGCCAAGACGCTCCTGGACTTCGGGGCCGCGACTCGACCACGACGAGTAAAGGAACCCGCGTCCGAAGAACATCGTGAAAACGGTGACGAACCAGGTCGTCGCGGAATACTTCTTCAGAGCGGTGGGCACTCGCTCAGCCTAGCAACGGGCCGAATCGCAACGATTCAGAGTCCCCGTTCCTGGCGGAACACGGCGACCAACGCGTTCGCGTGGCCGTGGCCAATACCGTGATTCGACTTCAACCACTCGACCTGTTCCATGTGCTTCAACTCACGGGCGTTCGCATCGAGCAAACCCATCCAGTGATCAATCGGCTGCCCGTACTTTTTTTCGATCGACGGGAAGTACGACTTGGGTCCCTGAACCTTCTCAGTCATCGTTACGCCCAGGCTCCGAGGATCGCACCCGCCACGGTGACGGCGAGGACGTCCTGGCCAACTTCAATCAGCCACACCTTGAGAGCGTTAGCGCCCTTGTGGTCTGCCTGTCCGAAGAGTCGGTGTGACAGCGATGCGAAGGCACCGAACCCGACCGAGAGGACGAAGCCGAACAGCGCGCCCGTTCCGGCGTCGAACCCGTCAGCAGCGAGTCGCGCGAACGCGATGACAACGGCCAGTGTGATGACCTGCATCAACGCGGCGATGTACGTTCCGCCAAAGAGCAGTGCAGTTTCCGCACCTGACATCTCGACACGCTCGGCCGGCCACTTGCGACCAAGCGCCTTCATCCACACGGGGTAAAAGGTCTTGGGGCCGAACCAGATTGCTCCGATGACGAACGAGGACAGCGACGCGACGAAAACCGCGAGCCAGTTGATGTGAAGAATCTCCATGCAGTCAGCCTATTTCTTGGGGAGGAACATTGACCCAGCCACCCTGATTGCCATGGTGAGCGGGACGATGCGCGAGATGCGCGCGAGGACGCGGTTGCGCGTTCCGACGATGATCGACGGTGCTGGGTATTCCGAATCGAGTCCCGCGAGAATCACGTCAATAACTTCGGAAACCGAGGCGAGCGCGGTGGACGGTGTGGCACCTGCGACGTCGAAGAACTCGGTTGCGGTGGCGCCGGGTGAGACGGCGAATACCTTGACTCCGGCGGGAACTTCGCCCCAGACGGCCTCGGTGAAGGAACGAACGAATGACTTCGTGGCTGCGTAGACCGCCATGCCAGGCACTGGCTGGTACGACGCCGTGCTGGCTATGTTGACGACAGCGCCCGACTTGCGCGCAACCATCGCCGGCAGGAACGCAATCGTGAGGTCGACAAGCGTGCCGATGTTCAGCTGAATCTCATCGGCAACGGACGCGCGGTCCTCGTCAACAACACGCGCATTGGTTCCGAACCCGGCATTGTTCACGAGGATGTCCACCGAGTGGCCATCGGCGAGCACCTGCTTTTCGAGTTCGGCCGACGAGCCCGGCTTCGACAAGTCCATCGCGTAGACGGTGACCTTCACCTTGTGAGACGTAACCACATCCTTGGCGAGGGCGGTGAGGCGATCCTTGCGGCGCGCAACGAGGATCAGTTCGTGCCCGCGCGCGGCGAGCGCAATCGCGAGTTCCTTGCCAATTCCCGAACTCGCTCCGGTGATGAGTGCGGTGGACATGGTGCCTTCCTAAACGTTGAAGCGGAACTCGACGACGTCGCCGTCTTGCATAACGTAATCCTTGCCCTCGATGCGGGCCTTGCCCTTCGCACGCGCTTCCGCGATCGACCCGCACTCGACGAGGTCAGCGAACGAAACGATTTCCGCCTTGATGAATCCCTTTTCGAAGTCGGTGTGAATCACGCCGGCGGCCTGCGGAGCCTTCCAGCCCTTGCCGATCGTCCACGCGCGTGCTTCCTTCGGTCCGGCCGTCAGATATGTCTGCAGGCCCAGGGTGTCGAAACCGATGCGCGCGAGCTGGTCCAGCCCACTCTCGGTCTGGCCGGTGGACTCGAGAAGTTCCATCGCGTCGGCGGGGTCGAGGTCGATGAGCTCGCTCTCAACCTTCGCGTCGAGGAAGACGGCCTTGGCCGGCGCGACGAGTTCGGCGAGCGCAGCCTTCTTTGCCGAGTCAGTCAGGATTGATTCGTCGACGTTGAAGATGAACAAGACGGGCTTCGAGGTGAGAAGTCCGAGTTCCTTGATCGGGCTGGGGTCAAACTTTGGCGCGAGAGACAGCGGCGTTCCGCCGTTCAAGATGTTCTGCGCCTCGATCGCGGTCGACAGAACTTCGGGCTCCATCTTCTTCCCCTTGACTTCCTTCTCGAAGCGCGGAATCGCCTTCTCGAGGGTCTGCAGATCGGCGAGGATCAGTTCGGTGTTGATCGTTTCGAGGTCGTCCTTGGGGTCGACCTTTCCGGCAACGTGGACGACATCTCCGTCGACGAATCCACGAACCACCTGGGCGATTGCGTCCGCTTCACGAATGTTGGCGAGGAACTGGTTCCCCAGTCCTTCACCTTCGGATGCCCCCTTGACGATTCCGGCGATGTCGACGAACGAGACGGGCGCGGGCAGGAGGCGTTCGCTGCCGAAGATGTCGGCGAGCTGCTGAAGGCGGGGGTCGGGCAGGTTCACGACACCGACGTTGGGTTCGATCGTCGCGAAAGGGTAGTTCGCCGCGAGAACGTTGTTTCGAGTGAGAGCGTTGAAGAGGGTCGACTTGCCTACGTTAGGGAGTCCGACAATTCCGATAGTGAGTGCCACTGGTCAAGTCTAGGCGAGCCGCTGCTCGGCGACCGCGGACCGTCGTTCGGTCAGCGAAACGCCGAGGAGCACAAGCGCTCCACCGACGAGGTGCCAGACGGTGACGGACCCACCAAGCAGGACCACGAAGACTGCGGTGAAAACGGGGATGAGGTTGAGGAAGGCGCCCGTGCGGGTCGGTCCGATCCATTCGGAGGAAATGTTCCAGAGGAAGTATGCGCCGGCCGACGGGATCAGTCCGATCCACAGGACACCCCACCACTCGACGCCTTCGACGGTCGTCCATGATCCGGGGTTGAGCACGATTTCGTCGAGCAACATCAGCGGAATCATGATGAGGGAGGCGAGCCCGGCCTGAATGGCGGTCGAGGTGATTGGCGGGGTCTCGACGCGCGGGGCAATCATCGAATAGATGGTCCACAAAATGGTGGCGACGAGGATGAGCCCGTCACCCGCACCGAGATGGATCCCATCGAGCGGCTGTCCGCCAATCACGACGATGACGGCACCGACGAACGAGACGACAATCCCGATGACGGCCAGGCGGGTCAGACGGTCTTTGAGGACGAACTGGGCGGCAATGGCGATTGTCGCGGGGTTGAGGGCAACGAGGACAGCAGCCGTGACGGGCGATGTCGATTGCAACGCCGAATAGAGAAGCAGTGTGTAGCCGACGTATCCGAGAAGAGACTGAACCAGTTGGAGGGGAATCTCGCGACGGACAGTCCCCCAGTCGCGCTTTTCGAGCAACAGTGCGAGCGGAACCAGTGCGACGAGCGAGATCATCCACCGCGCGCCGGTCAGTTGGATCGCGCCGACGTCAGCGATGACCGCTTGCGAGAAGACGAAGTTTGTGGCCCACATGGCCATCGCCACGATTGCGGGGATGGTGCGCTTGAAGTCGGACACCAATCCAGCATAGCCACGGCACTCTGGCGCAACGGCAGAATGTCAGTACAATATGACAACCAGGTGATTGTGAAAGGAGCCACTCATGTCGGACGACATCATGGCCGGCCTTTTCGCCAGCCTTGACCGAAACGGTCCCATCCCCCTCTACTTTCAGGTCGAACAGCGCATCGAAGAAGCGATCATGGACGGCCGCCTTCCAGCTGGTGCACGTCTCGAAAACGAGGTGTCGCTCGGTGAACGCCTCAACCTTTCACGACCCACGATTCGACGCGCTATTCAGGACCTCGTTGACAAGGGCCTTCTCGTTCGCCGTCGCGGAATCGGAACCCAGGTTGTCCACGGTCGCGTGACGCGCGGTGTTGAACTCACGTCGCTGTTCGACGACCTCGCGACCACCGGTCAAAAGCCCAGCACCCAGTTGCTGTACCACTCGATTGACACTGCCAGCGAGGTGGTCGCCGAACGACTCGGTGTCGCCGTTGGGTCCAAGGTGCTGCACATTCGCCGACTCCGCATCGCGGATGGCGTTCCGGTCGCCGTACTTGAAAACTGGCTGCCCGAACAGTTCTCGGACATCACCGAAGCCGACCTCATGTCGATGGGTCTCTATGAACTTCTGCGCTCGCGCGGTGTCGCAATCCGCGTCGCCAAGCAAAAGATTGGTGCGCGTCCCAGCTCGACCGCCGATTCGGCGCTTCTCGACATCGACCGCGGTTCCGCCCTGCTCACCATGGAACGCGCCGCGTTCGACAACTCCGGTCACGGTGTCGAATACGGTTCGCACTTCTATCGCCCCGACCTGTACTCGTTCGAAGTCACTCTCGTCGAAAAGTAAAGCGGCGAGGTTTCCCCCGCCGCTCCACTGATCGTTCGATCGGTTTAGTCGTTTCGAATGATGTTGATCTCGTGGGTCAGTGTGTCCAGTTCGGATCCACCGGCCATTGCCTGAATGAGCTCGTCGAGGACGACCGTCTCACGCTCGAACGACGCGATCATGCGACCGCGGTTGAGCAGGAAGAAGTGGTCACCGACGAGGTTCGCGTGGTGCGGGTTGTGGGTGATGAAGATGACCGCAACACCGCGCTCACGTGCGGCGAGGATGTACTTCAACACGATTCCCGACTGGCGAACACCCAGTGCCGACGTGGGCTCATCGAGGATGAGAACGTTGGCGCCGAAGTAGACGGCACGAGCGATGGCGACGGCCTGGCGCTCACCACCCGAGAGGGTGCCGATCGCCTGGTTGGTGTCGCGAAGGTCGATGCCCATTTCGAGCAGCTGTTCCTTGGCGACCTTCTTCGCCTTGGCGATGTCGAGGATTCCGAGGGGCTTCCACCACTTCTTCGGTTCGTTACCGAGGAAGAAGTTGCGCCACACGGACATCAACGGAACGGTAGCGAGGTCCTGGAAAACGGTAGCGATTCCCTTGGCCATCGCGTCACGAGGCGAGTTGAAGTCGGCGGGCGCGCCGGCGACGTTGAACTCTCCCTCGCTCTGCTTGTGAACACCCGAGAGAATCTTGATGAGGGTGGACTTTCCGGCACCGTTGTCACCGAGAACACAGGTGACCTGGCCAGGGTAGACCGCGAGGTCCACGTCGCGCAGTGCGACGACGTTTCCGAACGACTTTCCGACACCCTTCAGCTCAAGAGCCGGGGTGAGCTTTTCGGTCGACGACTTGGCGCTCATTTGCGTGCTCCCTTCGCGCGCTTCGACAGCCAAGTGTTAACCAGAACGGCCGAGAAGAGGATGACACCGAGGAACGTGGACACCCAGTCCTGGTCCCACAGTGCGTAAGGAATACCGATTGCGGCGAAGCCCATGATGGCGGCACCAATCGATGCACCAATCGCGGAACCTGCACCACCGGTGAGGAGCGTTCCACCCACCGCGGCGGCGATGATGTAGTAGAACTCCTGGCCAACACCCTGACCGGCCTGCATTCCGCGAAGCTCGAGCAAGGTCATGACACCGACGAGCGCAGCGGCCATCGAGGTGACGACGAACAGCGTGATCTTGGTGCGGGCGACAGGAACACCGGCGTTACGAGCGGCGTTGGCGTCTCCACCCGAGGCGAAGATCCAGTTGCCGAAAGTCGTGCGCGTGAGCAGCCACGTGGCAAAGATGGTGAAACCGATCCACCACACAACCGAAATCTGGAACGATGCTCCGGCGATCTCGATCTTCGTGGCGAACCACGAGCGAGCGGACTCGAAGTCACTTGCGACATCGACACCGTCAACACGGACGGTTCCGGTCAGCATCTTGGTGACGGCGAGGTTGACGCCCTTGAGGACGAAGAAGGTCGCGAGAGTGACGATGAACGACGGAAGCCCGGTGCGAATGACGAGGAAGCCGTTCGCGAGACCGACGAGTCCGGCGAAGACGAGCGTGATGATCATCGACGGCCACACACCCAAGCCGACCTCACTGATGAGGTTTCCGGCGAGAAGACCAGCGGTACCGACCATGACACCCGACGAGAGGTCAAACTCTCCCGCGATCATGAGGAGTGCGACGAAGATTGCAACGATTCCGATGGGAGCCGCGAAGTGCGTCCAGCCGGCGGCGCCTTGAAGCCCCGCGAATTGGCCGGTGGTGTCCGCGACTGCGAACATGGTGAAGATGACAAGCGCACCGAGGAGCGCACCGAGTTCCGGGCGTCGAAGAGCTTTGGTGACGAATGAGACCCGCTGAATGCGTTCGTCTGATTTGGCTGTAGTCATGTGTTCACCGCCTTTCTATGTGGAAGAAATTCTGAAGATTGTGTGAGATGGCGGCTGGCACATCAGGGATGTACCAGCCGCCATTAGTGCTAGAAACTAGCGCGTACCTGCTGCGACCAGTTCCATGACCTTGTCAACGTTGTCCTTGGTAACGAAACCAGGGCCGGTGTAGACGGGGAGGCCACCACCGAGCTCGTGAGCGTTGGTGAGGTTCAAGTACAGGAGGACGACGGACATGTAGCCCTGTGCGTACTGCTGCTGGTCAACGGCGAAGGCGAGCTTGCCGTCCTTGATTGCGGTGAGTGCGTCAGCCGACATGTCGACGGTACCGATGATCGCGTTGCGACCGGTAGCCTCCGACGCGGGCAGAGCCGCACCAGTTGCGATGTCAGCGTTCAGCGCGAAGATGCCGTCGATGGCCGAGTCGGCCTCGAGAGCAGCCTGGAGCTTGGCAGCCGAACCAGCGAGGTCAGCGAGTCCACCGTCGAGGTTGAAGTTAACAACTTCACCCGAGAAGGTTTCTGCGAGACCCTTACAACGGTCGGTCAGACCCGAGTTAGCTGCTTCCTGAATGGGGCAGAGAACCTTGGTAGCGCCGAGGTCGTTGAAGTGAAGACCGGCCTGCTGTCCAGCGACGATTTCGTCCTGTCCAACGTGCGTGAATGCGCCGAGCTCCTTGAAGACCGACGAACCGGAGTTCATCGTGACGGTGGGGATGCCAGCGTCGTGAGCGGCGAGCATTGCGTCCTTGATTGCAGCTGCGTCAGGAGCCGAAGCGGCGATACCCGAGCAACCACCCGAGATGCCGGCTTCGATCGTTGCAGCCTGCTTTGCCGAGTCGTTCGACGATCCCTGGTAGTCCAGCGTGACACCGAGGTCAGCAGCTGCTGCTTCGGCACCCTTCTGAGCAACCGACCAGAAGGTTCCGCCGTCACCGTGGGTGTAAACGCAGATCTTGAGGTCCGAGTTTGCGTTGGTGTCGGTGTCACCGTCACCAGCGTTGGCCGAACATCCGGCCAGTGAGAGCGACGCGACGGCCGCAATCACAGCGAGTTTCTTCCAAGACATAAATGCCTCTCCTTTGAGTTTGTTTATTGCCTTCTTGCAACTAGGGCATTGCAAGACCTAATAGTTATATTGTCATATCAAAGTCGGGTTGTAGAGTGTTTTCGGGCACTGTTACCGAACTGATACATTTCCCCGAAATCGTCTCGGTTCGGCACCCGAATAGCCACACACCACAAACCGAAAGGACGCGGAAACATGGCCGCACATATTGCAGGAGCTCCCATTTCGTGGGGAGTGTGTGAAGTTCCCGGCTGGGGATTTCAGATGGACCGCGACCGCGTCCTCACCGAAATGGTGTCGCTCGGGTACACGGCCGTTGAGTTCGGCCCCCTCGGATTCCTCCCCGTCGAGGCAGAAGGTCGCGTCGCCGTCCTCGCCGAGCACGGCTTGAAGTCGGTCGGCGGATTCGTTCCCGTCGTCCTTCACGACCCGGGCCACGACCCCGAGCCCGAGATCCGCGCCGAGCTCGACGTGTTCAAGGCAGCAGGTGCGTCAACCATGGTTCTCGCCGCGAGCACTGGCCAGGACGGTTATGACTCGCGCCCCGAGCTGGACGCCGAGGGATGGGCGACCATGTTCGCGAACCTCGACAAGCTCGAGAAGGTTGCCGCCGAATACGGAGTCCTTGCCGTGATTCACCCGCACGTGGGAACGATGGTCGAGACCGGTGACGACGTCGAGAAGGTTCTCGCCGGTTCGGGAATCGGGTTCTGCCTCGACACGGGCCACATGATGATCGGTGGCGCCGACCCCGTCGAGTTCGCGCGCAAGCACGCCGACCGCATCAAGCACGTCCACGCCAAGGACGTCAACGAGTCTGTTGCAGACCTCGTCCGCGACGGGTCAAAGACGTACATCGAGGCCGTCGCCTCTGGACTGTACGCACCGCTCGGTCAGGGAGACGTCGACATCAAGACGATCGTCGACTCGCTCGAAGCTGTCGGATACAAGGGTTGGTACGTCCTCGAGCAGGACACGATCGTGTCGTCCGCTCCCGCCGAGGGAACCGGCCCGATTGATGACGCGCGCGCGAGCGTGACGTACCTGCGTTCGCTGCTCGGCGAATAAACGCGTTAACGTCGAAGGCCCCGAGGACAACCTCAGGGCCTTCGACTTTGTATATGGACTACAGAACGCCGTCTACCGAGACGACCTTGCCGGTACGAGCCGACTCTGTCGCCGCATCGGCGAGGATGAGGGCGGCACGGCCGTCATCGAACGTCGGGTTGTAGTTCTTGCCGTCACGAATTCCATCAAGGAACAGCGCGAGTTCACGGCGGTACGACACGGCGTAGCGAACGAGAAAGTTGTCGATGAGCGGTTCGGCGGCATCGGTGTGCTTGGCCGACGCGTGCTTGACCATCGTGGCGGTGACATTGTCGGCCCACAGCGAGCCCTCGTCGCCGAACGCCTCGAGGCGCTGGTCGTAACCGTATGCACAGTGGCGCGAGTTGACGATGGTGACGAGTTCGCCTCCGCGACCGCGAAGAACGACGTTGACCGAGTCGTAGTCGTTCTCGGCCTTGATGTCGTCGCTGAACATGTTGGCGCCCGCGGCGAAGACGTCGACGATGTCGGGGACGAAGTTGCGGGCCATGTCGAAGTCGTGAATCGTCATGTCACGGAAAATTCCACCCGACACGGCGATGTACGCGCGGGGTGCGGGACCCGGGTCGCGCGACAGGATGACAACCTGCTCGAGCTTGCCGACCTCGCCCGCGGCGACGCGGTTCTTGATCGACTCGAACTGGGGGTCGAAACGGCGGTTGAAGCCGATTCCGATGTGGACGTTCGCGGCGTTCGCCTTGTCGCGCAGCTTCTCAACCTTGGCGATGTCCAGGTCAATCGGCTTCTCGCAGAGGACGTGGATTCCCGCGTCGATCGCGCGGTCGATCATGTCGAGGTGCGTTGCGGTCGGTGCAGCAACGACGATGACGTCAACGTCACCCGCGGTGAACACCTCTTCCGGGTCCGTCGTGACCTTGCCCCCAAATTCAGCGGCGAGCTTTTCGGCTCCCTCGATGAACGGGTCACAAATCCAGGCGAGCTCCGCTCCCTTGGTGTCCGAGATGCTGCCGGCGTGGACCTGGCCGATGCGGCCGGATCCGATGAGTCCAATCTTGAAGTCGCTCACGACTGTCCTTTCCTGTGGTTTTCCTAACCGAGCAGCGGGCGCTGCTTGGCGATGGCTTTCTCGTACGCGGCACGAGCCTGTTGTGTTGACGGCACCGTCGAAACAGCGGCGACGGGAACATCCCACCAACCTTCGCCACTCGGCGAATACAGCAACGGGTCTGAGTTGATGTGGATGAGCGTCGCGCGCGGGTTCGCCTTCGCGGTCTTCACCGCAGCGGACAGGTCAGCGATTGCGTTCGGAGTCGTGTCGATTCGGATGACGTCCATTCCGAGCGACTCGGCGTTCGTCGCGAGGTCAATCGGCAAGCGGTCACCCGTGCTGAACGTGTTCGCCGACTTGTCGTGAGTGCGGTACAGAGTTCCGTATCGCTGGGAACCGAGGTCCTCGGACAGGTGGCCAATCGATGCGTAACCGTGGTTCTGGATAAGAACGACGATGAACTTGATGCCCTCGGCCACCGCGGAAACGATTTCCGAATTGAGCATGAGGTACGAACCATCGCCGACCATGACGACCGAGTCACGCGTGGTGTCCGCACGAGCCACACCGATACCACCGGCGATCTCGTATCCCATCGTCGAGAAGGCATATTCGACGTGGTACCCGAGCGGGTCACGCACGCGCCACAACTTGTGGAGGTCACCGGGCAGGGATCCGGCCGCACACACCAAAACGTCACGCGGGTCCGTCGCCGCCTGAACCGCACCGATGATTTCCGTCTGTGACGGCAAGTCGCGCTTCTGGTCGACAAAAGCAGCGTCGACGACCGAGTGCCACTCGGCAAGGTCCTTCGCATACGACTGCTGGTACCCGCCGTCGACCGTGTACCCGTCGAGCAAGTCGATGAGTTCCGTGATGCTCTCACGAGCATCACCGACAACCGCATGAGTCGAACCGTGCTTGAACGCATCGAACGACGCAACGTTGATGTTGACGAACGTCACGTCTTTGTTTTGGAAAGCCGAACGACTCGCCGTGGTGAAGTCGGAATAGCGTGTGCCGATTCCGATGACGACATCGGCGTCGTGAGCGGCACGGTTTGCGGCGAACGTTCCCGTCGCTCCGACCGACCCCAAGTATTGCGGGTGATCCCAATTGAGCGACCCGACACCGGCCTGCGAAGCGCCAACGGGAATCCCCGTCTTCTCGACAAGAGCACGAAGTGCGTCATGGGCGTTCGAATAGACCACACCACCACCCGCAACGATGAGGGGTTTCTTCGCTGCGCGAATCGTCTTCGCCGCCGCTTCGAGAGCACTTCGTTCCGCACGCGGGCGACGAATGTGCCACTCGCGATCCGCCAACCACTCAAGCGGAACATCGATGACCTCTGCCTGGACGTCCTCGGGGACACAGACGGTTACCGCACCGGTTTCGACCGGGTCGGTCAGCACGCGCATTGCGGACAGCATCGCTGAGAAAACCTGTTCGGGGCGCTGAATGCGGTCGAAGAATCGCGAGAGCGGCTTGAACGCGTCGTTCACCGTGAGGCTCGCGTCGTGCGGCATTTCCAGCTGCTGGAGCACGGGGTCGGGTGCGCGGTTGGCGAACGTATCCGACGGAAGCAACAGGACAGGAAGTCGATTGGTCGTCGCGACGGCGGCACCGGTGAGCATGTTGGTTGCACCGGGCCCGACCGATGCTGCATTCGCATAGGTTGACATGCGACGAGTCATTCGCGCGTATGCGATCGATTCGTGCACCATGCCCTGCTCGTTACGCGCCTGGTGGTACGGCATCAGCTCGGGTTCGTCGATCGAGTACTGCAACAGGGCCTGGCCGATACCCGCAACGTTTCCATGACCGAAGATTCCGTAGGTACCCGCAATCGTGCGCACGCGAACATCGCCATCGACGGTGTACTGGTGGCCGAGGAACTCGATGATTGCCTGACCGACGGTCATACGTTTCGTTGCCATGATTGTCCTTCGATTACTCGGCGGTATAGGGAAGTCGGGGGTCAACGGACTGGTTGTCCCATGTCGAACGAACCCACGCTTGCGCGGGCTCGTCGGCGATGAGCCACGTTCGGTCGGGGTCGGGGCCAGCCATGACGTTCAAGTAATAGAGGTCGAAGCCCGGGCCGGCAACGGCGGGTCCGTGCCAACCATGTGGAACGAGAACCACATCGCCCGTGTGAACTTCGGCCAGGGTGTCAATCGGACCGGCGTCCGACGCGGTGGTCTGAATGAACCCGAATGGCTCGGCCGAATCCGGTGCGTGAGTACCCCGCTCGACGGCAGCCTCGAAGTAATAGATCTCTTCCAAATTCGACTCGACGCCGGGACGGAATTCGTCGTGCTTGTGTCGCGGATACGACGACCAGTTGCCGCCCGGCGTAATCACCTCGACGACGATGAAGCGGTCCGCGTCGAGCGCCTCGGGGCGACCGAAGTTGTGAACCTGGCGGCTCGCGTTTCCAGCACCGCGGAATTCAATCGGCACCTCGGCAGCGGGGATGAACTGAATCGGCTTCGCCACGGTTGTCGGCGCACTCGCGATGGCGATGCGGGCGCCCGGCGAGGCCGTGACGGTCAGTGAGGTGTTGGTCGGCACGTACAGCGTGTCCGTCGGACCGTGGAACGGGCTGGGCCGACCGGCGAGCTCGAACGTTTCGTCGCCAACCGTCACCACACAGGATCCGCTCAGCGGAACAACGATTCGCTCCTCATTCGCAGCCGGTAGTTGGTGGACAGTCCCGTTCGTCGCATCAACGATGTACAAACCCGTGTGCTTCCAGCCGGGGATGCGTGAATCGACGACGGATTCGAACCCGTCGCGCGTCAGCGACCCGAGCGGGAAAACCCATTCGTTCGTCATCGTTTCTCCGTTGAAGTGAAAGGTTCCGCGCCGTGACCCCACCACAGGCCACGGCGCGAAGTCGTTAGTTTTGCGGGAACCCGAGGTTTATGCCGCCGTGGCTGGGGTCGAGCCAGCGCGACGTCATCGTCTTTTCCTGGGTGAAGAAGTTGAAGCCGTACATTCCGTGCGCCTTCGAGTCGCCGAAGAGCGACGCCTTCCAGCCGCCAAACGAGTAGTACGCGACCGGCACGGGGATCGGCACGTTGATGCCGATCATGCCAACTTGAACTTCGTTCTGGAAGCGACGAGCGGCTCCGCCGTCGTTCGTGAAGATAGCGGTTCCGTTTCCGTAAGCGCCGTTGTTGATGAGCTCAACGCCCTCGTCGAACGTCTTGACACGAACGATGGACAGAACAGGACCGAAGATCTCTTCGGTGTAAACCTTCGACGAGGTCGGAACCTGGTCGATGAGGGTGGGCCCGAGCCAGTATCCGTTCGGGTCACCATCGACCTCGATGCCACGGCCGTCGACGACCACCTTGGCACCATCGGCAATCGCGATGTCGATGTACGACGCGACCTTGTCGCGGTGCTGTTCGGTCACGAGCGGTCCCATGTCGCACGAACGACGACCGTCACCGATCTTCAGCCCGCGCATGCGGTCGACAATCTTCTCAATCAGCGAGTCGGCAACGGGCTCGACAGCGACGACGACCGAGATGGCCATGCATCGCTCACCGGCTGAACCGAAACCGGCGTTGATCGCCGAGTCGGCGACGAGGTCAAGGTCGGCGTCGGGAAGGACCAACATGTGGTTCTTCGCCCCGCCGAGAGCCTGAACGCGCTTGCCGTGCTTGGCGCCCGTCTCGTAGACGTACTGTGCAATCGGAGTCGAACCGACGAACGAGATCGCGTGAACGCGAGGGTCGGTGAGTAGTCCGTCGACGGATTCCTTGTCACCGTTGAGGACCGTGAAGACGCCGTCGGGAAGTCCCGCTTCCTTCCACAGTTCGGCGAGCCAGATCGCGGCCGACGGGTCCTTCTCAGAAGGCTTGAGGACGACCGAGTTTCCGGCAGCGATGGCGATCGGGAAGAACCACATCGGCACCATCGCGGGGAAGTTGAAGGGCGAGATGATTCCGACAACGCCGAGTGGCTGGCGGGTCGAGTACACATCGACGCCGGTCGAGACGTTCTCACTGAACGATCCCTTGAGAAGGTGTGTCATGCCACACGCGAACTCGACGACCTCCTGGCCGCGCGAGATCTCACCGAGCGCGTCGGACAACACCTTGCCGTGCTCGGACGTGAGGATCTCGGCGAGCTCGCCCTTCTTGGCGTTGAGGAGCTCGCGGAAGGTGAAGATGATCGACTGACGACGAGCGAGCGACAGGTCACGCCACGCGGGGAAGGCAGCGTGCGCAGAAGCGATTGCCTTCTCGATGTCGGCCTGGTTCGCGAGGACGACGCGCTTGGTCTCTTGGCCAAGAGCCGGGTCGTAAACGGGGGCGGTGCGGTCGGTCGTACCGAGGTCGCGCTTGCCGTCGATCCAGTGGGGAACAGTGGTGTTCGTCATGGTTTTCCTTTGTGTGTGACTATCCGTGAACAAGTGTGGCAGCGGTGTCGACGGCCTTCGCGACGTCACCGTGGTGGGGGTAGAGCATCGAGCGACCGACGACGAGTCCGCGGACGCCAGGCAGCGACAGTGCGTTACCCCACTCCTCGACGAGCTCATCTTCCTTTTCACCCGGGTCTCCTCCGAGCAGAAGTGTTGGAAGTGTCGTCGACGCCATGACTCGAGCCATGTCGGGGACAACCGGAATCTTGAGCCACGAGTACGCGCTCGAATTTCCGAGACCGGCGGCAATCGCCATCGACAGGATGACCTGGTCGGTCGTCAGGTTGTTCCTGATCGACCCGTCAACCCATTCGCTCATGAACGGCTCGAGCATGATGGGGATGCCCAGTTCGGCCGCTTCGCTCACTGCGAACGCGGTCGACTCGAGAGTGTCGGCAGTTCCGTTGTCTTTGAGGTTGATGCGGATGAGATTCTTTGCGAAGTCGAGACCGTCGCGGTCGATCGACGGCATGTCGTACCCCGTGTAGCGGTCGTCCATCTCGAACGATGCCCCACGAAGTCCGCCCCGGTTCATCGAGCCGACAACGATCTTGTTGTCGAGAAGTCCGAGAAGGGCGAGGTCGTCGATTATGTCGGGGGTGCCGAGGACACCGTCCACGCCCGGTCGCGACAGTGCAATGGCGAGGTTGGTGAGGAGTTCGTAGCGGTCCGCCATGGCGGTCGGGTTGCCGTTGACGGCGAGCGCCCCGCGCGCAGGGTGGTCGGCGGCGACGATCATCAGTCGCCCGTCGCCCGCCAGCAACTCGCGGTGCTGACGGTTCTTGTACACCTCGGCGAGACGGCCCGGGTTGGTCGCCCGGGTCTCGCGAAGCTTGTCGAAGTCCAGCTGGACCATTAGGCGATCTCCTTCAGGATGGCGTCGACCTCTTCTGTGGTCGGCATTGCCGTTGAACATTCGAGGCGTGATGCAACGATCGCACCGGCCACGTTGGCAAAACGAAGAATGTGTTCGAGCTCCCAGCCCTGCGAGAGCCCGTAGCAGAGCGCCCCACCGAACGAGTCGCCCGCACCGAGTCCGTTGATGACGTCGACGAAGTACGGGGGGACCTCGACGGAGGAGTCCTTTGTCTTCGCCAGCACGCCCTTGGGTCCCTGCTTGACGATGGCGAGTTCGATGCCGCGTTCAAGGAGTGCGTCCGCAGCGCGGTGCGGTTCCGTCTCGCCGACGGCGACCTCGCACTCTTCCTTGTTGCCGACCGCGACGGTCACCTTGCCGAGCGCCTTCTCGACTTCGCGCGTCGCGAGTTCGGGCGAATCCCAGAACATCGTGCGGTAGTCAAGGTCAAGAATCGTGAGCGGCTTGCGCCCGCGGGCATCCCACGCGACGTGGTGCGCCTCGCGCGAAGGCTCTTGGCTGAGTCCCGTGACTGTCGACCAGTAGATGGTCGCGTCGCGAATCGCGTCGAGGTCGAGCTCGCTCGCCTTGATTTCGAGGTCGGGCGCTTTGGGCTCGCGGTAGAAGTAGAGCGGGAAGTCGTCCGGCGGGTAGATCTCGCAGAAGACGACAGGGGTGTTGAGCCCGGCGACGCCCGACACGAATTCGTCGGAAACGCCGAGTCGGACGAGTTCGTTGTGGATGAACTTTCCGAACGGGTCGTTGCCGGTGCGCGTGATGACCGCGGAGTTGAGGCCGTGGCGTGCGGCCGCGACGGCGACGTTTGTTGCGCTTCCGCCGAGGAACTTGCCGAATGTTTCGACGTCCTCGAGGCCCACGCCCACCTGAAGCGGATAGATGTCTACGCCGACACGACCGATCGTGATGACGTCGTAGTGCTTCGACATGGTGGTGGCCTTTCTGCGGTGCAGGGTAAGTCTAAGACTATGTTAGGACATATTGACAATGGCGCGCAACCCCCGTTTCGCCTCGGTCGAAAATCAGGTTTGGTGTCGGTGGTGACTGTCAGACTGTGGTCATGGAACTCGTTTACCTTCTCGTCGGCCTGATCGCCGGTGCCGCCCTCGGTTGGTTTGTCGCGAAATCGCGCACCAACAACTCTGAATCGGGCGAACTTCGTGGCGAAAACGCCCAGTTGCTTCAGCGCATCGCCGACAAAGACGCCCAGATCGTGGCGCTGGAAAAGAAACTCGGCATCGACGCCGACCTCAAAGAACAGGAAAACCGGGTCATCACTCTGTTGACTCCCGTCAAGGACAGCCTGGAAACGATGCAGTCACGCATCGAACGAATGGAACGCGAACGCACCGAACAGTTCGGCACCGCGACCGAAGCCTTCCGCAACGTGAAGACGGACACGGAATTGCTCCGCTCCGCAACCGAACAGCTCAACCGCGCGCTGACGAACACGAACAAGCGCGGGCACTGGGGCGAAATCCAGTTGGAACGCTTCGTCGAAGCGGCGGGACTCAGCCCGTACATCGACTTCGAGGTCCAGAAGAAGCTCAGCGGAATCGACGACGACAAGCGCCCTGACATGGTGATCAACCTGCCGGACGGCAAGCACATCATCATCGACGCCAAGGTCCCGTTGACCGACTACCTCAAGGCTTGCGATCTTCGCGACCAGGGCCATAACGGCGCGGACCTGTTCAAGGCACACGCCAGTGCCGTCAAGGGTCACATCGACGCGCTGTCCAAGCGCGAATACTGGACCCGCGTTGGCGCATCGGCTGACTACGTTCTGTTGTTCATGCCCAGCGACGCGGTCCTCCAAGAAGCGCTGACCGCGAACCCCGACCTGTTCGACTACGCCCTCAAGAACAACGTCGCGTTGGTGTCGCCGGTCAGCCTTTTCACGACGCTCAAGGCGGTCGCGTACACGTGGAAGGCGTACGAACAGACCCAGGAAGTGAAGCAGGTCCTCAAGCTCGGCAAGGAAATACACGAACGCATCGGTGTCGTGGTCGGTCACATCAACAAGCTGGGCAACAGCCTCACGACGACGGTGAAGAACTTCAACGCGTTCATCGGGTCGTTCGAATCCCGCGTACTCGTGTCTGCACGTCGATTCCCCGGTTTCGACGCTTCCAAACTTGAGATCACCGACGAGATCGCGGAAGGCCCCAGCCAGGTCGTCGCCGTCGAACTTGACGGGTCGGATTTAGCGGAACTTCCCCCAGCGTCCACAATGGACACTGATGGGGACGACGACTCGAAGTAAGACCGCTCTTCGCGACAGCATTGTCGCGGTCGTCGGCGTCATCCTCCTCGCCGCCAACACGCGGTCGGCGGTCTCGGGCCTCTCACCCATCTACGACATCGTCAACCAGGACGTCCCGCTGGGCATCGACGCCCGCGCACTCCTCGGATCGCTTCCCCCGATCGGATTCGTCATTGGCGGATTGTTGACACCCCGACTCACCCGTCGGATCGGGCTCGAGTGGAACCTCGTCACTCTTGTCGGTCTCATCGTGCTGGGCCACACGATTCGAGCACTCGCGACGGACTGGACCGTGCTCGCGGCCGGTTCGGCGATCGCCCTCATCGGTTCGGGGATGGGAAACGTCTCGCTTCCCCCGACCATCAAGCGATACTTCCCGCACCACATCGGTTCGATGTCGGCCGCTTACATCACGTTCGTTTCGCTGGGGTCGGTCGTTCCGCCGCTCATTGCGGTCCCGCTGTCCGAATCATCGTCGTGGCGAATCACGATGGCGATCTGGGCAGCCTTCGCATTCACCGCGCTCATCCCGTGGCTGATGGAAATCCGACGCGGTCACAACTCGGGCGACCCGCTGGGTTCGGTCGTCGGCGCGAAACTCGCCCTGGCCAAATCCCCCACCGCGTGGGCGATTGCGGTTGCATTTTCGGTATCGAGCATCACCGGATACGGAATGTTCGCCTGGCTCCCCGACATCGCCAAAGACGCTGCGGGAATGACCGAATTGGAAGGCGGCTTGATGCTGTCCGTCTTCGCCTTTGCCGGGACCCCAATGTCTCTCGCCATGCCGCTCATCGCCGCCCGCGTGAAGAACGTCGGCTGGCTCGCCGGTCTGGGCGGGTTACTCATCATCACCGGGTTCGGCGCGATGTTGCTTGCGCCGACCGCCGCGCCGTTCCTCTGGGTCGTCATCTTCGGGGCGGGACCGCTGCTGTTCCCGCTGTCCCTCGCGCTCATTAACCTGCGCACGGAATCGACGTCTGCGTCGCTTCAGCTCAGCGCGTTTACCCAGTTCATCGCGTACACGGTTGCAGCGACCGTGCCACCGCTCATGGGTCTGTCACGCGCACTCACCGGATCCTGGAACCTGGCGCTGACCTGCCTGTCACTCAGTGGACTAGGTGCCGCGTGGGCCGCCATCGTCCTCGCCCGCAACAACACGGTCGAGTCTGAGCTGGTGGCGCGCTAGTCCAGCCAGCGCTCGGCGAGGTAGTCCGAGTTGACGCGGCGAATCGTGCCCGAGCGCGAACGGAAGATGACGCTCTCCGTCCTCAACCACGGTCCGTCGTGGCGAACACCGCGAACGAGCTCGCCGTCGGTCACGCCCGTTGCGACGAAGAAGGTGTTGTCACTAGCGACGAGTTCGTCGGCGGAGTAGACGTAATCGAACTTGAGGCCCGCGGCAGCGCCGCGCTCACGTTCCTCGTCCGAGCCGGGCATCAATCGTCCCTGGATGAAACCTCCGAGTGCCTTGATGGCACAGGTCGTCGCCACGCCCTCCGGGCTTCCCCCGACGCCGTAACACAGGTCGATGCGGCTGTCCGGGCGAGCCGAGTTGATTCCGGCCGCAACGTCGCCGTCCAAGATCAGACGGGTGTGTGCTCCAGCGGCACGGATTTCCTCAATCGCGTCGGCGTGACGAGGTCGGTCGAGAATCGCGACTTTGATGTCGCTGACCGACACCTTCTTCTTTTTTGCCAATTCGCGAATGTTGTCGCCGAGCGACTGGGAAATGTCAAGAACGCCGATTGCTTCGGCACCCGACACGAGCTTTTCCATGTAGAAGACACTTGACGCGTCAAGCATCGACCCGCGGTCGGCGACCGCCAGCATCGAAATCGCGTGACCGCGACCGGCCGCCGTCAGGCTGGTTCCGTCAATCGGGTCGACCGCGATGTCGCACTCGGGCCCGTTTCCGTTGCCGACGACCTCGCCGTTGAACAGCATCGGGGCGTTGTCTTTTTCGCCTTCACCGATGACAATCGTCCCCTGGAAGTTGACCGTCCCCAGGAACTTGCGCATCGCGTCAACTGCGGCACCGTCGGCCGCGTTCTTGTCGCCTCGGCCGACGAACGGCATCGCACGAATCGCGGCGGCTTCGGTCGCGCGAACGAGCTCAAGCGCGAGGTTGCGATCCGGGTGAACAAATGGGTTTTCCATGGAGTCCCTCATCTACACAGTGACTGGTCGCTTCTGTGGTGGATCGGCGATATCGCCAGCCTAGCGCGAGAGCCCAAAGACTAGACTGAGAACACAATTCGCCACCACGAACCAGGAGAAGACATGCCCGTCGCAACACCGGACCAATACGCCGAAATGCTCGACACCGCGAAGAAGAATGTCTTCGCCTTCCCCGCCATCAACGTGTCGTCGTCGTCGACGATCAACGCGGTTCTTCAGGGACTCACTGAGGCTGGTTCGGACGGAATCCTCCAGGTCACGACGGGTGGTGCTGACTTCTTCGCGGGCCACACCGTCAAGGCGCGCGCAACGGGCGCACTCGCCATGGCGAAGTACGTTCACGAGGTCGCGAAGTCGTACCCCATCACTGTCGCGGTTCACACCGACCACTGCCCCAAGGACGCACTCGACGGTTTTGTCTACCCGCTGATCGCCGCCTCTGAAGAAGAGGTCAAGGCCGGTCGCGAGCCGATCTTCCAGTCGCACATGTGGGACGGTTCGGCTGTTCCGCTCGCCGAGAACCTTGAGATCGCCAAGCAGATCCTCGCAAAGACCAAGAACATCAACGCCATCCTCGAGGTCGAGATTGGTGTCGTCGGCGGCGAAGAGGACGGTGTCAGCCACGACATCAACGAAAACCTCTACACAACCCTTGAAGACGCCATCGCGACCGTCGAGGCGCTCGGACTTGGCGAGAACGGCCGCTACATGGCCGCACTGACGTTCGGAAACGTTCACGGCGTTTACAAGCCGGGCAACGTCAAGCTTCGCCCCGAGATCCTCGCCGACATCCAGGCGGGTCTCGCCGCCAAGTACGGCACCGACCCCAAGCCGATGGACCTCGTGTTCCACGGCGGTTCGGGATCGACCGAAGACGAAATCTTCGAAGCGGTTCGCAACGGTGTCATCAAGATGAACCTCGACACCGACACCCAGTACGCCTACACGCGCTCGGTTGCTGACACGATGCTCAAGAACTACGACAGCGTCCTCAAGGTGGACGGCGAGGTCGGCAACAAGAAGGTGTACGACCCCCGTAGCTGGGGCAAGCTTGCCGAGACGGCGATGGCCGCACGCGTCGTCGACTACGCCAAGCAGCTCGGCAGCGCTGGTCACGCTCTCAAGTAATCTCGGCTCGTGCCCGAACACAACCTGCCGACGGCGCTTCCGAGCCCGCGACTGATCGACCCGCTCGACGTTCCGTCGCTGCGCTGGGGAATCATGGGACCGGGTGGCATCGCCACGACGTGGGTGTCCACAGTTCTGAAGAACACGAATCAGCAGGTTGTTGCGGTCGGTTCGACGAACCCCGAGCGTGCACGCGTGTTCGCGGACACCTTTGGAATCTCAGCGTTCTATGGGTCGTACGCTGACCTGCTTGCCGATCCCGAAGTCGACATCGTGTATGTCGCAACCCGTCAGCACACCCATCGCGACAACGTTTTGCAGGCGTTGGCCGCGGGTAAGCACGTGCTCGTCGAGAAACCCATCGCGACGATTCCCGAAGATGCGCGTGCGATTCGCGATGCAGCCCGCGCCTCCGGCCTGTTCGTCATGGAAGCGCTGTGGACCACTTACCTGCCGCAGTCGGACGTCATTCGTCAGCTCGTCGCCGATGGCGTCTTTGGCGATATCCGCATGGTCCAGGCCGATCACAGCCAAGACCTTCGACACGTCGACCGCCTATTCGACCCCAACGGCGGTGGCGTCTCGCACGACGTCGGAATCTATTCGACGGCTTTCGCGTCGAGCTTCTTCCCCGACGAACCCGTCACCATTCACGCGATGGGGTCAGTCACCAAGGACGACGTCGATTCCGAAATCGTCATCCGCACCGATTACCCCAGCGGCGGACGTGCCTACGCGTCGTCGAGCATCACCAACTTCGGCCACAACTCGGCATGGGTCGATGGAACTCACGCTTCCCTCCGTCTGGGAAGCCCGTTTTTCCTTCCGACCTCACTTTCGTTGTACCAGCGGGAGTTCGTCGCCGAGCCCGTCGCGCACTGGCACGACGAAACGGGAATCGTCGGCCATCAGGGTCTCTTCTACCAAGTTCTGGCCGCCGCCCAATTCATCGCCCAGGGGTTGACCGAGTCACCGTGGCGAGACCTCGACGCGTCGGTTCGAGACATCGAAACAATCGCGGCCGCTCGTCACCAACTGGGCGTGTACTACCCCGGCGAACCGCGTCCGTGACGAAAACTAACGCGGTTCAGCGATACCTGTCGGTTCGATTCCGCAAACTTCTTTCTGGCGCACCGGACGGCAATCCCCCATGGCTCGAGGTCATCGCTGGCGGAGAAGACGAGGGGCTGTTTCTGCCGTCGGATGCGCCGTGGGTCGTGCACCGAGATTTCGGAACGCTCGTCGGCGGGATTCGCGCGCTTCTCGTCCAGGCGCTTCACCCAGGGACCCTCGCGGGCGTTGCCGAGCACAGCCGGTACGAGCAGGACCCGTTGGGTCGACTTGCGGGCACGATTCGCTGGCTAACGGTCACCACATTCGGCGGTGCGAACGCAATCGCCGCGGAAGCACACCGCGTGAACCGACTTCACGAACGCGTCACCGGTGAATACTCGGATGCCGCGTCACAGACGCGATCTTACCGAGCAGCCGATCCCGATCTGCTTCTGTGGGTGCACATCGCGTTCATGGAATCGTTCCTCGTTTCTCACGAGCTGTACTGCGCGGCGCCGATCCCCGCTGGCGATGCACCGACGGGTGCGGACAATTACGTCGCTCAGTGGGCTCGGTCAGTGGCGCCCCTCGGGCTCGACTCCACGCCCACCAGTCGCGCCGAGATGGATGCGCTGATCGATCAGTTCGTCACAACCGGAACTTTGACTGTTCGTGAGGACACTCGCCGAGTTGTCTCGTTTATCCGACGACCACCGCTTCCCGTCCTCGCGCGTCCCGTCTATCGAATCCTGTTCGAGGCCGCCGTGGTGTCGTTGCGACCGGAATACCGCGCAATGCTGGGGTTGACGTCAGTGCCCGAGCGGTTCGTTACTCCGCTGGTCCGCGGAACACTTCGAGCGATTCGACTGGCCATCGGACCCGAAAGCCCGATCGAGGATGCTGCGCTCGACCGACTTCGCCGAATTGGTGCTATCTAGCTTTTCGACTTCGCGAGGTGACGTTCGCGCATCGCGAGAAACAACGGGAACGTGAATGCCATCGCGGTGAACCCCGATAACACCAGGTAAATCCAGACGCGCTTGAGTCCGACGCGGCGAGCTTCGACGACCATGAAGATTCCGGCAGCAATCGCCACGATCGACAGGTCGGAGGTGAGGACCCAGTCAACGGCGGAACCAGTCCACGCCAATCCATAGTTTTCGCCGTTCATCACGGCGATTCCGTTGAACACCATCGCGGTGACGAACCCGGCGATGGCCAGGACCAGGTAAACCCAGAAACGGATCAACTGATTCGCCCACCGAGAGCACGGTCGTCGCCACGAAGTTCCTTGGGCAACGAGAACATGAGGTCTTCGGTTGCGGTGGTGACGGTGTCAACGTGGGCGAAGCCGGCGTGACGAAGGTCAGCGAGTACCTCGTCGACAAGGTATTCGGGGACGCTCGCACCGGAGGACAACCCAATCGTCGAGACTCCGTCGAGCCACTCCTGCTTGATTTCGCTCGAGTAGTCGATGCGGTACGCGGCCTTGGCGCCTGTCTCGAGGGCAACCTCGACAAGTCGCACCGAGTTCGATGAGTTCGAGCTTCCGACGACGAGAACGAGGTCGCAGTCCGGCGCAATCTTCTTGATCGCGACCTGGCGGTTCTGCGTCGCGTAACAGATGTCATCGCTCGGCGGGTCCTGCAGGTGGGGGAATCGAACTCGAAGACGGCGAACCGTCTCCATGGTCTCGTCAACCGACAGGGTCGTCTGCGACAACCAGATGAGGTTCTCGGTCTCGGGAACAACGACGGTGTCTGCCGCGTCCGGGTCGTTGACAAGGGTTGTCTGATCGGGCGCGTGACCCATGGTTCCTTCGACCTCTTCGTGGCCTTCGTGGCCAACAAGCAGGATGTGGAAGTTCTGGCGCGAGAAGCGTTCGGCTTCGCGGTGCACCTTGGTCACGAGCGGGCAGGTTGCGTCGATCGCGTGCAGGTTCTTGGCCGTGGCATCCGACTTCACCTTGGGCGAGACACCGTGGGCACTGAAGACGAGGTGCGAACCTTCGGGAACCTCGTCGACCTCGTCGACAAAAATCGCGCCGCGTTCCGTCAGGCTCGTGACGACCTCGACGTTGTGGACGATCTGCTTGCGGACGTAAACCGGAGAGCCGTACTGCTCGATCGCCTTCTCGACCGCGACGACCGCACGGTCAACTCCGGCGCAGTAACCGCGCGGTGCCGCCAGCAGAATGCGCTTCGGGTTCGGTGAGGCAACCTCTTCGAGAGGAGTGGTTCGCGCGGGGTGGCGCACCGTCAGTTCGACTGACGTCTTTCCAATGTTGACCGCGCTCACGTGTCTAGTTTAGGCAGGTTCACCGACCGTCGACTTTCGCCCGCCCGCGGCACCCGCGAACGCGGCGGCGGCGATGGTGAAGGCGACGAGAATCCAGAACATCGACAGCAGCCCGATGGACTGTGCAATCAACCCCAGGACCGGCGGTCCGACCAGGAAAGCCATATATCCCGACGACGCGACGAATGACACACGCCGAGCCGCATTGGCGCCTTCGCCAGCGGCCGAGAGGAACAACGGGAATCCGAGCGCGACGCCGGCACCCCACATCGCTGCACCGACGTAGGCGAGCGACAGACTTCCGCCCAGAATGACCGTGGCGATTCCCACGGCTCCAATCGCGGCGAAGATCTGGAGCGTCCGACCGCGACCGAGTCGATCTGAAATTCGTCCTCCAATGACGCGCGTGACAATCATCGCGACCATCAGCACCGCGTAGGCAATTGCCCCGTTCGTTCGCGACTCGCCATAGTCATCGACCAGCGCAAGGACGAGCCAGTCGTTCGACGCGCCCTCCGCGAGAGTGATCGCGAAGATCCCCGCACCGAGCGCCAACACGACGGGCGTCTTCCAGAGCGGGACGGGGTTTGCGCTCGTGTCCTTCGCGGTGTGTGACGACTCGGCGGTCGCCAGAATGACGCGAGTGGCGAAAACCGCCACCGTGGAGGTGACGAGAGCGAGGACAACGAGTTGGGTGATGAGCGAGAAATTCACCGTGGTTCCCCACGTGCCAATGCCGACTCCAACAAACGTGCCGACCGAGAAACCGGCGTGCAACATCGGCATGACGGTTCGCCCGAGAGACTGCTCGAGCGCGGACCCGCTGACGTTCAGCGCGACATCCGTCGCAGAACCGACGATTCCCAGCACGACAAACGAGACGAAGAGCGCGACACTGGAACCGACGGCGATGGAGACCGATTGAGCAACAACGGACAACGCCGAACCGACAAACCCCCACGCGATGATGGGTTTGACGCCGACCCGTTCGATGATTCGACCAGCGACGGCGAGACCGCCAAGCGAGCCGATCGCGAAGCCCAACAGGATGAACCCGATACCTGCGGTGGTCGTGTGGACTGCTTCGCGAACCTCCGGCAGTCGCGCAAGGAGAGATGCGTTTGTCAACCCCAGCATCGCGAAGAGAGTGATGACCCCGCGGTACCAGAGCCGACCGTCGGTCACAGTGCGACCCCGAGCTCCTGGAATGAACGCCACTCGAAGTCCCCGTGCGGCCCCTTCGCCGTGAGGATGAAGTCGGTTCCTTCGCGCGGGTCGGGAACGTGAAGTCGCACGGTTGCGCCGTCGGCGGCCCAGTCGACGAGCAAGCCGTTCTCGTCCGAATCCCACTCGTACTCGCCGTCGAACGCACCGTGGAACCGTCGAAGTCCGGCGAGGTTGAGGGTCGCCAGTGTGAGCGGTTCAGCGAGCGCCGCCTCGAGGTCGGTGCGCTCCCCGACGAGAGCCGACAGGGTAAAGACGACGTGCAGGTCGGTCATCATCGCGATGACGCGGTCCATGAAGTCGTCCGCGTGATCAAGCGACGGCATGGAATCGAGAACGATCGGTTCGTCGCTGAACTCGGTCGACGGGGTCATGACGACGAGGTCGCGCAGCTGTTCGCGCACGGCGTCCGACGCGGTGTCGAGCAGGCCGAGGTCGTCGTAGATGAAGGTGATGGGGCGCACGGAAATCCTTTGTTGCAGGTTCATCCACCGTACTCCCCGCACGTCCGTCCTCGCGGGTACGGTTGACGGTATGACGGACTCCCCTGCTGACGTGGTGCGCACGGTCGCCGACGTTGCCGGAAGCCTGCGCAATTACATCGGGCAGCTTCCGCCTGTGTGGATTGAGGGCCAGTTGGCCGAGTGGAATCCGCGCGCCAAGGCGCACTATGGCAAGCTCAAGGACCTGACCGAGGACGCCTCGATCAACATCACGGTGTGGAACACCGTCGTCGACGGGTTGACCGAGAAGTTCAAGCAGGGCGACAAGGTCCGTGTCTTGGCGAAGCCGGACTTCTGGGTGGGTGGCGGTTCACTGTCGTTCCAGGTGAAGGACATGCGCCACGAGGGGCTCGGGGACATCCTCGAAAAGATTGAGCGTCTTCGTCGAACTCTCGAATCCGAGGGGCTGCTCGACCCGTCTCGGAAGAAGGCGCTGCCATTCCTTCCGCTGTGCATCGGGCTTGTGACGGGGGCGGATTCGGACGCCGAAAAGGACGTGCTGACGAACGCAAAGCTTCGCTGGGCGGACGTCAAGTTCCGCGTCGAACACACTCTGGTTCAGGGCGAACAGGCGCCGGCGCAGGTCGCGGCGGCTATCGCAAAGCTCGACGGCGACCCCGAGGTTGACGTCATCATCGTCGCTCGAGGCGGCGGCGAGTTCCTGCACCTGCTGGCGTTCAGCGACGAACGAGTCGTCCGCGCGGCGGCAGCCTGTGAAACCCCGCTCGTGTCGGCCATCGGCCACGAAAACGACCGCCCTCTGCTCGACGAGGTCGCCGACCTCCGCGCATCGACTCCGACCGATGCCGCAAAACGAGTGGTTCCCGACGTTGCAGCCGAACTTGACGGGATCGCTGGTCACCGTTCCCGGGCGTTCCAGATTGTGTCGGCCACGATCGCCCAGGAATTCGATCGCATCGCGCAGTTTCGTAACAGGCCGGTGATGGCGAGCCCGCTGGCGTATCTCGAACGCCACGAAGCCGACCTCGAAAATTACCGAAACAAGGGCGCAACGCTCGTCGACCACGCGGTTGATCGCGCCACCGACCACGTCCACCGCCTCACGGCGCAATTGCGAACCCTGTCCCCGCAGAACACCCTCGACCGCGGGTATGCGATTGTCCGCGGGCCGAAGGGCAACATCGTCGCCACGACATCAGAGGTATCGAGCAACGACGAGCTCGAGATTCGACTCGCCGACGGTACTATTTCTGTAACGGCATCCTGACGGATAGTCGGACCAATACCGACCACCCCTCGATGAAAGTTGACCGCATGAAAATCGCACGAATTGTTGCACTGGGATTTGTTTCGACACTGATCGCGTGGGGAACCGCAGTTCCCGCAACCGCGACGACCGCCGACCCCTGCAACGCGCCCGAAGACTTCATCGGCACAGAGCTTCCCTCAGAGGACTTGTCGTGGTGGGCAAGCGTATGGTCCAACTTGCCCATGCACGTCAAAGGACTCTGCGCAGACAAGCTGACCGTCGACGAGGTCTTCTTCTCGGAAACGGCACAGACGAAGGCTGAAGAGGTTGATACCTTCTCACGCGATGCGGTTGACGGTTTCGGTCAAATTTCATATGGTCCCGACTTCCTCGCAGACTCGTGGAGCCTGAACGGTCAGGAAATTACCGCCGAGTCGGCTTTTGACCGCGGAACTGACATCCAGAACATCACCGCAACCCTGACCTGGGCGGGAAACACCCTGACGTGGACCGTTGACAACCTGCAAGGCGGAATCCCCTCGAACGCGCTCGATTTCAACATCCGTGGTGACCTCGGCTCAGACGAAAACACGACAATCGTGGACATGGGCAACGGCATCTGGGTCACGCACGACGCAAACGCCAAATCTGACCCAGTTCTCGTGTGGCGAGCAGTCGGTGCGACGCTTGTGCAGGAAGACCCTAACGACTATCCGGATGCAATTGAATTCCAGTGGACCGAAGAGTCATCGGTTGAACTTCAGGTCATCGTCGTCCCCGGCGTCCAGTGCTACACGGGCGAACTTGATGAGAACGGCGACCGTGTCCCGGAGGGCGACCAGGCAAACTTCGAACAGACCCTCGCTTTCGCAACCGACACCGTGGCAGCCAACTACGAGGAATACGCCGGTGACACGATCGACCCCATCGGTGACCTTTCGTGCGGAGCAAACCTCGCTGAAACTGGCACCGAAATCGCACCGATGGGATTCGCCGCCTTTGGCGCTCTCGCGATTGGTTCGGCAGCGGTCTACCTCCGCCGTCGACGCTCCTAACACTCACACGAAATGCCCCCTCGCTGCTCCCAGTGGGGGGACTTTTCTGTACGCCGTACCTGGTGAACGGTATCGTTGAACCATGGCAGACAAGCTCCCCGACGTCTCGACACTCAGTTACGAACAGGCACGCGACGAACTCGTCCAGATTGTGGCCTCGCTGGAAAAGGGAACCGCGTCACTCGACGAATCGGTGACGCTGTGGGAACGCGGCGAAGCCCTCGCCGCCCGTTGTGAAGAGTGGCTCGTCGGAGCACGCGCGCGACTCGAAGCCGCGCGAAAGTCAGCGGAGTGAGCAGCGCCCGGCAAGGTCGCGCCCGCCAGTCCACCCTCACACTGATTGGTGCGCTGGGCGCATCGTTCGCCATCGTCCTCGTCATCATGTTGGTGACCGTCCGCCCGGCGAATGTAGACCGAGGCGACGTCGACTGGCACGCGGTCCACGATGGTTTGCCGGCAGCATCACAGTTCGTCGACCCCGAATTCACGGCCACCGACGGAGACTGGTGGGCCAACCGCGCCGAGTACACGGGCGGGAAATACCCGGAGTGGTACATCGGTCTTGTCACACCCACTGAAGGGTTTGTCGTCATCGAGCAGTTCACGGGCGATCCGTCGCCTGAAATCGCCGGTGAATTGGATGATGTCACACCGACGACCGCGACGGTCGCCGGCTTCACATGGGCAGTATTTGACCGAACCGCCGTCAAAGACCCAGGCAACCGCATTGTCATCTATCTACTGACCGGTATCGGCGAAAACGGTAGCCTGATGGTGTCGGGAAGCGCATCCATCGAGGAACTCGAGTTGGCCGCTACTCGCGCTGTCGAATCGCTGGGAGGGACGCCGTGAGTGAATCACCTCGTACCCCTCGCGATGCGTGGGCGCTGTTGCGGGACGGAAATGTTCGATTCGTCGACGGCACCCCGGCGCACCCGAACCAGGACATGGATCACCGCGACTCGGTCGCCGAGGAACAAACGCCGTATGCGGCACTGTTCGGATGTTCCGATTCACGTTTGGGTGCGGAAATCATTTTTGACGTCGGCCTTGGTGACCTGTTCGTGGTTCGCAACGTCGGACAAACGATTTCGCAATCGGTCGTCGGGTCGTTGGAATACGCCGTCGCGACGCTCAAGGTGCATCTGATTCTTGTTCTCGCACACGACAAGTGCGGTGCAGTACGCGCCGCCGTGGACTCGCGCCGGGCCGAGACCGCGCCTCTTCCCGTCAACATCAAGGCGCTGACGGACACTATTCAGCCCGCGATCGACCGCGTGCTGTTGAACAACGCCACGGCCGACGTCGATGACATCAACATCGATGACGTCGGCGAGGAACATCTTCGCGACACCATCGCGGAACTGCTCGGCACCAGTGAACTGATCGCCGAGGCAGTGGCGGTTGGCGACGTCGCCATCGTCGGAGCAACATATAACCTGCGTGAGGGACATGTCATTCCCTCGGTCGTCATTGGCGACATCGAGTAACACATAAAGGAGAATCGCGTGAGCGAGTACCGCATCGAACACGACACCATGGGCGAGGTCCGCGTTCCCAAGGACGCCCTCTACAGCGCACAGACTCAGCGTGCCGTCGAGAACTTCCCCATCTCGGGAAGCGGACTCGAATCCGCACAGATCGTTGCTTTGGCGCACATCAAGCGTGCCGCCGCGATCGTCAACGAGAAGCTGGCAATCATTCCCGCCGACATCCGTGACGCGATCGTGTTCGCCGCCGACGAAATCATTTCCGGCAAGTTCCACGACCAGTTCCCCGTCGACACGTACCAAACCGGTTCGGGTACCTCGTCGAATATGAACATGAACGAGGTGCTGGGCAACCTCGCCACCGCCAAGCGCGGCGAGACCGTTCACCCGAACGACCACGTCAACGCCTCGCAGTCGTCCAACGATGTCTTCCCGACCTCTGTCCACATTGCCGTCACCTCGGCGCTTCTCAACGACGCGATTCCCGCGCTTGACCACCTCGCTACTTCCCTCGAGGCGAAGGCTAAGGCGTGGGCGAAGCACGTCAAGCCGGGCCGCACCCACTTGATGGATGCAACCCCCGTCACGCTCGGCCAGGAATTCGGTGGATACGCCCGCCAAATCCGCTTGGGCATCGAACGAATCCAGTCGAGCATCCCCCGCGTCGCTGAGGTCCCCCTCGGCGGCACCGCGGTCGGCACGGGCATCAACACCCCCACGGGCTTCTCGCCCGCGGTCATCGCCGAACTCGCGTCGGCGACGAAGCTTCCCATCAGCGAAGCGAAAGACCACTTCGAGGCGCAGGGTGCGCGCGACGGACTCGTCGAAGCCTCCGGCGCACTTCGCGTCATCGCCGTTTCGCTCACCAAGATCTGCAACGACATTCGCTGGATGGGTTCGGGACCAAACACGGGAATCGCGGAAATTCACATCCCCGACCTGCAGCCCGGTTCGTCCATCATGCCGGGCAAGGTCAACCCCGTCGTTCCCGAGGCGGTGCTGATGGTGTGCGCCAAGATCATCGGAAACGACGCCACGGTTGCCTGGGCGGGTGCGTCCGGTTCGTTCGAGCTCAACGTCGCAATCCCCGTGATGGGAACGTCGTTGCTCGAGTCGATTCGCTTGCTCGCGAACTCGAGTCGCGTCCTCGCCGACAAGACCGTTGCCGGACTCGAAGCGAACGAGGAACGCGCTGCGGCTCTCGCCGGAATGTCGCCGTCCATCGTGACGCCGCTCAATCGCATCATCGGCTACGAAGCCGCGGCCGCCATTGCAAAGCACTCGGTCAAGAAGGGCATCACGGTTCGTGAGGCCGTCATTGACCTCGGGTACGTCGAGCGTGGCGAGGTCACCCTCGAACAGCTCGACAAGGCACTCGACCTGCTGTCGATGACCGCTCCTGGCGTCGCGAAGTAACGCCGTGACCCAGCGCGGAGGGTGGGGACGCGCGGTAGCGCGGGTTTTGCTCGGCGCGGCCCTGGCTTTTGCCGGAGTGAGTCATCTCACCACAGCGCGTCAGACCTTCCAAGCTCAAGTTCCGACGTGGTTGCCACTCGACCCCGACTTTGTCGTTGTCGCCTCTGGTGTTGTTGAAATCACTCTGGGGCTGGCGCTCGTTGCACTTCCGCGTCTTCAGCGCTGGGTCGGACTCGTCGTTGCACTTTTCTTCATCGCGATCTTCCCGGGCAACATCAACCAGTACGTGAACGGCATCGACGCGTTCGGGCTCGACACCGACACCGCGCGTTTCATCCGCCTTTTCTTCCAGCCGCTGCTAGTTCTCTGGGCGCTGTGGTCGACTCGCGCGTGGGGCGTCTGGCGCCGGGACCGATCGTGAAGCCGGAATACGAGGGCCACGATGACGAGTGGCGGACAATTGGGCTCGCCGCCCCCGCTCGACGCGCACTCGTCGAAGCCAAGTTGTACCGGGTGTCCGATCTGCGCCGAGTGACCGCTCGTGAACTCGCGTCACTTCACGGGATGGGAAAGTCGGCAATCGCCCGGTTGCGCGTGATCATGTACGCGCGAAAAATGGCGTTCCGCGACGAGAAATAGACCGCGCGACGCGTCTAGATGAGGGTTGCCGCGAACGCAGCGACTGTCGCGTACAGCGGGATTCCCACGATGAGGTTGAACGGGAACGTCACGCCGAGGCTCGGCGCGATGGACGTCGCAAGGTTCGCTTGGGGAAGCGCGATTCCCACTGCCGCAGGCGCTGCGATGTAGGACGCACTCGCACAGAGCACCGCGAGGATGGTCGCGCCGCCGATGGATAGTCCCGCTGCGGTGCCGGCGAACGCCCCGAGGGTTCCCGCAAAGAGCGGGAACAGGATGGCGAATACCGCGAGTCCGAGTCCCGTTCGCTTGAACTCGCCCAGCTGCTCGCCGGCGATTTGGCCGAGGTTGAGGAGGAAGAAGGCGAGGATTCCAGGCAGCAGGTCAGAGTAGAACACCTCGACCCGCTCGTAACCGGCCTGACCGGTCAGCCAACCGACGACCAGTCCACCGAGCAGCAGATAGACCGTCTTGCCGAGGAAGATTTCCTTGATGCTCTCGAGCAGGCTTCCCTGCGAGTCCGCGTTGAGGGTTCGCGTTCCCAGCAAAATTCCGACGATGATTCCGGGGATTTCCAGGATGACGAGGAGCGTCGCGGCGAATCCCTCGACCTGAATTCCGCTGGCGTCCAGATACACGAGAGCTGCCGAAAAGGTCACGAGAGAAGTTGAGCCGTAGTGTGCGCTGAGCGACGCACGGTCAACCGTGCTGAGCCCGCGGATGAGTCGAAGTGTGGCAAAAGCGACGAGCGGGATGAAGATTCCGAGAGCGACCGCGGTTGCCGCGGGAACCGCGAGATCCCAACTGATTTCCTTGCGAAGTTGCACACCACCCTTCAGCCCAATACCGAACAACAGGTACAGGGTGATGGCGTTGTAAATGGGCTCGGGGATGCGAACCGC
Organism: Micrococcales bacterium; assembly: GCA_024641015.1. GTDB lineage: Bacteria > Actinomycetota > Actinomycetes > Actinomycetales > Microbacteriaceae > MWH-TA3. Next base: position 51,209 of record JAHEDU010000002.1, read on the forward strand.
GAGGCCGAGGCGAGCGGCGATGACGCCGACGACGAACATCAGAACGGTGACGGAAGTCAGGTTGGCTAGCGCCGTTTCCCAGTTGATGTTCACGGCTCAATCCTACGAATCTGGTTCACGCCGTGGGCAGCGTTCGTAACCAAGTTACGACGCCCGCAATCGCGGGTTAGACCGTGAACGCCTCGACGAACGCGTCGAGAGCCGCGCCGGACTTGCCCGACGCCCATCCCTCGAGACCGACGACACCGTCAAAGCCGAGGGTGGTGAGTTCCTGCGCAATTCGCGAATAGTTGATCTCGCCCGTTCCCGGCTCGAGTCGCCCAGGAACATCGGCGACCTGAACCTCACCGATCCACGGGAACGCCTGGCGGACAAGTTCCACGAGGTTCCCTTCGCCAATCTGTGCGTGGTACAGATCGAGGTTCAACTGCAGGTGCGGGTTGTCGATGCTCGACACGAGTTCAATCGTGTCTTCAGCGCGACCGAACGGTGTCCCCGGGTGGTCAACCAGCAGATTGAGGTTTTCAAGCATGAAAGTCGCGCCGGTTTCCGCGCCGAGGTCAGCGAGGCGCGACAGCGTGTCGCGCGCGGTCGCGCGCTCGGTCGCCGTGACAGACTCGCGCTTGCGGATCGCCTGCCCGTTGCTGTCCAGCCCAGTTCCGTGGACGTTGAGCCGGGCACAATCGATAATCTTCGACGCCTCGACCGACTCACGAGCAGTTTCAAGGAATCGCGCGATGCCGTCCTCTTCGAGGAGGTCGCCCTCGATGTAGCCGGTCATCGAGTAGAAGGTTGCGCCAGTTTCAGCCAACTCGTAAAGGTCGTGCTGCGTCCAGTCCCAGATTTCGACACCGAGTCCGCGGGCGTGGATTTTCTTCACGCGTTCGACTAACGGCAAATCGGTCCACAGCATTTCCGCCGAGGCGGCCAAAACATACGACACGGGTGTCCCTTCGGTTAGGACAAACCTATAGGGCGAACCTAGGCGATTTCGTAGTCGTCGAGAAGGTCGGTGACGAGTGCGGCGATCTCGCTTCGTTCGCTTCGCTGCAGAGTGATGTGCCCGAACAGCTCTTGGCCCTTGAGCGCTTCGATGACGCTGGCGATGCCGTCGTGGCGTCCCACACGTAAGTTGTCGCGCTGCGCGACATCGTGCGTGAGGACCACCCGCGAGTTCTGTCCGATTCGGCTGAGCACCGTGAGCAACACGTTGCGTTCAAGTGACTGGGCCTCGTCGACGATGACGAAGGCGTCGTGCAGCGAACGACCGCGAATGTGCGTGAGAGGCAGCACCTCGATCAGTCCGCGTTCGATGACCTCGTCCATCACGTTGTCGCTGACGACCGAACCGAGCGTGTCGAACGTCGCCTGCGCCCACGGGTTCATCTTCTCGTCGGCATCCCCGGGAAGGAATCCGAGCTCCTGGCCACCCACCGCGTACAGCGGGCGGAACACCATGATCTTCTTGTGCAGTCGCTTCTCGAGAACCGCGTCGAGTGCTGCACACAGAGCAAGAGCGCTCTTTCCGGTACCGGCGCGACCGCCCAGCGACACAATCCCGATCGTCGGATCAAGCAACATGTCGATGGCGAGGCGCTGCTCCGCACTGCGCCCGTGAAGACCAAACACGTCGCGGTCGCCGCGGACCAACTCAATCGACTTCTTGCCGGCCACGCGCCCCAGCGCACTGCCGCGCTCGGAGTGAATGACGAGGTTGGTGTTGACAGGGAGGTCGGCAACAAGCGGGCTGATGAGAACCTCGTCCTCGTAGAACGTCGCCATGTCGTCGGCCGACAGTTGGATTTCCGCGGTTCCCGTCCAACCCGAATCGGGAGCGAGTTCGGCGCGGTATTCCTCGGCGGCGAGACCGATGCTCGACGCCTTCACGCGCAACGGCAGGTCCTTGGACACGACGACGACGTCGAGTCCCTCCTGCGAGAGGTTGAGTGCGACCGACAAGATCCGAGTGTCGTTGTCGCCGAGTCGAAGCCCCGAGGGCAGAGCCGCGTCACTGGTGTGGTTCAACTCAACGCGAAGCGAGCCACCGTCGCCCACCGCGATCGGCATGTCAAGTCGCTCGTGCTTGACACGCAGGTCGTCAAGGAACCGAAGGGCTTGGCGAGCGAAATATCCGATTTCCGGGTCGTTCCGCTTTTTCTCCAGTTCGGAAACGACGACCACGGGAAGGACAACCTCGTGCTCGGCGAATCGGAAGATTGCGCGCGGATCACTGAGCAGAACCGATGTGTCGAGGACATAGGTTCGCTGCGCAGTGGCGGCTTTCCTGGTTGAAGCGGATGCGGACTGGGCAGCGGACGTGGGCACTCGGTCTCCGTTTCGTTGAGTTGTCTCAGGTACGGGTTCCGCGGCCGGTGTGGCCTTGTCGCCACGCACTTAGTTCATACCCTGAACGTACGCTCGGCGTTGTCGACGTGTCGCGAATGACACGCCGAGATTCGAAGTTGTTACCGAGCGTTCACGCGCCGTATCGGCGCTGGCGGCGGGCATAGTCACGAAGTGCTCGCAGCACATCGATTTCGCGGAGGTCGGGGCCGAGTGCCTCGACGAAGTACAGCTCACTGTGAGCGGATTGCCACAACATGAAGTCCGAGATGCGCTGTTCGCCCGAGGTTCGAATCACGAGGTCGAGATCGGGTTGACCCGCCGTGTAGAGGTGGTCGGCAATGTTGTCCAGAGTGATGTCGTCGGCAAGGGTGTCGATGCCCAGTCCGCGCTCTTCGTGTTCACGAATGATGTCGCGAACCGCCTCGGTGATTTCGTGGCGACCGCCGTAACCAACAGCCAGGTTGATGTGCAGTCCCGAGTTCCCCGCGGTCGATTCCACGGCCGCGCCAAGCGCGCTGGCCAAATCTGCCGGCAACTGCGACTCATCACCCAGGTGGTGGATACGCCAGTCCGGAACTTCCGCGAGGTCGGCTGCGAGGTCGGCAATGATTCCGACGAGGTCACCGAGTTCAGCATCGTGACGGTTCGACAGGTTGTCTGTCGACAGCAGGTAGAGGGTGACGACTTCGACACCTGCCTCGTCGCACCACCCGAGGAACTCGTGCATGCGCTCCGCGCCCGCGCGGTGACCTTCGGCGACCGTGGCGCGTTCCTGCAACTTCGCCCAGCGCCGATTTCCGTCAATGATCATCCCGACGTGGCGAGGCGGTGTCGCGCCCTGAAGCTGTCTGCGAAGTCGACGGCTGTAGAGGTTGTAGAGAAACCCCTTGACGACTCCACGGACGCTCACTGTCACACGCCTACTGTAGCCGAGCGAATCGGGGGCTCGGGAAACGGGATTACGCTGTAGTCATGTCGACCGATAACCCGGTGCACCTCCCCCTGCTTCACGAGACTCCGCCCGTGGCGGCCGACGGTAAGACCGTGTTACGAGGTTGGCTGCACGTCGGCGTCCTACCCATCGCGATGATTGGCGGTCTCGTCCTCGTCGCACTCGCCAACGGAGTAGCCGCAACCTGGAGTAGCTTCGTCTTCGTCCTGTCGTCGTTGCTGCTCTTCGGAATCTCGGCGACCTATCACCGTTTCAACTGGTCACCGCCCGTCAAGGCCGTATTCCGACGCCTCGATCACGCCAACATCTTCATCCTCATCGCCGGAACATACACACCGCTCGGCGTCCTCGCCCTCCCCGCTGACAAGGGCTTCTGGCTGCTTCTCGGGGTCTGGATCGGCGCCGGACTCGGAATCCTCTTCCGCGTTCTCTGGCTCGGCGCACCGCGGTGGGCTTACGTCCCGCTCTACCTCATCCTCGGGCTCGTCTCGATGGTGTACATCCCCGACCTAGCCGCAGCGAACCTCGCCATGATGGTTCTCGTTCTCAGCGGCGGGCTAGCGTATGTCATCGGTGCGGTCGTCTACGGGCTCAAGCGTCCTAACCCGGTTCCGGGAATCTTCGGTTTCCACGAGGTGTTCCACGCGCTGACCGTCGTCGCGTTCCTCTGTCACTGGACAGCGATCCTGCTCGTCGCCATCAACCCGCCGTTCGGCGGCTAGTTCTTCTTCTCGTCCTCGATCGACTCGATGAGTTTGTCAACGGCAACTTCCGCGTCGACGTTCAGCTTCGCCTCTTCGCGATAACGCAGGCGACGCATGCGGCGCACCATGTCAAGGATCAGCAGAAGCGACAGAATCGCGACGGCGGCCGTGATGACGAAGCCGACGACACCGGGCGTGACACCGTTCGGGTCGATTTTCTCGGCGAGAATCAGGGCGGACTGCATGAGGGACTCCGTTCGCGTAGCCTGATAACAGGATACTGACCAGTCATGAGCACACCGACCGACCTCTCCGCGCGCTACGGGAACACCCGCCCGCGCGACCACGTCGTTGCTTGGGTCGTGGGGACTCTTGCCGTTGTCCTCTTCGTGAGCTGGATTGCGTGGACCAGCGCGACCGACCGTTCGTACGGAATCGAGTGGTCCGAAACGGACGCTCGAACGAGTGGCTCCGCCGCTTCGCTCAAGTGGGTCGTCACGTCGGTTCACCCGCAGCCCATCACCTGCGCGCTTCGCACGGTCGGCCCCGACATGTCGACAAACGGCTGGCTCGTTGTGGATCTGCCCGCCACCGAACAGGTGTCGCAGTCGTACACGCGCAAAATCCGTGCTGTCGGCGAAGCGACCGGCGTCGACGTCTACGCCTGCTGGCGCACTAATCCGTAACACCGTTCACCGAGCGCCGACCATCTCGTTTACCCTTGAAAGGTTGGCTTTTCACCCGAAGGAGTACCCCATGGCCCCGATGTGGCTGACCCAGGAAGCGTTCGACCGTCTCGCTCTCGAGCTCGAGACCCTGTCGACGTCCGGTCGTGACGAAATCGTCAAGCGAATCGAAGCCGCTCGGTCCGAGGGTGACCTCAAGGAAAACGGTGGCTACCACGCTGCCAAGGACCAGCAGGGCAAGATCGAGGCGCGCATCCGCGAGCTCACTGAGATCCTGCAGAACGCCCACGTTGGCGCCGAAGCAGTCGACGCCTCGCGTGTCGCCTCGGGCACCGTCGTCACCGCACACATCCACGGCGACGAGGAACGTTTCCTTCTCGGCTCGCGTGAAATCGCCGGCGACGCCGACCTCGATGTCTACAGCGAGAACAGCCCGTTGGGTGCCGCGATCCTCGGACTCGAGCCCGGTGACACGACGACCTTTACCGCACCCAGCGGCGCTGAAATTGCCGTCGAAATTATCTCGATTGAGCCGTTCGTCGGCTAGTTAGAAATCGATGCGGGGCTCGAAGCCCTCGTCGCGCAACGCCTGCAGAACCTGTTCCGAGTGCTCGGGGCCTCGGGTCTCGATATCAACAGACAGCTCGACCTGGTTGATCTGTAGCCCGGTTCCGTGACGCGTGTGAAGAACCTCGATGACGTTCGCGTTCTGTCCCGCCACGATTTCCGAAACACGCGCAAGCTGACCGGGTCGGTCGGGCAACGGGATACGGATGTGCAGGTAACGACCGGACGCGATAAGTCCGCGCGAGATGACGCGCTCCATCAACTTCGGGTCGATGTTTCCACCCGAGATGATGACCGTGGTCGGGCCGACGGCATCGATCTTGCCCGCGAGAATCGCTGCGACTCCGGCGGCACCGGCGGGTTCGGCCACGAGCTTGGCGCGCTCGATAAGCATGAGCAGTGCGCGGGCGATGTCGTCGTCGCTGACGGTAACGACCTCGTCCACGGCGTCCTTGATGATGTCGAACGGAAGCTTTCCGGGGCGTGCGACGGCGATTCCGTCGGCGATGGTCGGCTTGACGTCGATCGTTGTCGGCTCGCCCGCAGACAGTGAGGGCGGGAACGCCGCTGCCTGTCCCGACTGGACACCGATGACGCGAAGGGTGCGGCCCGCCTCTGCGGCGCGCTGCTTCATCGCCGAGGCGACACCGGCAATAAGTCCACCGCCGCCGATCGGCACAACGACGGTTTCGACGTCTGGTACCTGGTCCCAAATTTCCAGACCGACGGTTCCCTGACCAGCGATGACGTCGTGGTTGTCGAACGGGGGGATGAAGATTGCACCCGACTTTTCGGCAAAGTCCTTGGCCGCCTCGAGCGCTTCGTTGAAGATAACCCCGCGAAGAACGACATCGGCGGCGTAGGCGCGGGTGGCCTGAAGTTTGGGAAGTGCCACACCGATGGGCATGAAGATGGTGGCGTGAATGCCCAGTTCACGAGCGGCGAGTGCGACTCCTTGGGCGTGGTTTCCGGCCGACGCAGCGACGACTCCGCGCTCGCGCTCCTCGGCGGTGAGCTTGCTCATCCGGTTGTACGCGCCGCGAACCTTGTAAGCGCCGGTGCGCTGCAGGTTCTCGCACTTCATCGTGACGGGGACTCCGAGAACCTCGCTGAGGAATCGTGAGACCTCGATGGGGGTTTCCTGCGCGACCTCGGACACGACGGACTGCGCGGAGACGAATTCCGCGAGAGTGGGGCCGGCGAACAGATTTGTCATGATGTACCTCTGAAAACGCTACCGTATCAAGGGTGAACGAACTTTCTGGCGCCGAAGCACGGCGACTTGTGCTCGTTGCCCAGGGGTTCGGCAACCGTCCTCGCGGCAGGGTGACGGGTGCCCATCTCGCCGCCGCAATCGAGAACCTCGGCGTACTCCAGATTGACTCGGTGAACGTCTTCGAGCGCAGTCACTACATGCCGATGTTCGCGCGGCTCGGCGGATACGACACCGCGATTCTCGACGAGATGCTGCTCGCACCCCACGCACCGGCGACGCACGTTGAATACTGGGCGCACGAAGCCGCGTTCCTTCCCGTTGATTCGTGGCCGCTGTGGCAATGGAAGATGCAGCTGGCTCGTGAACGGCACTCACGCCCCGGTTCGTGGCTGTCGGAACACCGCGCACTCGCCGACTCTCTGGTCGCCCGACTGCACAACGACGGACCGGCGACATTCACCGAGCTCGAAGGTCCGCGCGAAAAGCGACGCGGATCGTGGTGGGACTGGAGTGACGTCAAGCGTACGTTGGAGTACCTGTTCGAGGACGGAACGATTACTGCAATCGGTCGGACCACGTTTCAACGAATCTATGCCACGGTCGCTGACGTGGTTCCCCAACACCTCATCGACGCGCCCCTGTCCGAGCCCGACGCCCGACGCGCGTTGATGCGCGACGCTGTGCGAGCCCTCGGCGTCGGCACGCTGACGGACATCGCCGACTACTACCGTTTCAAGACCGCTCCCGCGAAGGTCGCGCTGGACCAACTGGTCGAGAACGGTGACGTGGTCGAGGTGGCTGTTGCGGGGTGGACCAAAAACGGCAAGCCCGTCGCTGGGTACATGCTCCCCGACTCGACCGTGCCCGCCCGCGCACCAGCGGTGACTGCGCTGTTGTCTCCCTTTGACCCGGTGACCTGGAACCGCGATCGCGCTTCACGCATGTTCGGGTTCGATTACAAGATCGAGATCTACACGCCAGCACCGAAGCGCGTCTACGGCTACTACTCGCTCCCGATTCTCATGAACGACGCCCTTGTCGGTCGAATCGATCTCAAGGCGGACCGCAAGGCCAAGACGCTCATTGTCCGCAGCGCGCACTGGGAACCGAACCGACCCAAGGACGCCGTGGATCGACTCGCGTCGGTAGTTCGCGATGCCGCCGCGTGGCGCGGACTCGAATCAATCGTGGTCGAAGAATGGGGCGATGCCGCCGCCGAACTTCGGAAGGTGTTCGGCTAGAACTTTCCGCCGATGTCCAACAGGCGTTTGATGCGCTCGGGGATGGGCGGGTGCGTCGCGTACACGCGAGCGAGGAAACCGGGTTTGAGCGGGTCGGCCACCCACATGTGCGCCATCGAAGCTGACTGACGCTGAAGCGGTCGACCGTACTCGCCGAGTTTGTGCAGCGCGCTGGCAAGACCCTCGGGGTTACGAGTCGTCATTGCCCCCGTCGCGTCGGCGAGGTATTCACGCTGGCGCGAGATTCCCGCCTGGATCAGCGGACCGACGAGGTACGCCACAACACTGGCAAACAGGGCGAAGACGAGCGATGCGAGAGCGATGGCGCCGGCCGCGTTGTCACGGTCGTTTCCGCGCGATCCCTGCCCAGCCCAGAACGCCATGCGGAACATGATGTCGGCGAGGAATCCGATGGCAACGACGAGACCGAACACCATCGTGCTGACGCGGATGTCGAAGTTCTTGACGTGCCCCATTTCGTGGGCCATGACGCCTTCGAGTTCCGCGTCGGACATGATGTCGAGCAACCCCGTGGTCGCGGCGACAACTGCGTGTTCGGGGTCGCGACCCGACGCGAACGCGTTCGGCGCGGGGTCGTTGACCACATACAACTTAGGCATCGGCATGCCGTTCGTGATGGCGAGGTTCTCAACGATTCGCCACAACCGAGGGTTGTCCTTCATCTCGATCTGAACAGCCCCCGACGTCACAACAGCGATGGATCCGGCGTTGTAGTACTGGAACCACGCGTACAGGCCAGCACCAATCACCGTCGCAATCGTGATCCCCCACGTGCCGCCACCGAAGATGTATGCGGCGAGCCACCCCAGCGCGGCAATCAGCGCAAGGAAGACAAAGATGATGACGACGGTGTTCCGCTTGTTCGCGGCGATGGCGCTATACATCGGTGATTAGAACTGGACCTTCGGCGGTTCGGCGATGGCGTCCGGGTTGTCGACCTCGAAGAAGTCGCGCTTTCCGAAGCCCAGCTGGCGCGCCCAGATGTTGTTGGGGAACACCAGGATGGCGGTGTTCATCTCGCGGACCCCGCCGTTGTAGAAGCGGCGTGACGCCTGAATCTTGTTCTCGGTGTCGACGAGTTCGGCCTGAAGCTGCTGGAAGTTCTGACTCGCCTGAAGTTCCGGGTAGGCCTCGGCGACGGCGAAGATCGATTTGAGTGCCGACTGCATCATCCCTTCGGCAGCAGCGGCTTCGGCGGGAGTTCCCGCACTCGTCGTCGCGGCGCGAGCCTTGGTGACGTTCTCGAAGACTTCCTTTTCGTGCTTAGCGTACCCCTTGACCGTTTCGATCAGGTTGGGGATGAGGTCGGCACGACGCTTGAGCTGAACGGTGATGTCGCTCCACGCTTCGTCAACACGGACGTTGAGCGTGACGAGGCCGTTGTAGGTCGACCACAGGTAAAGACCCGCGACGACAACGATTCCGGCAATGACGAGGAGGACGATTGTTGTTGTATCCATGGCTTCACTCTACGCTCGCGCATCGACGCCGAATCGGCGCTTTCCCCCACGGCGAAATTCATAGGAAAGTGCCCCAACAGGGATTCGAACCCTGACTGTGACGATTTTAAGTCGTCTGCCTCTGCCGGTTGGGCTATTGGGGCGTGCTCTTCAATTGTGTGGGAAATTTCGAAGGCCCGGTCGGTTTCCCGCCGGGCCTTCGAAGTGAAAAGCGTTACTTCTTGGGGGCGGGACGCGACGCGAACGCCTGGAAGTAGGCGTTCGGGGTCTCGCGTAACGCGATGGTGGTCGTGTCGCGACCGACGAGGAACTGAAGCACCCAGTCGCCGAAGACGCGAAGCTTGCGCTCCCACATCGGCATCGCGAGGCCGTGGTATCCGCGGTGCATTCCCCAGGCAAGGAAGCCCTTGACAGCGAGCTTGCCCGACTGGAACACTCCGTGTCCGATGCCAAGACCGGCGACGGCGCCGAGGTTCTTGTGGATGTACTGGCTGGGTTCTTCACCACGGAGGACAGCAACGATGTTCTTTGCCATGAGCTTGGCCTGGCGGACGGCGTGCTGGGCGTTCGGAACGCACATGCCACCAACGCCACCACCGGTGAGGTCGGGAACGGCCGAGTTGTCTCCGGCAGCCCATGCGCCCTTGATGACCTTGCCCTTGTCGTCGGTGACCTGAAGAGTCGCCGACGAACGGATGCGACCGCGCTCTTCGATCGGGAAGTCAGTTGCGCGAACGACGGGGTTCGCCATGACACCGGCAGTCCAGACGATGAGGTCCGACTCAAACGAGATTCCGGTCGAGAGCTCGATCTTGCCGCCAACCGCGGACTGCAGCTGAGTGTCGAGGTGAACGG
>JAHEDU010000067.1 GCA_024641015.1 Micrococcales bacterium
AGGTGACCTCGAGCGACTCTTCGGCAGTGAGGTCGGGCAGGATGTCGACGAGCCGTTCGGCCAACATCGTCTTTCCCGCTCCGGGCGAACCCAGCATGTACAGGTGATGTGAACCCGCCGCTGCGACGATCAGGGCTTCGACGACGTCCGGTTGTCCGACGACATCGGCAAGGTCGCGGTCCGGCGCGGGTAGTTCGTCTGCGTCCGGTGCGGGAAGGGATTCGACTTCGCCCACCTCGACGTCGGCGCCATGGGCTGCCATCGCGTGCCGAACGCTAGACACCGCCACAACGTCGATTCCGTCGACCAGTTCGGCCTCACTCCGATTCCCCGCGGGAACCATGACCCGTCGAACCCCTGCGTCTCGTGCGGCGACGACTGCGGGCAAGACGCCTGAGACTGGGCGGAGTCGGCCGTCAAGCGCCAGTTCGCCCAGGTGAACGGTTGCCGCAACGGACTCCGCAGGCACCGCACCCGTTCCCGCAAGAATCGCCATGGCGATTCCGAGGTCGAATAGACTCCCCTGTTTGGGAAGCGACGCCGGCGACAGGTTCACGGTGACCCGCGTCGGAGGCATTGCGGCGCCCGAATTGGTGATGGCGCTGCGAACGCGATCCTTTGCTTCGCCCAGAGACGCGTCGGGCAAACCAATGAGCACAAGCGCAGGAAGTCCCGACGCGATGTCGACCTCGATGTCGACGACGGTTCCCGTCAACCCCATCAGCGCGATGGACCGTGTGCGCCCGATGCTCATCCGATGACCCCAACCCGGTGGTCGAGAGATTCGATGTGCGCGCCGTCGCCGACGATTCCAATTCCGTCGATGCGGATAAGCCCTGTGTCGTGACCGTTCGTTCGGCACCATTCGCCGGCGAGAACTCGGAGTCGCGAAAACTTGGCGGGGGTGATGGCTTCGAGCGGGTGGCCGTATCGAACCGACCGACGCGTCTTGACCTCGACGAAGGCGGTCTGTCCGCCGCGACGAACTATGAGATCAATTTCCCCGCGGGAACACCGCCACCCGCGGTCGACGATGTCGTACCCCTCGGTGACGAGGAAGTCGGCGGCGATGCGTTCGCCCCAACGCCCGAGTTCGTCTTTGTGTGCCATGCCGACAACTATCGGCAATCGGCACCATCACCGAATCGAATTCACCACAAACGGTGCAGAACGCACCTCGGCGGAAAGCTGTGGAGAGTTACGCGTCGCCGATGGCGAGGTCGCGGGGAAGCTTGAGCTCCTTCTTGCCTGTCTCTTCGATGTTGACGTCCTTGAACGTCATGATCTTGACCGACTTCACGAAACGGTCGGCGCGGTAAACATCCCACACCCACACGTCCGTCAGGGTCAACTCGAAATAGAAGTCTTTGCCCGACTCGCGCACGACCTGCTGAACATCGTTCGCAAGGTAGAAGCGGCGCTCGGTTTCGACGACGTACGAGAACTGACCGACGATGTCCTTGTATTCCCGAAACAGGTTCAGTTCGGCATCGCGGTCGTATGCGTCGAGGTCGTCGTCATTCATCGTCGTCAGTCTATTCCGCGAGTGGCTCGGGCGAAACCGACCGCAACCAGGTCGTGCGGTGGAACGGGGTGGCGCCATGAGCGCGGATCGCGTCGAAATGCCCCTCGCTGCCGTAGCCCTTGTTGGACGACCACCCGTACGTGTCGTCCGAGCCCGCCGCGGTCACCATTAGTCCGTCGCGATAGACCTTGGCACACACCGACGCGGCGGCAACGACCGCGCAGTCGCGGTCGGCCTTGGCCCGCACACGAATGTCCAACGGAGGCAACAGCCCGCCCTTCAACCAGTTATGCGTGCCGTCGAGCAGAACCACACCACCGGTCAGGTCGTGACCGTCGATCGCGAGCTTCGCGAACGCCCGCTCGCCCGCGCGGGTCAGTGCGGCGACGATTCCGAACTCGTCGATTTCGGCTGCGGTGGCCTCGCCCTGTGCGGACGCGTCCACCCACTCGAGGACAGGTTCAACAAGGGAGTCTCGTCGCTTCGCTGAAATCAACTTGGAGTCACGAAGCCCCGCAGGAAAATCAGTGACCGAGCGAATGAGCGAAACGCCGACGACGACGGGGCCGGCGATGGCACCGCGACCGACCTCGTCGACACCGATGACGCAAGTCGCACCCTCCGCGAACAGTTCGCGTTCGACGTCAAGCGTCGGGTCAGTGGGCATTCGTGAAGTGGTCGGTGAAGTTGTCCAGCCACGCCCAGCGCGCGAACGGCCACGACACGACGATCGCGCGACCGACGACCTTGTCGATGGGGACGAACCCCTTGCCCGGCTGGTCCTGGTTGTAACGCGAATCCGCCGAGTTGTAGCGGTTGTCGCCCATCACCCACAGCTTGCCCTCGGGGACAGTGACATCGAAATCCATTCCGCTGGAAGCCGAATCGGACGACGGAAGCTTGAGATACGGCTCGTCGACGGGCTCGCCGTTGACCTCGATCAGGCCCTGCGGTGAACAACACGTGACGTGGTCACCGGGGAGGC
>JAHEDU010000041.1 GCA_024641015.1 Micrococcales bacterium
TCGACTGCTTCAACGGGGGTGTAGAACTTGCCCTCTTCGAGAAGGGCGACTGCGGCGTTGTACGCCTTGGACTTCTTAGCCATGCTTGGTTTCTCCTTATGAGAATCGCGGTGTCGTGAGCCTGGCGACTCTCCCGCTAATCGGAAATGGGTTATTCGACCGTGATGCCCATGGAGCGGGCGGTTCCGGCGATGATCTTCGCTGCTGCGTCGATGTCGTTTGCGTTGAGGTCGGACTGCTTCTCCGTCGCGATCGCACGCACCTGGTCCTGGGTCAACTTGGCGACCTTGACCGTGTGAGGCGTCGACGATCCCTTGGCAACTCCGGCGGCCTTCTTGATGAGTTCCGCGGCCGGCGGGGTCTTGAGGATGAAGGTGAACGAACGGTCTTCGTAGACCGTGATTTCAACGGGAATAACGTTTCCGCGCTTGTCCTGCGTGGCGTTGTTGTACGCCGTGCAGAACTCCATGATGTTGACTCCGTGCTGACCGAGCGCGGGACCGATGGGCGGTGCGGGGTTAGCCGCGCCTGCCTGGATCTGGAGCTTGATCAGGCCAACAGCTTTCTTACCTGCCATTTTTCTTTTCCTTACTGTCGTGTGTGACGGGTGTCACACGCTCCCACATCAACGCCGGTGCGTTGCGTGGTAAATCTGGTTACTGCTTCTCGACCTGGGCGAACGTGAATTCAACCGCAGTGTCACGCCCGAAGACGTTGATGAGGATCGAGAGCTTGCCGGTCTCGGCGTGGATCTCGTTGATGGTTCCCTGAAGTCCAGCGAACGCACCTTCCTTGATTCCGACGGTCTCGCCCAGTTCGTAGTCGGTCGTGACCTTGGTCGAACGAGCCGAACCCGACTTGAGTCCGCCTGCAGCGCGAGCACCTTCGACATCAGCGGTCGTCTTGAGCATTTCGAATGCTTCGTCGAACGACAGCGGGATCGGGTTGTGTGCGTTGCCGACGAAGCCGGTCACACCGGGGGTGTGACGGATGGTCGACCACGACTCTTCGTTGAGGTCCATGCGAACGAGCACGTACGAGGGAACGCGAACGCGGGTGACGAGCTTGCGCTGTCCGTTCTTAATGTCGACGACGTCCTCGAGCGGAACCTGAACTTCGAAGATCGAGTCCTGCATGTTCATCGACAGAACGCGGTTCTCGATGTTGGTCTTGACCTTCTTCTCGTAACCGGCGTACGAGTGGATGACGTACCACTTGCCCGACTTGCGACGAAGTTCCTTCTTGAAGTCCGCGTAGGGGTCCTCTTCGGGCTCGGCGTCGACAGCAGGGTGCGATGCGGTAACGGTCTCTTCGTCGGCTGTTGCGTCAGCCGCAGCGTTCGCCTCGTCAGCCGAGTCGATGTCGAGTGCGTCATCGACGACGGCGTCTGCCTCGGGGTCGACAGCGTCGGCGAGTGCGTCGAGCGCCTCGTCCAGGTCCGCAGCCGAGTCGTCGACCTCGTGCATAGCGAGTTCCTCAGCGCTGGTCGCGCCGGCCTCGTCTTCGCTGAGGGTGTTGCCCTCTTGCGCTTCGTCCTCTTCCGACGACTGCTCGGCAGCGGTCGACAGGTCGATGTCCTCGAAGTGGTTCTCAGTCACGATGTGTCCTCTAATTCCTTAGTTTCCCGAAGTCCACGAACCGCCACCGAAGATGAATCCGGTAACGAGTCCGATCACGAAGTCCAGGCCAGTGATCAGCGCCATGACGATGACGACGAATGCCAGCACAACTCCCGTGTAGTTGATGAGTTCCTTGCGGGTGGGGGTGACGACCTTGCGCAACTCCAGTACGACCTCACGCAGGAAGTGCGTGATTCGTCCGAACACGCCCTTTTTCCGCTCGCCACGAGATTCGTGTGAAGCGGCGTCAGTGTGATTCTCGGTCACTGTTGTTGCCTTTCGGTTGGTTTGGATGTCGACGTAATCGACATTCGCAGGGCGGACAGGACTCGAACCTGCAACCTGCGGTTTTGGAGACCGCTGCTCTACCAATTGAGCCACCGCCCTCTGCGGTGAGAGCGCCCCGCCGGCGCCTGACGGCACGACGAAGCATGGTGTTTTCGCACCAATCGTCAAGTGTATTGCAGGCATCGCCAATCGCCAAAGTGAGGTTGCCCCGCTCGCGCTCAAGTAGTCTGGTGCCGTGACGGAACCGCGTAAACGAGTCTCGGCGCGTATTGGCGCCATTGCCGAAAGTGCAACCCTCAAGGTCGATGCGAAAGCAAAATCGCTCAAGGCCGCGGGTCGCCCGATCATTTCGTACGGTGCGGGTGAGCCCGACTTCGCAACGCCCGAACACATCGTCGAGGCCGCCGTTGCTGCGGCGATCGACCCGAAGAACCACCGCTACACGCCGGCCGCGGGTCTGCCCGAACTGCGCGAAGCCATCGCTGAAAAGACGAAGCGCGATTCCGGCTGGGCCGTTCCCGCCTCGCAAGTGATTGTCACCAACGGCGGCAAGCAGGCCGTGTACCAGGCGTTCCAGTCGCTTCTTGATCCGGGCGACGAGGTTCTCGTTCCCGCTCCGTATTGGACGACGTACCCCGAGGCCATTGCGCTGGCCGGCGGTGTCATGGTCGATGTTTTCGCCGGAGCCGACCAGGGATACCGCGTCACCGTTGAGCAGCTCGAAGCGGCTCTGACCCCGAAGACCAAGGTGTTGTTGTTCGTCAGCCCGTCCAACCCGACCGGTGCTGTGTATTCGGCTGAACAGACCAAGGCGATCGGCGAGTGGGCTCTGGCCAAGGGCCTGTGGGTTATCGCCGACGAGATTTACCAGAACCTGACGTACGAAGCCGATCGTGCTCCGTCCATCACCGAGATGGTTCCCGAACTCACCAACCAGACGATCCTCGTCAACGGTGTCGCCAAGACGTATGCGATGACCGGGTGGCGACTGGGCTGGATGGTGTCCCCCGCCGACATCACCGCGGCAGCCGCAAACCTGCAGTCGCACCTGTCGAGCAACGTCTCGAACATTTCGCAGCGCGCCGCCATTGCCGCGCTGAACGGCGACCAGTCAATCGTGTCCGACATGAAGACCGCGTACGCCCGCCGTCGCGCTCTCATGGTCGCGGAACTGTCAAAGATTGACGGGTTCGTCGTCCCCGAACCGGGCGGTGCGTTCTACGTCTACACCGACGTCACCGGACTGCTCGGTCGCGAATGGGGCGGTCAGCGCATCGACACCAGCCTGCAGCTCGCGGACTACATCCTCGAAGCCGCCGAGGTCGCGGTCGTTCCGGGCGAAGCCTTCGGTCCCAGCGGTTACCTGCGCTTCTCGTACGCTCTCGGCGACGACGAACTCCTCGAGGGAATTCAGCGACTGCAGAAGTTGTTCGCTTAGTCGAACCCGATGAACGACGGTTCGGGCGTCAACATGATTCCGAACGTGTCGTGCACGCGAATCGAAATGTACCGCGCGAGTTCGATGACCTCGCGTGCAGTTGCACCGCCGCGGTTGATCAGTGCGAGCGTGTGCTTGGAAGACACACCAGCGTTGTTGCCGGGAAGTGAGTAGCCGCGAGGGACTCCCGCTCGTTCGATGAGCCAGGCTGCCGACAGTTTGACGTCGGGCGCATTTCCGTCGAAGCCCGCAAAGTCGTGGTCTGCGCCGAGCGGGACGACCACGGGTGCCCGTTCACCTTCGAGAGGGAAGCGCGGAGCGTCAAGCGGGAGTCGTCGTGACAACTCGTCGCTGACGATGGGGTTGGTGAAGAAGGATCCGACCGAAACGCTGTCGGGGTCGTCCGACAGAACCATTCCCTTGGATGCGCGAAGTTCAAGCAC
The DNA here is from genome assembly GCA_024641015.1 of Micrococcales bacterium. GTDB lineage: Bacteria > Actinomycetota > Actinomycetes > Actinomycetales > Microbacteriaceae > MWH-TA3. The sequence goes on from JAHEDU010000041.1 coordinate 3,789, forward strand.
TGTTCGGCGAACATCGACGAGCGCAACGGTGTCCCCGATGTCAACGCCCAGTGCGGTCGCCAATTGTCCGTATCGAATCGGTTCCGAGTCGTCGGCCTTCGTTAGCGCGAGAGTGACCGAGACGACGAGTCCCGAGCGGCCTTCCTTGAGCGCTGAGGTGCGATACCCGAACCGCAGGTCGTCGGGACCGAGAGTCACGACCTCGCCCGATCCGGCATCGACGAACTGCAACAGGACAAACGTGTCAGCGAATTCCGCACCGTACGCACCGATGTTCTGAATGGGCGCTGCCCCGACCGTCCCGGGAATCCCCGACAGCGCCTCGATTCCTGACAGCTTGTTCTCGACCGCCCACGCGACGAGGTGGTCCCACGATTCGCCCGCCTGCGCGGTGACGAGCACCTTGGCGCCGTTTTCGCGCGACTCGATTCCTGTGGTCGCGACGTGGATGACCGTGCCGTCGAACTCCTCATCAGAAACGACGATGTTCGACCCGCCGCCGAGAACGAACCACGGTCGGCGGCCGCTGCTCACGTCACGGAACGTGTCAATCAACTCGGCGCGCGTTGTCGGGCGTCGATAGTCGGCGATCGGCCCGCCGACCCGAAGGGTCGTCAGGTCGCGAAAAAGCTTCTCAGTCAAAAACGACCTGTACCTGCGCCTTGCCCAGGACGGTGTCGCCCTCGAACGTCACGGTGAGGTCGAAGCGGATCGCGTCATCGACGATCGCGCCGACCTTTGTCTCGATGACGACATCGGCGCCCTTCTCGGGGTCGACGACGATCGGGCGGGTGAAGCGAACGCCGTAATCGGCGATGCGACCGCGCGTACCGAGGAAGTCGGAGAGCGGCTGAACGGCGAAGCCCATCGTCAACATGCCGTGAGCAAGAACGCCGGGCAGCCCAACGGACGCGGCAATGTCGTCGCGGTAGTGAATCGGGTTGAAGTCGCCCGACGCTCCCGCGTAGCGAACGAGCGCGGCGCGGTCGAGGTGAATGGTGCGCGTGGCGACGACATCTCCAACGGAGACTCCGGCAAGCACGATTACTCCTCCCCTCGAACGACGAGGGTGGAAATCGCGGTGACGACGTGTTCACCGGTCGCGTCGGTCATGACCGACTCGCTCGTCACCATCGAGTGGGCACCGAGCGACTTGACGCTGGTTACCTCGAGAGTGGCGGTCAGTTCGTCGCCGGCAACGACAGGCCGTGAGTACGTGAAACGCTGATCACCGTGAACCACACGCGAGAAGTCGATGTTGGCGTCGGGTTCGGACAGAAGCTGCGCGAGCGTGTGCTCCTGAACGACGACGGGGAAAGTCGGGGGTGCGACAACGTCGGCGTGACCGGCGGCGCGGGCAGCCTCGAGGTCGGAGAAGATCGGGTTCGTCGCGAAAACCGCCTTCGCGAATTCGCGGACCTTTTCACGACCGACGAGGTACGGGCCGACGGGCGGGAACTCGCGCCCGACCAAATCAGGGTTCACAGACATGGGTTCAGTCTACAAACGGCCCAGGTCGGCGGGCAGGAGAAGCTCGGGTCCGTCGCCTCGGACAGGGTTGACCTCGTGCGTGTTCAGTGCGCTGGCGACGGGGATCGACCGGGCGACGGCCTCGTCGACGAACGATTGGTCGGCGGTGGTGTCGCGGTTCAACCACCACGCCCAGTCGTCCGTGCCCAAAACGACGGGCGAGCGGTCGTGCAACCACGCGATCGGCTCGGGTGCCGCCATCGTGAGGATTGTCGCGGTGAGCACCCACTCGCTGGCGGGTGATTCGCGCCACCACGAATAAATGCCGGCGAACGCGAGCAAACCGTCGGCGGGTGTCACCGCGAACGGCGTTTTCACTTTCCCTTCGGTGTGCCATTCGTAATACGCGTCGGCTGGCAGGATTGCCCGCTGGTGCACGATCGCGGATCGGAACGACGCCTTCTCGCACACCGTCTCGCTGCGGGCGTTGAATGTCGGAAATTTCAACGTCAGCGAATCAGCGAACGGCGGGACGAGCGACCATCTCGCTGTTGTGAGCAAGCGCGCGCGGTCATCGCGCTTCTCGAGAACAATCGGGACCTGCTGAGTCGGGGCGATGTTCCACGACGGCTTCAGCTCGACGTCGGCGATCTCGTCCGTCGCAAAGTACCGACCCAGTTCCTCGCCGCTGAGGGTCGACGCGTACCGACCGCACATGGGGTCAGAGAGCCGTGTCGACGCTCGCCCGCGCGGTCACGTGCTCGCGAATCCACTGGGCAGCTGCACGGTGTGCGGGGTGCTCTTGGTAGTCGAGAAGTGCCTGCTGCGAAACGTGTTCGCTCACGAGCACGAGGTCGTAGTTCGACGAGTCGTCGCCCAGGTCGGTCGTGACTTCGAGCGACGTGAGGCCGGGAACGACTTCGGGAAGTCCCTCGAGAAGGCGGATGATCTCGCGAGTCACCATGGCGCGCTCGGCGTCCTCGTTCGCGGCCAACTTCCACATGACGATGTGGCGGATCATTCGGTTACCTCCCTCAGCGCGGCGCGAAGGTCCGCTTCGGTGACGCGCCACTGAGCGTGACGCTTCTGGTTGATGGTGACGACGGGAATGTCGTTCTGCATCGACTCGAACCATTCGGCGTTGTCGAGGATGTTGCGCTCGACGAGTTCGACACCCGGGAAATCGGCGATGACTCGGTCGAGGACCTGTCGTGCGTCGTCACAAAGGTGGCACCCGGGCTTCCCGAAGATTTCGACCGTGACGTCCGACATGCCCCCAGCCTATGCTGGAGCAATGCCCACGCCCGTGCGCGCCATCGCCTTCTTCGACCTCGACAACACCCTTGTTCGCGGTTCGACGATGTTCCTGTACGCACTGACCGCGTGGAAGCAACGCCAACTCCGATTGATCGACCTGGTGCGTTTCGGATGGCACCAACTCACGTTCCTCACCGTGGGCGAGACGACCGCGCACAGCACGGTCGCCCAAAGCCGCGGGCTTGCTCTCATCGCCGGGCGCTCGGTCGAGGCGTTGGCCGACATCGCACACGCGACGGCGCGTGACGCGGTCGAATCACGACTGATCACGGCGAGCCTTGACCGAGCACGAACGCATCTCGCCAAGGGTGACGAGGTGTGGATTGTCACCGCGTCGCCGCGGTCGTTCGCCGAGATTGTCGCAGCCGACCTCGGCTTCACCGGTGCCCTCGGCACAGAGGTCGAGTCGAAGGACGGATTCGCAACGGGACACCTCGTCGACGCGCCACTTCACGGACTTCGTAAGGTTGCGGCCATTACCAAGCTGGCCGCGACGAAGGGTGTGAACCTCTCCGACTGCAGCGCGTATTCGGACTCCCGAAACGACATCCCGATGCTCAGTGCGGTCGGTCACGCGTTCGCCGTGAACCCCGATCGCGAACTGGGTCGCGTCGCCGAATCGCGAGGCTGGGAAATCATCCCGATACGACAAAAGCGCCAGGCCTAAGCCGGGCGCTTGTCGGTCGCGAAGCGACTACTTCTTGTTGCGACGCTGGTGGCGCGTCTTGCGAAGCAACTTGCGGTGCTTCTTCTTCGCCATACGCTTGCGACGCTTCTTGATAACGGAACCCATGGGACACCTTTTACCTGAGCCGACACGAATGCCGGCGAACGGACAATAACGAGCAGTCTAGCGCGATTCAGAGCGCGGGGCGCGCGGCGGCGGGAATACCGTGGCGGCGAAGCGCCCAACGGCACGTCCCAGCCCAACAACATCGACGTCCTTGAGAAGTCCGAGCGTCGGAGTCTCGGGGTCGGCGGTGGCGGGTCGGCCGTCGTTCATTCCAAGAACCCATCCCTCGACCGCCGCGAGTGGTTCGGGGTTGAGTCGGTAAAAGCGGTGCTGACCGTCTTCACGAACCGCGACGAGACCGGTGTCGCGCAGGACTTTGAGGTGCTTGGAAACGGTCGGCTGACTGAGTCCTAACGACGTGACGAGGTCTCCAACGGCAAGGTCACCCGGCGCTGCGTTGCGCAGTCGAACGAGGATCTCGCGACGGATCGGTTCGGCCAAGACGTTGAAGATGTCATCCATAAGAAACAGGGTATCCCTCGCGGGATACCCTGTTCCACTAACCACGGAAAGGAGGTAAATCTGGTTACGGAGTGGTGCTCGCTCCGGGTGCGGGTGCTACCGGGGCAGTGCCGTCGGCAGGTCCGGTCTGGCAGGTGAAGCCCTCGGGAGCGTCACTCGGGGCAACGTCATTGCCCGCTGCGTCGTGGGTGTGACCGTCACCGGGGTGGCAGAAGTCGCCACCTGCAGGGCCGCCTTGTCCGCCGACTCGAGCCTCGCCCGAGTGCTCGAGCTTGCCGAGTCCACCGCGGTGGTCGCCACCGCGGTCGCCATCGCGGTCACCGTGTCCATCGAATGGAACGGCTCCCGCTGCGAACTCGGGTCCACCGGGGAATCCGGGAGCAGCGTGGCCGGCGACAAGGCCGACTCCAAATGCTGCGCCCAGTGCGAGAACTCCTCCGCCGATGATCGCGGCGATGGTCAAAGGCTTACGCCCGTTCGAGGTTGACGACTTTGCGTCCTTGGTCGGTTCGACCGTCTCGGTCGATTCCGTTGCGGCGAACTCGTCGCCGCCCTTTTTCTTGAATGCCATGTTGTGTCACTCCCTTTCATTTGTCGGTGTCACAGGTACGACTGTCGTCCGCGTTCCTAAACGAACGCTATGAACGAACCCTGTGTCGCGTGAGAGTCAAGAGGACAGTTGCGCCGCGAGTTCGCGGGCGCGGGCGAGCGCTGCCTCCGCGGCGGTGCGATAGACATCAGCGAGTTGCGCTTCGTCGAGGACGGCAATCGCGCGCTCGGTGGTACCGTTCGGGCTGGTGACGCGGCGGCGAAGTTCGGCCGGATCAGTACCTGTTGATTCCTGCAGAGCCGTCGCTCCCGCAAACGTCTTCTCGACAAGATTGCGGGCGTCGGGCTCGGCAAATCCGAGTTCGACAGCGGCGCGCGTCCACTGCTCCATCGCGTGAAACACATAGGCCGGTCCTGAACCCGAGATTGTGCTCAGCGCGTCGATCTGAGTTTCCGGAAGTTCGAGCACCCACCCGACAACCTCGAAGAGGTGGCGTGCGGTGGCCAGGTTCTCCGCGGTCGCACGTGACCCCGCCGAAATTCCGGTGACACCCTTGCCAATCAGTGCTGGAGTGTTGGGCATTGCGCGAACAACGGGGTTCGTCACGACCGACTCCATCGTTGCCGTGGTGACTCCTGCGGCGACACTAATAATGAGCGCGTTGGGGTCGAGAGCATCAGCGATTTCGCGCAGTAGGTCGGTGACCATCGCGGGCTTCACACCAATGACGACGACGGTCGCGCCGTCCACGGCCCAACGGTTGGCGTTCGCGTCTGACTCGATCGAGCGAGATTCGACGCCAACTCGTGACACGGTGCTAGACCGAGTTGTCGACCGAACCACGACACTATCGCCACCGGCGACGAGCCCGTCAAGAATTGCTCCGCCCATCGAGCCGGTACCAAGGAACGCATATGTCTCTGCCATGACTCCAAGAGTATTGTGACAACTATGGAACTTCTCAAAGAATCTCTCGTCGTTATCCACCTCGCCGGTATGGCAGTCCTCGTCGGTGCGTTCATCGTCAACATGAAGCGCAAGTCGGACTTCCCCTTCACCGCGATGATGTGGGCGGCCATCGTGCAGCTCAGCACGGGAACCCTGCTCGTCGGACTGTCGTACGCGCTCGACGATGCTCCCGATAACTTCAAGATCACCGTCAAGACGCTTCTCGCGACGGGCGCTCTCGTCGCCGCGATCATCGGTCGCAAGCGCCAGGCGCACGGCGAGTCGAAGCTTCAGCCGTTCTTCCACGCAGCCGGTGGCTTCGCCGTGATCAACCTGATCATCGCGGTCCTCTGGAACGCGGAACTCTGGTCCTAGTCGCGCAGGTTCCCAAAGAACTCGGTCAATAACACCGAGCATTCGGTTTCCAGCACGCCACCGATGACCTCGTCGACTCGCGTCGGCAGGGTTCGGTCGCGAAGCAGGTCGACGACGCTTCCCGCGGCACCGGCTTTCGGGTCCCACGCGCCAAACACGACTCGGCCGATACGGGCGTTGAGTATTGCACCTGCGCACATCACGCAGGGCTCGAGAGTGACGACAAGGGTGTGGTCGGTGAGATTCCATGAGCCGACTGCCTCAGCAGCGGCTCGCAGGGCGACGACCTCCGCGTGAGCGGTGGGGTCTCCCGTGGCTTCGCGCTCGTTGTGACCCGTGCCGACGACATCACCGGTCGGGCCGACGACGATTGCGCCGACGGGTACATCACCCGTCGCGAGCGCCTCGAGAGCTTCGGACAGGGCGACGGCCATTGCCGATTCCAACGCGGACACGAGCACCTCCTATACAGTGAGCCTATGCGAGTGATTGTTGCCGAACACCCCCTGATTACCCACAAACTGACGATGTTGCGCGAGAAGTCAACGCCGTCGTCGATCTTCCGCAAACTCGCTGACGAGCTCGTCACGCTGCTCGCGTACGAGGCGACTCGTGACGTTCGAGTCGTGCCTCATCACATCGAAACGCCCGTTGCGCCGACCGAGGGAGTCATTCTCGCCGAGCCACGTCCTCTGATCGTCCCCATCCTTCGTGCGGGACTGGGAATGCTCGACGGAATGCTGCGCCTAATGCCGTCGGCCGAAACCGGTTTCCTCGGAATGGTTCGTGATGAACAGACCCTGCAGCCCAGCGTCTATGCCGAGCGACTTCCCGCCGACTTGTCCGGACGCCAGTGCTACGTGCTCGACCCGATGCTGGCGACGGGCGGTTCACTCATCGCTGCGATCGAATACCTGTTTGACCGTGGCGCCAACGACGTCACCGCGGTGTGCCTTCTTGGTGCACCCGAGGGTGTCGACGCGGTGAAGGCGGCGGTCGGCGATCGTGACGTCACGCTGGTCCTCGGTTCGCTCGACGAACGACTGAACGAACACGGCTACATCGTCCCTGGATTGGGCGATGCCGGAGACCGTCTCTACGGAGTCGCCGGGTAGGCGGTAAAATTTCGGGATGCCCGAAAATCCCGAAACAAACGCGCAACTACGCGGTTTTGCGCTGTACGTCGGGATCGATGACGCCACCGCAGAGGCCGCGGGCACGACAATCGCAGAACTCGTCGCAACACTTCGTAAGACTGTGGACGACCAGGTTTCGGGCGTCGAGAGCCATGTTGCCGTCGCGTACGCACCGCCGGCACAACGAGGACGCAACCTGGACATCGTTCGTTTGGCGTTGCGCGAGCCCAAGGCTGTCGCAGAACTGCTGCCGCCGAAGCCCACGACGAAGAGCACGGGGGTCGACATCGACTTGTCGCGCAAGCGCGTGGTCATCAACGACGAGCCGTCGCCGCTGACGTACAAAGAATTCGAACTGCTGCAGTTCCTCGTGCTTCGCGAAGGAGTGACCGTGGACCGCAGCGACATCATCGACACGTTGTGGTCGGCGAGTGACGTTGACCGCCCGAACACCCGAACGATCGACGTTCATGTGCGACGATTGCGAAGCAAGCTTGAACCGTTCGAGGACATTGTGCGGACGGTTCGAGGAATTGGGTACCGGTTTGACCGCCACGCTGATGTCACCATCAACTACGGCACGGGCCGATCCCCCGACATGTTCTAGGAGATCATGACAACCTCGCTGGTCTGGCTGCGTGACGACCTTCGGGTTGCCGACAACCCCGCGCTCACGGCCGCTCTCGCGAGCGCCGACCGCGTCGCCGTCCTCTATGTCCTTGACGAAGAGTCCCC
>JAHEDU010000043.1 GCA_024641015.1 Micrococcales bacterium
TGGCAGTGCCGGGTTACGGGGTTGTCGGCTATCTGGGATCAACCCGGGTTCGCGTCGGAACGCTCGCCTGGGCGCTCGCCGAGGGTTCGACTATCAGCGACGAACTTCGCGGAACGGTCGAAGGATGGTCGAGTAACGGGCACACCGTGTCTGTTCTCACCCACGATGATCGAATCACGGGCGCCATCGCGGTGAGCGACCCCGTGCGACCGTCTTCGCCAGCCGCCGTCGATGCACTTCGCGCGCTGGGACTTCGCACCATTCTCGCGTCGGGCGATTCCGATACCGTTGCGCGGCGCATCGGTGCCGAGGTAGGGGTTGACGAAATCCACGCACCGATGCTTCCCGCAGACAAACGCGACCTCATCCTCGATCTTCAGAAAAAAGGTCACGTCGTGGCGATGGTCGGCGACGGAATTAACGACGCCGCCGCGTTGGCACAGGCGGATTGCGGGATTGCCATGGGCGGTGGCACAGATGTCGCGATCGAAGCCAGCGACATCGTCATCGTGTCGGCGGATGTTCGACGTGTCGCGGACGCGATCAGATTGTCGCGTTCAACCCTGGGAACGATCCGCGGGAACTTGTGGTGGGCTTTCGGTTACAACGCGCTCGCAATCCCCGTCGCCATCGTCGGAATTGTTGGTCCTGCCATCGCCGGACTCGCAATGGCGTTCTCATCGGTGTTCGTCGTCCTCAATTCGGGGCGACTCGGACTCTTTCGCCTTCGTCGCTAAACGCCGAGGAACCGACGAAGCTCACTGACTGTCGAGAAACTGTCCGTCGCCTTGGCAAATTCGTCCGGCTCCCCGTAACCCCATTCGACAAGCACGCAGTCGATACCGAATTCGCGTGCACCCTCGACATCGTGAATGCGATCGCCAACGAGGACAATCCGACTCCGATTCGTTCCGCGTTCGCCCAATTCGTCGAGGATGAATTCGAGGACGTCCGCCTTTGTCTTTCGAACGTCGTCATCGGTTGCGGTGCCGTAAATGTCGAAAAGCTCGTCAAGGTGGAAGTGCTCGGTGACCAGCCGAGCCGCGGTGTACGCCTTCGAGGTGGCAAGCGCGGTTGTGATTTCCGCGGCGCGCACGTCGGCGATGAGCTGAACAATTCCGGGGAAGGGCTCAGCGGTAAACGCTCCGACCTGGTGGTACTCCTCGCGATAAATCTCGATGGCGCGTATCGTTTCCGTCGGTGAAAATCCCAACAGTTCCCCGAACGTCGACTTGAGCGGCGGACCCAAATAACGGCGTAGCTCGGCGCGGTCGGGAGCAACTAACCCCATTTCGGTGAAGGTGTGTTCAAAGGACAGGAATATCCCGGGCGCGGAATCCATGATGGTTCCGTCAAGGTCCCAGAGGACGACGTCGTACGGTCGCATCAAAACAACTTGTCGTGCGAGGTGTCGAGCCCGCGCAAATCATCGAGGTCGAGAACGACACAGCGGAACCCGCGATCTTCCGCCAACGTGCGCGCCTGGGGCTTGATTTCCTGTGCGGCAAAAACCCCGTGAACGGGGGCGAGGGTCGAATCGCGATTGAGCAGTTCGACATATCGCGTGAGCTGCTCGACGCCGTCGATGTCGCCGCGGCGTTTGATTTCGATCGCAACGGTTTCGCCGTTCGCATCGCGCGCGAGGATGTCGACAGGCCCGATGGCGGTGAAGTACTCACGTCGAATGAGCGAAAAGCCTTCGCCGTACACCTCGATGTGTTCAGCGGACAACTTCTGAAGGTCGGCCTCGACGCCGTCCTTGATAAGTCCGGGATCAACGCCCAGTTCGTGGCTCGAATCGTGGTGGATTTCGTGAATCGAAATGACGAGGATGTCGGCGGTCTTGGTGTGTGTCACCTTCCACTGCTCGATGACTCCAGCCTCGCGTTGTTCGTCGTCAACCTCGATGGTGTCGGTGACGCAGGGCGGGCTCATCCAGTTGAGCGGCTTGTACGAACCGCCGTCGGAGTGGATGAGGACGCTGCCGTCCTCCTTGAGCATGAGCACGCGCGTGGCGAGCGGAAGATGCGCCGACAGTCGGCCCGAATAGGCGACCGAACACGTTGCGACGACGAGCCTCACGAGTCGCCTCGAGCAAATCGTCGCTCTTCGGCAATCGCGTTTCCCCCGTCGACGACGATGACCTGCCCCGTGATGTAACCGGCACCGGGAATGGCGAGTGATGCGATCGCGCTGCCGACCTCGGAAGGTCGACCGCTTCGGCCGGCCGGGACGAGAGTTCCCTCGATGACCTCGGAATCCAGTTGCGAGGCCGTTTCGATCCACCCCGGCGCGATCGCGTTGACGGTGACACCATGAGCGGCCGAGTCCACGGCGAGCGCGCGGGTCAATCCGACCACTCCCGCCTTTGCCGCCGCATACGCGATGTCGTCTCGCGCGGCGCCGACGCCACCGGTGGTCGACGCGACGTTGATGACGCGACCCCAACCGCGCTCAATCATGGCGGGGATCAGCGCGCGGGAAACATAGAACGCCGACGAGAGGTTGGCGTCGATGGTTGCCTGCCAATCGGAAGCGGGCATCGCGAGGTCGCCCCGCGCCCAGCCTTCGCCGGTCGCAATCATGCCGGCATTGTTGACGAGGATTTCGGGCGAAATGTCGCGGGACGCGAGTTCTGCAACCAACGCGGCAACGAGCTCGGGCGATTCAAGGCGCGCGATAAGCCCCACGGCATCAATCCCGAGAGCGGCCAGTTCGGCAACGCGCTCGTCAATGCGGTTCGTCGTCGCAGTCATGACGACACGGGCGCCCAACGATCCGAGAACTTTCGCCGCCGCGAATCCGATTCCCTCGAAGCTACCCGCTCCGGTCACCAGAGCGGTGCGACCAGCAAGGTCGAATTCTGCAGGGACTGTTGTCACCTCTACATCGTAGGGTGGAACCATGCTGCACTCGGGAATCGAACTTGCCAACCGCCACGACGGAATCCGCCCCGCGGACGACCTGTACCGTCACATGAACCAGAAGTGGATCGACGCCAATCCGATCCCCGAGGATCGTGCTCGATACGGCTCATTCCTCATCCTCGCCGAGGAGGCCGAGAAGGCGGTTCGCACGATTATCGAAGAGTGCCAGAACGCCGAGCCCGGTACCGAAGCACGCAAGGTGGGCGACCTGTACACGTCGTTCATGAACGAGGCGCGCGTCAACGAACTCGGCGCCGAACCGCTTCGCCCGCTGCTGGCGCAGATCGACAGCGCCGATTCGCTGACCGTTTTGGTTGAACTGCTCGGTCGACTCGAGCGCCAGGGCATCGGCTCGTTCGTCTCCATGTGGGTTGACAACGACCCCGGCGACCCCGAGCGCTACCTCTTGTTCGTTGAACAGGGCGGGATCGGCCTGCCCGATGAGTCGTATTACCGCGAGGACACCTTCGCCGATGTTCGTGCCGCGTACCTGTCGCACCTCGAGCGCATGTTCGCCCTCGCCGGCTTTGCAGACGCGGCTGACCGCGCCGCCCGTGTTTTCTCGATGGAAACCCGCATCGCGGCGGGGCACTGGGACAACGTTCGGTGCCGCGACACCCACGCGACGTACAACCTGACTCCGTGGGCGGAATTCGCGTCGGCACTGGGACCCATCGCGGCACCGTGGCGCGACGCCCTCGACGTGTCCGATCGTGTCTTTGCCGAGGTCGTCGTGCGCCAGCCGTCGTATATCGAAGATGTTCGCGCGGTCATCGAATCTGCCTCGCACGACGAACTGTCTGACTGGCTGCGCTGGCAGGTCATCCACGGACTCGCGCCGTACCTGTCCGACGACTTCTCGGTCGCGAACTTCGAGTTCTATGGCAAGACCCTGTCGGGAACCCCGCAACAGCGCGCCCGCTGGAAGCGCGCGGTGTCGTTCACCGAGGGCGCATTGGGCGAAGCGATCGGCAAGATTTACGTCGAGCGCCACTACCCGCCGGCGGCGAAGGCAGCGATGGATGTTCTCATCGCCAACCTCATCGAGGCGTACCGTGAATCGATCACCAACCTCGACTGGATGAGTTCCGAGACCAAGGTCCGCGCTCTCGAGAAGCTCGACAAGTTCACGCCAAAGATTGGGTACCCGTCGAAGTGGCGCGATTACTCGTCGATCACCGTGTACGCCGACGACCTCGTTGCGAACGTCACCGCGGTTGCCGAGTTTGAGTTCGCCCGTGAACTGGGCAAGGTTGGCAAGCCGATCGACCGCGACGAATGGTTCATGTTGCCTCAGACGGTCAACGCCTATTACAACCCCGGTTTCAACGAGATCGTCTTCCCCGCCGCGATCCTGCAGTGGCCATTCTTCGACGTCAGCGCCGACCCGGCCGCGAACTACGGCGGTATTGGTGGTGTGATCGGTCACGAAATTGGTCACGGTTTTGATGACCAGGGAAGCGAATTCGACGGAGACGGCCGTTTGTCGAACTGGTGGACGGATGAGGACCGCGCGAAGTTCACTGAGCTGACGCGCGCACTCATCGACCAGTACAACGCGCTCGAGCCGGCTGCCCTTCCCGGACACCACGTCAACGGTGAGCTCACCATCGGCGAGAACATCGGTGACCTTGGCGGACTGACGATTGCGTGGAAGGCGTACCAGCTGTCACTCGGCGGCGAAGAACCTCCGGTTGTCGACGGGCTCACCGGCGCTGAACGATTCCTGCTGTCCTGGGCGCAGGTGTGGCGTCAAGCCGCTCGCGACGAAGAAGCACTTCGACTGCTCACGATCGACCCTCACTCGCCCACGGAATTCCGTTGCAACCAGATCGCACGCAACCTCGACCTGTTCCACGAGACGTTCGGCGTCACCGAGGGCGACGCGATGTGGCTGGCCCCTTCCGAGCGCGTGACGATTTGGTAACGGTTCGCCCGTAACCCTATGAATTCAGGGAATCGCGGATTTTGAGCCCCTCGAAACCGCGTTAGTGTTAATATCCTGCACGGCATATATAGGAGGCATCATGCGAGGCAAGGTTCTCTTCGCTCTCGGACTGGGAGTCGGTTACATCTTCGGTACCCGCGCCGGTCGTGCTCGTTACAACCAGATCAAGTCCGCCGCTCTCAAGGTCTGGAACGACCCTCGCGTGCAGGAACAGGTCACTGTTGCCACCGAATTCGTCAAGGACAAGGCACCCGAGGTGGTCGATTTCGTCAGCGCGAACGCCAAGAAGGTCGCTGCGAAGGTTGACGAAGCCCGTGGAACCAAGCCCGCCACCTCGAAGCCTGCTGCAGCAAAGTCGGCAACCACCAAGCCCAAGGCGTCAACGAAGACGACCACCGCATCCGATTCGGAGTCGGCAGGGAAGTAGTTCATGTCCGAGGACAACAGCCGTCGCGGATTCTTCCGGCTTCTCGCCGATCTGCCCCGCGAACTGAGCGACTTGGTTCGCGCCGAAATTCGCCTGCTTCAGACCGAGCTCGCCTCCAAGTTGCGTGCGGCCGGCGTCGGTCTCGGACTCGTCACCCTCGGCGTCACCCTTATCTCGGCGTTCCTGCTGATGCTCGTCGTTGCCGGAATCCTTGCCCTCTCGCTCATCATGCCCGCATGGGCGGCCGCCCTCAGCGTCGGCGGTGGTGCACTTCTCGTCGGACTCATCTTTGTCGCGGCCGGCGTCGGTTCGATTAAGAAGGGCTTCACTCCCTTCGAGTCGGTCGACCAGATTGCGGCGGACCTCAAAAACATTGGCAAGCGAGGTGACGATGAGCGAGCGTGAGCGAATCGCCGCGGACATCGCCGCGAAGCGTGCGAAGCTCGCTGGCAGCATCGGCGAACTTGAGCACAAGCTCGACGTCGACGCACAGCGCAAAATTCTCACCGAGCGAATGACCGCCTCCTATCAGGGCAACCCCGTGCCGTGGTGGATCGGTGTCGGCGTTCTCGGTGTGGTCGTCATCAGCACAGTGGCCTGGGCGGTTTTCGGGGATGACTGATTTCGCGATTCGTGAAGTGTCGCCGACGTCGAGCATCCCGATCGTCAAGCGACTGGCCGGCCAAACCGTTCTCATCCCTCGCGGGGGGAACTTCGCCCAGGACATCTCGAATCGATTGACGGTCCTCGGAGCCCGCGCGGTCGTGGCGCCCGTCATCAACTTTGCCTCCGCTGACGACTCGGCTGCGCTCGATGAGGCGCTGGCCGATTTGCAGAACGGCAACTACGACTGGATCGTGCTGACCAGTGCGACCGCCGTCGATGTCCTTCACCATCTGCGCATTTGCATCCCGGAAACGACGAAGGTCGCCGCGATCGGTGAAACCACCGAACAAGCATTGACGTTCGCCGGCTTCCGCGTCGACTTCGTTCCCGGAACCGACAACTCACCGCGCGGGTTCCTCGCGAATCTTCCCGCTGGTTTCGACACCGCGCGGGTCCTCGTCCCGCACGCCGAAACCTCCGAACCACTTCTCGAGGCCGGACTCGCGGAACGCGAAATCGCGGCCCGATTCGTCTCCGCCTACAAGACGGTCGGCGTTGCTCTTCCGACGGACGTGATCGAGGGCGTTCGCGACGGATCCATCACGTCAATCCTTGTGTCGTCCGGAAGCGTCGCCCGTTACCTTGCCGAACAGCTCCAGCCGATTCCGGAATCAACGGCGATCGTGTGCATCGGACCGCGCACGGCCTACGACGCAAACAACGTCGGTTTGTCGGTGTCCGCTACGGCAACCGAGCGAACCAACGAAGCGCTTATCGACGCGCTGCTCGAGTACCTAGACGCTTAGCCGAACAGAAGCGCGGCTTCATCCCAGCGGTCCATCGGGACCTGCTTGAGCTGGCCGAGTGCCGCTTCGAACGGAGTCGTCACGATGTCTGTTCCGCGAAGGGCGACCATCTGGCCCCAGCCCTCTTCCGAAATGATTCGGGCAGCGTTCATGCCGAAGCGCGTCGCGAGTACGCGGTCGAATGCCGACGGGGTTCCACCGCGTTGAATGTGACCGAGCGTGGTCGCACGCGTTTCGATTCCGGTCGCCTGTTCGATGAGCGGAGCGAGCTGTTCGCCGATTCCGCCGAGACGAGGACGACCAAACGCATCAAGTCCACGCTCGGAGTGAGCATCATCCATCGTGTTGAGCAGGAAGCCTTCCGCGACAACGACGAGGGGAGCGCGACCACGCGATGCGGCCGACTGAACCCAGCCGACAATCTCGTCGAGAGAAGTCTTGCGTTCGGGGATGAGGATCGCGTGCGCGCCGGCGGCCATTCCCGAGTGCAGCGCGATCCAGCCAACGTGGCGACCCATGACTTCGGCGACCATGCAACGGTGGTGCGAGTCGCCCGTGGTGCGAAGTCGGTCCATCGCATCCGTTGCAATGTTCACCGCGGTGTCGAAACCGAACGTGTAGTCGGTAGCGGACAGGTCGTTATCAACCGTCTTGGGGACTCCGACGATCTTGATACCGGCTTCGGCGAGGCGGTTCGCTGCGGCGAGAGTTCCTTCGCCGCCGATGACTAGCAGCGCGTCCATCTTGGCGTCGGACATGACCTGGTTGATGCGGTCGATACCGCCGTTGCCTTCGAACGGGTTGGTGCGTGACGACCCGAGAATCGTTCCGCCCATCTTGCCGATGCCCTTGACGTCGGAGCGTTCGAGCTGCTGGAAGTCGGCGTCAACAAGTCCGCGCCATCCGTCACGAATACCGATGAAGTCGAGGCCGTACTGGCGCTCGCCATTGAGGACGGCGCCACGAATAACGGCATTGAGGCCGGGTGCGTCTCCACCCGAGGTCAGAACTCCAATACGCATGGAACTATTCTCGCGGTTCACCCGCGAAGGACCCGCCATGTCAGTACAAAACGTTAGAGAATGCGGCGGTGAACGAGCCGGGACAACAGAATCGATGACCGAGTGTGGTCAACGTTTGGAGCGTTGCGCACCTTTTCGAGAGCAGCTTCCAGCGCGGGGATCGAGTGAGCGCGCATGTGAAGAATCGCGTCGGCCTGGCCAGATACCGTTCCGGCGTAGACAACCTCGGGGACTGCTTGCAGGATTGTCCGCAGTTCTTCGGGGGCAACCGTGCCGCGGCAGTAGAGCTCGACGTACGCTTCGACGCCGACACCTTCAGCGGCGGGGTCGACCTGGACGGTGAATCCGCGAATCGCGCCCGTTTCAACGAGTCGGTCGATGCGGCGCTTGACGGCGCTCGCCGACAGTCCGACGACGTCACCGATATCCGCATATCCCGCTCGAGCGTTATCGCGAAGTTGTTCGATGATACGGCGGTCGGTTGCGTCCATGTCTTCACTCTACGAGGTCTCGCGCGCCAAACGCGACCCAGGCGCAGGATTCGGGCGTTTACGGCGACTTATGGACGATGGTGATGAGTTGCGTCGCGGTGGTGTCGTCCGCGTCGGTGTGCCGGAAGGCGGATCGAATCGTCTCGGACGTGCGGATGTGATGTCCAGCTCGCATCCAGATGAAGCCGATCAGTGCGGCAATCAATCCGCCGAGTGCCGCCACTCCAATCGCCCAACGCGGTCCGAGCGTGTTCGCAACGAAGCCAACCAGGGGCGACCCGAACGGCGTACCGCCAATCACCACGGTCGAATAGATAGCCATCACGCGTCCGCGGAATTCGTCGTCCGTCGACACCTGCAGGTACGAGTTGCTCGTCGCAATCATGAGGATCGCGCCGAGACCGAGAATCGGGTAGAGGACGACGAACATCGTGACGGTCGGTGCGAAAGCCGCGAGAGTTGCGCCCACCGCGATCGTTCCCGCCGCGACGATGATGACCGACAACCGCGGACGAGTGGATCGCGCAACGATCAGCGCCCCCGTCATTGACCCGACGGCGAGAGCCGAGGTGATGAATCCGTAGTCGTGGGCGCCCAGCCCGAATTCGATGACCGCCATCGTCGCCGAGAAGATTCCGAAGTTGAAGACGAGTGCACCGACAACGAACGCCATGGAGAGGACGATGACGATGTCTGTTCGCCCGCGGATGTAGCGAAGCCCCTCGCGGAACTGGCCTTTCGCCTTGGCAACCTTGGTGACAGGGTGCAGTTCGCGCGACCGAAGACTGAGAATCGCGATGACAGCAGCGGAATACGCGGCGGCGGCGATGGTCAGCGTCCAGCCTGTTCCCGCCGTCGTGATTGCGAGTCCGGCAATCGCGGGGCCGACCAGTCTCGAGGTGTTGAACATCATCGAGTTCATCCCGACCGCGTTGGAGATGTTCGCCTTACCGACAAGCTCGCTGACGAAGGCCATTCGAGCCGGCGCTTCGAACGCCTGGCTGACACCCAGAGCGAGGGCGAGCGCATAGACCAGGGGAAGTGTTGCGACTCCAAGAACCACGGCAACACCGAGGACGAGCCCGAGGACGAGTTCGACGATCGTCGTGATGAGGATGATGGTGCGACCGTTGACGCGGTCGATCAGCGGACCGATGAACGGGCCAAGCACAAAGATGGGACCGAACTGCAGCGACAGCGAGATACCCACCGCGACGGCGTCATCGTTTGTCAGCTCGGTGAGGACTAGCCAGTCCTGCGCGGTGCGCTGTGCCCACGACCCGATGTTTGCGATGAGTGCACCGGCGATCCAGATGCGGAAGTTGCGCACGGCGAGGGCCCGAAAAAGTGTCGGGCGCGATTCGCGCGGAGAGGACTTCCGACGGCCAACCACGTTCTCATCCTACGCTCGCGGGCAAAACCGACGACCTCCTAAACTTGGCTCATGGCCCAGACCGATTCCGTCCACCACACTTTCGTCGATGCGGACGGAGTCACCATCCATTACACGGTGTGGTCGGCCGCCAAGCCCCGCGGAATCGCACAAATCTCGCACGGGCAGGGTGACCATTCGCAGCGCTATGCGGAACTAGCCGCCGAGTTCGTCCGCAACGGTTTTGTTGTCTACGCCGACGATCACCGCGGCCACGGCGAGACCTGGCGCGAACAGTGGAACGGCGATGAATCGAAGTTCGGGCACCTGGGCCCACGCGGAGTCGACGGCGCCGTTGACTCCATCAATCAGCTCACCGCCATCGCCCGCGCCGAACATCCCGACCTTCCGGTCGTTTTCGTCGGACACTCGATGGGGTCGCTGTTCGGACAGATTGCTCTCGATCAGGGCTCGCTCGGCGCCGACCTCGTTGTGTGGTCGGGCACGGCGCTTCGCACACCGTTCACGATGAACGCCGGCGACCTCAACGCCCGCTTCGCGAAGCTCGGCGACACCGGCCACGAATGGTTGAACCGCGATACCGCCGCGCACCACGCGTTCAAGGCGGACCCACTGACATTCAAGGCCAACGCGATGGCGCAGTTCGGAATCGGCGGAGCACTGAAGCTGATCGGTCTGCCGAAGCCCGCTCACCGTGACATCCCGTTGCTCATCATTCAGGGTGGTGACGACTCGCTCGGCAACGAGAAGAGCGTTGCGGCGCTCGCCGCCCGTTACGTGAAGGCCGGCTATTCCGACGTTGAACTCTTCGTGTACGCCGGTGCCCGTCACGAAATCTACTTTGAAACCAACCGGTCCGAGGTGTGGCGCGACCTGTTCGCGTGGGTCGATGCACGAATCGGAGGTGGCTCGCGATGAAGGGCGAATACAAGGTCCCCGGCGGCAAGTTGGTCGTCGTCGAGGCGGACGAGATCGACGGCCACCTCGCCAACGTGAAATTGTCGGGTGACTTTTTCCTCGAACCCGACGAGGCGCTCGACACGATGACCGCCGCGATCGAGGGGCTTCCCGTCTCCGCCGACGCGGGCGAAATTGCGCGCCGAGTCCGTGACGCACTTCCCGACGACGTCGTCATGCTGGGCTTCCACCCCGAGGCGGTCGCCACGGCGGTTCGTCGCGCGATCGCGCATGCTCGGTCGTTCACCGAATACGACTGGGAATACATTGCGCCGGTCCCCATGACCGCCGCCGAACACATGGCGCTCGACCAGGTTCTTGCAGAAGAGCTGGGCGAAGGCCGTCGCGGGCCGACTCTTCGCATCTGGGAGTGGGCAGAACCCGCCATCATTATCGGGTCGTTCCAGTCGCTCATCAACGAGGTCGACGGCGAGGAAGCCGCGGCACGAGGAATCGGCGTGCACCGACGCATCAGCGGTGGCGGAACGATGTTCATCGAACCGGGCAACACAATCACCTATTCGATCTATGCGCCGGCAGAACTTGTCCAGGGGATGTCCTTTGCCGATTCGTACGCGTTCCTTGACGACTGGGTTTTGCAGGCGTTGCACTCCATCGGAATCGCGGCCGAATACAAGCCGCTCAATGACATCGCGAGCCCGCAGGGAAAGATTGGCGGCGCCGCACAGAAACGACTCGGTAATGGTGCGGTGTTGCACCACGTCACGATGGCGTACGACATCGATGCCGACACGATGATGCAGGTGCTGCGCATCGGCCGCGAGAAGCTCAGCGACAAGGGGGTTGCGAGTGCGGGGAAGCGAGTCGATCCGATCAAGTCGCAATCGGGGCTGAGCCGGGCCGAGGTCATCGACGTGATGGTGTCGAC
>JAHEDU010000081.1 GCA_024641015.1 Micrococcales bacterium
CCGGTTTGACTCACCGGATTAATTCCCCTATTCTTGTCAGGTTGCGCTCGTGGCGCATCAACATTCAAGCATCCGGCACCAAGCCGAGGAGATCCCATGTCAAAGCGTACTTTCCAGCCGAACAACCGCCGTCGTGCGAAGGTTCACGGTTTCCGTCTTCGTATGCGCACCCGTGCCGGTCGTGCGATCCTCGCCGCCCGTCGCCGCAAGGGCCGCACCGAACTCAGCGTCTAACGACCGTTAGTGCTCCCCCGCCGCAACAGGATTGTTGAACCAGGCGATTTTCGCTCGGTGGTTCGACGTGGGGATAAGTGTGTTACTAACCATCTGATTGGCTACCGCATTGTCGCGCCAGGAGCCCGGGTGGGAATCATCGTCACATCAAAATGTGGCAATGCCGTCGTGCGCAACACCATTCGCCGCCGTACTCGCGCCATCGCCAAGTCGCTGATCGAGTCGGGTCGGCTTGGGGGCGATATCGTTTTTCGATTCCGGTGCGAAGGATCGGTTCCTGATTTCGAATCGCTCGAGCGCGATCTTGCGGAATGTTCCGAGCGGTGGTCGGCGTGATGTTCGGCCACCTTTACCTCTTCCCCCGAAACGTCCTCGTTGCGTTCATCGTGGGGTGGCGAAAAGTGGTTTCGCCGCTCTACGGCAACGTGTGCCGATTCCACCCGAGCTGCTCTGCATACGGTCTCGGAGTGGTCCAGCAATACGGCCTGTTCCGGGGCGGTGCGATGACGGGATGGCGAATTCTTCGATGCAACCCGTGGTCGCGTGGCGGAATCGACGATGTACCTGCGAGAATGGACGGTAACTTCCCCCTCTCGCGGTTTGGCTTTGTCCTACCCAAGAAGAAAGAACACTAATGCCCGACATTTTCGGAATCATCCTCTGGCCCTTCCGCTGGGTTATCGAGGCACTCCTGGTTGGTTTTCACACCGGCCTTACCGCATTGGGAATGTCGGCGGGTGACGGCTGGACGTGGGTCCTGTCTATCGTCGGTCTCGTTCTTGTCGTTCGTGCCGCTCTGATCCCGTTGTTCGTGCGCCAGATTAAGTCGCAGCGCAAGATGCTCGAGGTCGCACCCGAACTTCAGCGAATTCAGGAGAAGTACAAGGGCAAGCGCGACCAGTTCTCGCGTGAGGCGATGACCCGTGAAACGATGGCGCTTTATGGCAAGCACGGAACGTCTCCGTTCTCGTCCTGCCTGCCGCTCGTTGCACAGATGCCCGTCTTCTTCGGTCTCTTCACTACTCTGTCGAACGCCGCTAAGGGTGACGCGGGAATTGGTCTCATGGGGTTGGATCTCGCCGCGAACTTCGGCCAGGCCACTATTTTCGGCTCGGCTCCGCTTCACTCGGCGATGTCCACGGCTAACGGCAACATGTCCGTCATCTGGGTCGCAGGAATCATGGTCGTTGCGATGACCGCCTCGCAGTTCTTCACTCAGCGTCAGATCATGGCCAAGAACATCTCGAAGGCGACCAAGGAGAGCGCGACATACCGTCAGCAGCAGGTCCTCCTTTACATCCTCCCCCTCGTCTTCCTGTTCTCTGGTTTCGCCTTCCCGCTCGGTGTCATGATGTACTGGCTGGTTTCGAACTTCTGGACCATGGGTCAGCAGTTCGTGGTCATTCGCAACATGCCGACACCCGGATCAGAGGCTCACGCAGCGTGGGAAGAGCGTCAGGCCAAGCGCAATGCGCGCAAGGGAATCGTGGCACCCGCCGCTGAAGAAGTAGCCACGGAAGCGAAGCCGGCACAACGCCAGCAGCCCGTCGGCAAGAACCGCGCGAAGCGTGGAAAGGGAAAGAAATAATGTCTGAAACCACCAAAGACCAGGCCGATATCGCCGCCGACTACATCGAGGGCTTCCTCGACATTGCCGACCTTGACGGTGACCTCGAAATCTCGAACTCGAACGGCCGCGACTACGTGTCGATTGTGGCGGGCGAAAGCGACGACCTGGGCGTCTTGTCGAAGGCTGACGCCGTTGCCGCGCTCCAGGAATTGACCCGTTTGTCCGTGCACACCGCAACGGGCGAGTTCTCACGTCTCATCCTTGATGTAGCCGGTTCGCGCGACGCTCGTTCGAAGGAACTCGAGCGACTCGTGGACCGTGCGGTTGAGCGAATTGAGGGTGGCGCCCAGTCGGCCGCACTCCCCCCGATGTCGTCCTACGAGCGCAAGCTTGTCCACGATTTCGTGTCGGAGCGTGGCTTCTCGTCGCACTCTGAAGGCGAAGGCGCAGACCGCCACACGGTCATCAGCCGCGCATAGTTTCACGTGAAACATTCCGCCATCGAACAGGAACCCGCAGAAGCGGCCGACCTGTGCGGTGGCGGAATCTCGTTAATGCGGCGGTACGCAGAGAATCTCGGCAAACA
>JAHEDU010000001.1 GCA_024641015.1 Micrococcales bacterium
CGCCCGCACCGACCGTGACCCACTGGGAACAGTTGATGAAGCGTCGAACCATCGAGGAACTCGAAGTCATCCTTGCCGAACGCCGCGAAGAGATGCGCGCAGCCGGAAAGTTCAACTCGAAAGCGGCCTAGCGGCTGACGATGCGCGCAAGCCCCCACAGGGTGATGCGCCACAACGCCTCGACGACGATTCCGAGGTGCATTTTCGAGACCCCCGCTTCACGTTCACGGAAGACGATCGGGTGTTCGATGACGGCCTCGCCGGTGCGTTCGATTCGGTGGGCGACTTCAATCTGGAAGCAATATCCACTTGACGAAATCGTCGAGAGATTCACTGTGCGAAGTGCATCGGTGCGAATGACTCGAAATCCCGCGGTGAGGTCGTGGATACGAGAGCCGAGAGCGAATCGCGCATAACCGTTGCCCGCGCGCGAAATCGCTTCTCGTACGCGGCTCCAACCAGAGATTGTTCCACCCGGTACCCACCGTGAGCCAATGACGAGCGCCGCCTCGGAGTGTTCGGCAATGGTGACGAGGGTGGCGAGAACCGCGGGGTCGTGCGAGCCGTCGGCGTCCATTTCGGCGACCCATTCGTAATCGCGTTCAAACGCCCACTGAAAACCGGCGATGTAGGCGGGACCGAGACCTGCCTTGACGGTCCGGTGAAGTGTGAATACGCGCGGCGTGGATTGGGCAATGGCGTCGGCGAGAGCTCCCGTGCCGTCGGGCGAGCCGTCATCGACGACGAGAATGTCGATCGCGGAACTGGCTCTGACCCGCTCGATGATTGATGCGAGGTTGTCGATCTCGTTGTACGTCGGAATGATGACAAGTGCCCTAGACATCGGCACCCAATCGTCGACGAACGAGAGGCGCGACGAGGGGCACTACTCCCCCGATGATGAGCGCCCATTCGAGCGGCAAACCAATCACTGAAGCGGGAGTGACCACCGTTGACAGCGGAACGTCGGCGACCATCACGCCGGGTTCGAACGGAGTCAAGCGGTCAATGTCGCTTCCGTCCGGCGCAATGATTGCGCTGACCCCGACCGTTGATGTGTTCACGACCGCGCGACCCGTTTCGACGGCACGCATGCGGGCGATCCCGAGCTGCTGAATGTTTTCGTCGGTGTGCCCGAAGTCGGAGTTGTTCGTCGGCGCGATGATGACGTTCGCCCCGCCGGACAGGATTGAGCTGAACAGGCCGTCGTCAACGATGTCGTAACAGATGGCGATGCCGGCCTTAACTCCGTTGAACTCGAAGATGGGGTCGCGCGTGCCCAGCGTGTAGTCGCGCGGAACCATGTCGAACAGGTCCGGTGCGAGCGGATAGAAGAAGTCGCGTTCGGGAAGGTACTCGGCGAACGGGACGGGGTGCACCTTGTCGTACTGGTCGACGGCGCCCTTGCCCGCTTCCCACATCAACGCCGAGTTGAACATCTCATCGCCGTCTTCGGTGATCGTGCCGAAGATGAAGGGCGCACCTGTTTCGGTCGAGATGAGGTCGGCAAAGTTGGCAATTTCGGGGTTGGAGAGCGGATTGATGTCCATCGCGTTCTCGGGCCACACGACGGCGTCGACCTTCCCGATCGAGACCGCCTGCATCGCGTCGAAGTGGTTTTGAATTGCGTCACCCTGACGCGCGGTGGAGAACAAAGCCGAATCGCTGTTACCCTGCACTGCCGCGACGCGGAACGAACCGCTCGGCGCGGTGACGAGAAGCAGATACGGAAGCGGAAGCAGGGCCGCGAGGGCGGCGACAACGATAGTGACGCGCTGGATGAGGACGCGGCGGGTGCCGCCCCACTGGACGAGCAGAACAGTGACGACACAGGCGAAGACGAGAACTGCGGAGGCACCGGACATCCCGAACAGGGTCGCGAGATAGCGAAGTGGCGTGTCGGCCTGGCTTTGGCTGACGCGTGCCCACGCGAACCCGCCCCAGGGCCACTGCGCTGCGATTGCTTCGCGGGTGGTCCATGCCGCGGCGATGAGGACGCCGGCCAGCAGGATTCCCCGCACCGAATGCAAGTTGAGGTGGGTTGTCCCCCGCCAAGCGGCGACGAGCAGGACTCCGCCGATCGCAAACAAGACGGCCTGCATGGCTACCAGGCCGGCCCACGGAACGATTCCGAGGTAAATCGTCAACCAGCGCGCGACGCTTCCGTAGTACGCGAACCCGACGGCGAAGCCGAGCAGTGCGCCGGCACGGTAACTCGCACCGCGAAACGCGAACACCATCATGGGAAGTCCGACGAGCATGAGAACGGCAATCCCGGGCTGTGGGTACGCGAGGCTGGCGATAATCGCACCGCCCACCGCCAACAACAGGCGCGACAGCAACGGTTTCACTGTGTCAGCCTAAACGGTTACAGCGAGGCGGAATCGGCAACGATTCCACGGCGAATGGTCGGGATGGTGGCACGTGCGACTTCCGCAAGCGCTGGGGGCGCAACGTGCGCGATCTGGTCGAGCGAGTCGATGACCTGCTTCGCCCAACGGACGAAATCGCCACCGGCGAGGTTGCACTCTTTGAGCACATCGTCGAGGCGCTGCCCCTTCGCCCACCGTTGAATTCCGAGCGCTAAACCGTACGCGAGCGGCGGGGTGACTTCGAGGTTCTCTTTGTCCTCGGCGATGTTGATGTCGTCCCAGACGTGTTCCATCGCGGTTGTGATCGCCTGAAAGTCGCCCTTGGGGATTCGGCGTTGCATGTCGACGTCGTCGTCACGGCGCGCTTCGTACAGGGCGGTTGACAGCACGGCAGCGAGCATCGGTCCGTCGAGGTCGTCCCACAGTCCGCGGCGAAGGCACTCGGCGACGAGAAGGTCGCGCTCGCCGTAGATACGCTGCAGGGAAACGCCCGCGGCGGTCAGTGTGTAATCGTCGTCGGCGGGAATCAAATACCCGTTGACTTCGAGAATGCGGCACACGCGGTCGAAAATGCTCGCAATCGCGCCTGTCTTCGAGCGAATCTGGTTCGCCATACGGTCGGTCTGGCTCTGCAGTTTCCAGAACCGCTCCCCCCAGCGCGCGTGCTTCTCGCGGTCGGGGCATGTGTGGCACGGGTGCTTGCGCATCTTTCCGCGAAGCTTTTCGATCTGGTCGGCTCGCTTCTTTTGCAGCGTGTGCGGGTTGTGGGTGCCGCGCGTCGACTTGCCTTCAAGATCCGTTAGCTCTCGACGAATGCGGGAATAGTCACGGAAGTCACCGAGGTGGCACTCCATCGCCTCGGCGTATTGCTTCAGCGATTCCTGGTTACCCCTCACCGTCTGAGCCAGGTCAACGACCGCGCTGTCAGCCTGGAACTGCGCGAACGAACGCTCGAGGATCTCGCGTGCTTCGGTGCGGCCGTATCGGTCGATGAGGTTCACCGCCATGTTGTAGGTCGGTTTGAAGCTTGAATAGAGCGGGTACGCGCGACGCGAAGCCAACATCCCCAGAGCGTGAGGGTTCATTCCATCGCGCCAAAGAATCACCGAGTGGCCTTCGACGTCGATTCCGCGGCGACCCGCGCGGCCCGTCAATTGGGTGTACTCCCCCGGCGTGATCGCGACCCGGGACTCGCCGTTGAATTTGTCCAACTTGTCGAGAACGACGCTGCGCGCGGGCATGTTGATTCCCAGTGCGAGCGTCTCGGTCGCGAAGACGAGTTTCACGAGTTTGCGACGGAACAGGTGCTCGACGGTTTCCTTGAACACCGGAATCAAACCGGCGTGGTGCGCGGCGACTCCGGACAGCAGTGCGTCCTCCCACTGGTGGAAGCCCAGCGACGACAGGTCGTCTGCCGAGAGGTGCGCGGTGCGTTGGTCGATTGCGTCCTGGATCTCGCGGCGCTCCTCCGGCGTGGTGAGCACAGTGTCCGAGAACACGATGTCGCGAACCGCGTTGTCGCATCCGACGCGCGAGAAAACGAAGTAGATGGCCGGAAGCATCGAGTGCTCCTCGAGCACGCGGGCGACCTGGATCGGAGCGGTGCGACCGCCACCGCCATTGCGGAAGCCCCGACGACCCTGGTGCCCGCGGGCCTGTCCGCGGCCAAGTCCCTGGATGTCACGGTGGATTCGCGGAGGGTTCTGAAATTCCCCACCCGGC
The DNA here is from genome assembly GCA_024641015.1 of Micrococcales bacterium. Taxonomy (GTDB): domain Bacteria; phylum Actinomycetota; class Actinomycetes; order Actinomycetales; family Microbacteriaceae; genus MWH-TA3. The sequence continues at coordinate 4,095 of JAHEDU010000001.1, forward strand.
TCGAACAGTTCGTAGAGGTCACCGCGCGCGTACACGTGCTGGAACAAAGGGACGGGTCGATCCTCGGACACGATGATGTCGGTCTGACCGCGCACGACCCCCAACCACTCGCCGAACTCTTCCGCGTTCGACACGGTTGCCGACAGTGACACGAGGATGACGCTCTGCGGCAGGTGAAGTATGACCTCTTCCCACACGGGTCCACGGAACTTGTCGGCCAGGTAGTGAACCTCGTCCATGATGACGAAACGCAGGTTCGTGAGCAGGTCGCTCTGTGCGTAGAGCATGTTGCGCAGAACTTCGGTCGTCATGATGACGATTCGCGCGGTCGGGTTGATGCTCGTGTCGCCCGTCAACAGACCGACGGCGTCCGGTCCGTACACCGCGACGAGGTCCTGGTACTTCTGGTTCGACAGCGCCTTCATCGGGGTCGTGTAGAAAACCTTGTCGTCGAGGTTCTGCTGGGCCAGGTACACCGCGAAGTCGGCGACGACGGTCTTTCCCGCGCCGGTGGGTGCTGCGACGAGGACGCCGTGCCCCGCCTCCAGGGAGCGACAGGACTCGAGTTGAAAGTGATCGAGCGGGAATGGCTGAGCGCGACAGAATTCGTCGATGACGACGCTCATGACAACGCGCCTAGCGCCGCGGCTTCACGACGGGCGAGGCGACGGTCATGGATGGCGGCGACCCCGGCGGCGAGGAAATACAGCGCGACCATCGGGATTGCAAGGAGAAACATCGAAATGACGTCAGCCGCGGGAGTTGCGAGAGCGGTGAATGTGGTGATGAGGACGATTGCCCAACGCCACCCCTTGAGGATTGAGCGGGCGCTCAAGACGCGGGTGAAGTTCAACAGCACGATGAAGACGGGCAAGACGAAACCGATTCCGATAGCGAGGATGAACTTAATCGAGAAGTCGAGGTAGTAGCGCGCGGTCAGCAGTGTCGTCGTTCCGTCGGGCGCGAACCCCGTCATCAATTCGACGACGTGCGGGAAGACCCACCAGCCGGCGAAGCAGCCGGCGAAGAACAGCGGAATCGCGGTGCCCAAGAACCCCAAAACGTAAGCCTTTTCGCGGCGGACGAGCGCTGGGGTGATGAACGCCCAGATTTGCCACAGCCAAAACGGACTCGTCGCAACCAACCCCACCGTCATCGCGATGGCAATCTTCGTATCAAACGCCTCAGAAATGGACGTGTAGTTGATCTGTGCGAGACGGTGGCTGGTTGCCGCGACCGCGTTGAGCGGGGTGCTGAGCGCGGCCCAGACGGCGTCGGCGACAAGGAAACCTCCGACCGCCGCGACGGCGATGACCGCCGCCGAGAGAAACAGCCTGCGTCGAAATTCGACAAGGTGCTCCCCGAGCGACATTCGCCCCTCGGGATTACGCGCCATCGCTACTTGGCTGGCTTGTCAGTCGAGTCGTCGTCCGTCTTGTCGGACTTCATCTCGTTGCGGAAGATCTTGAGCGACTGACCGAGGCTCTTGGCGAGACCGGGCAGCTTCGGAGCGCCGAACACCAGCAGGATGACGACGAGAAGGATGAGAAAGTGCCATCCGTTGAGGTTCCCGAGCATGGTGGACTCCTTAGAAAATCGTTCGGTTCAAGTGTACGAGCGTTACGCGGACTCGGCGTACGCGGCGAGTGCTTCCCGTGCGAATTCCGCCACCGCGCTGCGAACCTCTGCGGGACCCGTGATCTGGGCAACCGACGACAGTGGCGCCACCATGCGAATCGCGCTGGCGACGTGGGTGAACGGAATCGTCACCGTCTCGCGCTCCCCCGACTTGTCGGGCTTGTCGCCGGGTTGTCGGTACGCCGCAATGAGGGGCGAGGCCGACGAGTCAATGACGACCGTCACCTGAACGTCGTCATCGTGTGCGTCAAACATCGAACCAGAAAGGGCGAGAGTGTCGATCGCGCGAGGCTCGACGGGCACGTCGGTGACGGTCAGTCCCTCGATTGAGTCGAGGTTGAACGTGCGCATCTCGTCGCGCGACAGGCACCAACCGCTCACGTAACGCTGGCCGTTCTCGACGATCTGGCGATACGGCTCGATCGTGCGCTCGCCGCGGTCGCCCTTGTTGTTCGTGTACGTGAACGAGATGCGAACACCGGACTCGATGGCGTCCTGGATGGCGCTCGCGGTGGGGTTGTCTGCATCGATGGCAACGGCGAACACGTCCGTCGGGCGGCCACCATCCTCGCCGCGCAGTTTGTCAATGAGGGGTTCGAGTTCGCGCAGACGGCGATAGTGCGGGTGCGCCTTGAGCAGTTCGAGACCAGCGAGGAACATCGCCTTCTGGCGAGCGGCGAACGGAGCCGGCACCTGCAGGGTCTCTGCGACGGTGAGGACGACGGTCTTGTCCTCGTCCCACAGGTCCCAGTCGATGTTGAACAGTTCAGTGTCGAAGTTCAGTCGAGCCTCGTTCGCACCGCCGTCGCAGGCGATAGCGATGATCGCGTCGGTCACGCGGTCCTCGGACACATCAAAGCGCGCGGCGATTTCCGAGACGTTAGTGACGCCGCGCGTGAGGACGAACGGAACAATCGCGAGGAAGAGGTTGAGGCGGTCGCGTGCGCTGTCTCCGGTGGGTCTAGCCATGGTCTGCCGCCAATCGTTCGAGTCGGGCGATGACCGCGTCGCGCAGGCTCTGCGGTTCCAAGACGATGGCTTCGGCACCGTATTCGCACAGTTCATCAGCGAACACCGCTTCGTCGAGATAGTGAACGGTGTACAGATCACCGTCGACAGTCGTACCTTCACGGTTCGCGAGGGCGACGGCCGCCTTGGTGTTGGGCTTCACGCGAACGGTCGCCGCCAGCGACGACCAGAGGTCCATCAGGTGCTTTGCGAACGCCGTTCCCGCACGAAGATCGGGGGTGACCGTCGCCGGGCCTGATTTCTGAACCTTGCCGACGATTCGGCGAAGCAGGAACGTGCGTTCAGCGTCGCGATCGTGGTCGAACGCGAGCAGGTGCCAGCGACCGTCATAAATCGCAAGGGCGAGTGGTGACACGCGACGAAGTTCGGGTTTCGCCTGACCGGGCTTGAGGTACGGGAAAGTCAGGTCGCTTCCGCTCGTCAGTGCGTCGGCAATGACCGGATATGCCGTGTCGCGCGTGTCGATGCGCGGCGCGTATTCGACCAGGTCACTGTCGCCGTCCACATCAGCCGCGAGGAGTTTCATCTTCGCTTCACGGGCGTCGTTCGAGTGTGCGCTTTCGCGCCACACCGCGCTGGCGGCGGTCAGCAGCGACACCTCGGCCGCGGTGAAGGTCAACGCTTCGTAGTCAGACTCGGAAATCGAATACACCGCGTCAGCCGGGTTTTCGGTGTCGCTCGTCGTCAACGGGATTCCCATCGACTTCAATTCGTCCTTGTCGCGGTCGAACTTCTTGTTCAGCGCGTCCGTCGCGCCCTTCGTCAGATAATCCTCGCGATAGCCGCGAACGGTCTCAAAGATCTCTTGTTTCGACATCCCGTGGCGCGACGGAATGAGCGCGAGAATCAGGCACCACAGCCGCTCTTCCGCGGGAACATCGTTGTCAAAGAGGGTCACAGTCACACTCTAATTGCCCGGCGTGTGGTCCGCGTGACATTTTCTCGTGAGCGAAAACTAGCGAATGCCGAGGATGTCGATGACGAAAATCATGGTCGATCCGTCCGGAATGGATGCCGGCGCCTTGCCGGTCGGGTAACCCTCCGACGGCGGGATGACGACGAGAACACGCGAGCCGACGGACTGACCGATGAGGGCCTTCGCGAAGCCGGGGACGACTCCCTGGCCGTTGTTCGTCGTGAAGTCCTGCGCGAGAAGGTTTGCCGGGCGATCCTTGTCCCATGTGCTGTCGAAGACGCTTCCACCCCACAGAACGCCTGTGTAGTGGGCGACGACGGTCTGGCCTTCGGCAACGACAGCACCGTCGCCCTTGGTCAACGTCGAGATGCGCAACTCGGTCGGTGCGTCGGTGTTGGGGACCGCGATTCCGGGGCGGCCGTTCGGGTCAGACGTGACCGCGGGCATTCCGTCCTGAGCAAGCTGAGCCGCACCAGAAGACTTGCCCGGGTATGCCGCCACGACGTCGAAGACGACAGCGACGGTGTCGGTCGCCTTGAGAGCGTTGCCCGTCACGTCGCCGAAGATTTCCTTGACGGTTCCGGTGAGGGCGATGCGCGAACCGGCGCGCTGGCACAGGAACGCTTCGGCGAGGACGTTGGTCCCCGAAAGAACGTGAAGACGCTCGGCCTGGCCGGCCTGGTACGACGTGGCGGTGAGCTCCTGCTGGTCGTCACCGCGAACGACGACGGCGTCGAAGTCGACGTAGTCACCGTTGGTGATGAGTCGGCCGTTGCCCTCCTGGACGACAGCGACGGCGGACTTGCGCGAGACGAGAGGCTTCGGGAAGTCGACGGTCGGCTTGGTGCCGAGCGCTCCGGGTGCGGTGACGAGTGCTGCGCTGCCTTCGGGAAGAGTCGGCTCACACGCGGTTGCCGGTGCGCAACCCACGAGGGTCGCTGACAGGACGGCTGCGCTGGCTACGACAGCAACAAGACGGGAAATGGAACGCACGGAAACCTCTTTCGACGAGTCAAGTCTATTCATCGCGTGTTGCGGCGATGTCACGATTCGAGACCGCTTCGCGTGTGGCTTTGCGCAATCGCTTTGCCGACGACTCGCGCTGACCGATCGCTCCGGGAGTCCACGCTTCGATGTCGGCATCGTCGAATTCGGGCTTGTTTCGACGAGTGCGCGGTGGGACGGTTCCGTCGGTTAGGCGACGAGCGGTGATGAGGAATCCGGTGTGAGCGACCATGCGGTGGTCGGGGCGAACGGCGAGTCCTTCGACGTGCCATCCGCGCACCAGCGTCTCGAACTGTTCGATGTTGGTGAAGCCGGAATGTTGGCGCAACGCCTCGACCGTGCGGGACATTTGGGTGACCGTCGCGACGTAACAGACGATGACTCCCCCGGCAACGAGAGCGTCGCCAACGACGTCGACACATTCCCACGGTGCGAGCATGTCGAGGACCACACGATCCACCTCACCCGGCGCGAACGCTTTGGGAAGTTCATCAACCAGATCGCCGATGCGAACGTTATGCGTGGCGGGGGTTTCGCCAAAGAAGCTGGCGATGTTGGCCTGGGCAATCTCGGCGAATTCGGCGCGACGTTCAAAGCTCGTAACTGAACCGGACTCCCCCACGGCGCGAAGAAGTGACAGGGTGAGAGCGCCGGAACCGATGCCCGCCTCGACGACGACGGCGCCCGGGAAAATGTCGCCAAACGTGACGATCTGGGCGGCATCCTTGGGATACACAATCGCTGCACCGCGCGGCATTGACATGGCGAAGTCGTCAAGCAGCGGGCGAAACGCGAGGTATTCGACACCGTGCGAGTTGGCGACGACCGAACCCTCGGGAACATCAATCAGCTGCTCGTGTTTGAGGACGCCCTTGTGCGAGTGGCATTCGCCGCCCGGCGTCAACGACACGGTGACGTGGCGACCCTTGTTGTCAGTGAGCTGGACGCGATCGCCCCACTGGAAAGGGCCGCGGTGTGCGCGGGTCATCGTCGCGCCTCGAAAACCTCGGCGATGTGAGACACGTCACGACCAACGAGGGTGTGCCACATCGCGTAGTCGGGATTCTCGGGAAGCGGAACGTGCAACGGAACGGCAATCGTCACGCAACCAGCCGCAATGGCTGACTGCGAACCGGGACCGGAATCCTCCATCGCGACACATTCGGAAGGGTGCGCGCCGGCGGCCGCAGCACCCAGTTGATACGGCTCGGGGTGAGGCTTGGCGTGAGTGACGGCGTCCCCCGTGATGAGGTTGGTGAAAACGCCCAACGCCTCGGCAATCGGGTCGGCCGACGAGCGATACGACATCGTCACCATGACCTGTTCGATTCCCGCGTCATGAATGCTGCGGATAAGTTCTCGTGCACCCGGTCGCCACGGAATTTCACGATCAACCATCTCGTTGACCTCGTCGACCATGCGGTTCACAATCTCGTCGACGGGCAGGTCGACACCGCGCTTCTGCAGGAATTCGGCCGCATTGACGAGCCCATTACCAACCAGCGACAGCCCGTCTGCCTCGGTCCACTCACCGCCAAACGACTCGACGAGTCGTTGTTCCGTGATCAGCCAATAGGGCTCGGAATCGATGATTGTTCCATCGAGGTCCCACAAAACGGCTTTCGGATACACGGCGCTCACCTGAGCGAGTCTAGACGCGGTTATTGTTGGAGTCGAACAGGAAGGAAGCCGATGAACCCGTTCTCGAGCCGTACCGGGCGTCCGCTCATCCTCGCGTTCGAAGGTTGGAACGACGCGGGTGATGCAGCCAGCGGCGCGGTCGAAGCGATCATCGAACAGTTCGGTCTGCTTCCCGGTCCCACGGTTGATTCCGAACAGTTCTACGACTACCAACTGAACCGCCCGTCGGTCGAAACCAACCTCGACGGCACTCGCCGACTCAACTGGCCGACCACAACGATGTACCTTCCCGGCGAAGCGGACGGCCGAATTCACGCACTTCTCGGAACTGAACCGTCTCGGTCGTGGCCGACGTTCGTCGCCAACTTCCTCGACGAGGCGCTCGCCGCTGACATCACGGGAATCATCGTGTTGGGGTCGATGCTGGCCGATGTCCCCCATACTCGACCCATCGAAGTCAGCCGATCCAGCGAAAGCGCCACCGTTCGCGGACTTTTGGGGTGCGAACGCTCGCAATACGAGGGTCCCGTCGGAATCCCCTCGGTCTTTGCAGGGTTCAGCGAACAGGTCGGAATTCCGTCCGTTTCCCTGTGGGCGTCAGTCCCCCATTACGTGCACCACTCGCCCGTACCCAAGGTGACACTCGCCCTGTTGGAACACATTGTTGAAATCGCCGAACTCGACTTCGACCTCTCCGACCTTCGCAACGATGCACGCGAATGGGAAGCCGGCGTCAACGAGATGGCCGAGAGCGATGAAGACATGTCCGAATACATTCATCGCCTCGAAGAGGACCGTGACATCACCGCCGACGCCGAAGAGGCCGACGCCGAGTCAATCGCCGAAGAATTCGAGCGGTTCCTGCGGTCAACCGACGACGGAACGCCGAACGCCTAGCCCTGGATGACGCCCGCGCCCAGAAGCGCGAGCAACGTACCGCCAAGCGCCAGTCGGTAGATGACGAACGGCAGGAACGAGCGCGTCTTCAGGTAACGCATGAGGAATGCGATGACAGCGAGTCCGACGACGAAAGCGACCGTCGTGGCGGTGAGGGTCTCGAGCCAGGAGAACGGGCGAACAACAAATTCCGCACTGTCCAGGGGCGCGTAGGCGAACCAGCCGGCGCTCGCAGATTCTTTAATTGCGGTGTACAGCTCGTAGAAGCCGCTGGCGAGTACCGCGGGGATGGCGAGAAGGAAGGCGAATCGGGCCGCCGCCTCGCGGTTGTAACCCAGTGCGCGCGCCATCGAGATCGTTGCACCCGAACGGGAAACGCCGGGAATCAGAGCAAGCGTCTGTGCCAAACCGACGGCAATGCCGTGCCCCGCGCTCATGTCATTCATCACCCGGTCGTTCTTACCGACACGGTCGGCAATCAACAGGATGATGCCGAACACAATGAGAGTCCCGGCGATCAGCCACAGCGAGCGGAATGTTTCCCGAATCGTGTCCTGCAAGACGATTCCGGCAACTCCGATGGGCAGAGTTCCGAAGATGATGTACCAACCGAGTCGCGACTCGGCGCGTTGCTCGGGGGTGAGGTAACGCCCAGCGCCCTTGCCCTTCGAGAACACGCTCAGCCACCACGAACGAATGATGTTGATGATGTCGCGAGCGAAGAACAGCAGCACAGCCAGTTCGGTGCCGATCTGTGTGATGGCGGTGAAAGTCGCACCCGGGTCGGTTGCGCCGGGAAGGAACAGACCGGCGATGCGCAAATGGGCGCTCGAGGAAATGGGGAGGAATTCGGTCAGGCCCTGAATGAGCCCCAGGATGATTGCTTCACCGATACGCGAGTAGTCCATTCGGCAATTCTCTAGTACGTGCGAAGGAAATCGGTGAGCACACGGTGACCGAAATCGAGGGCGTCCAGCGGAACGCGCTCGTCCACACCATGGAACATGCCGGGGAAATCCAGGTCGGCGGGCAAGCGCAACGGAGCGAACCCATACCCCGTGATGCCGAGCAACGCGAGAGCCTTGTTGTCGGTACCGCCAGACAGCAGATACGGCAACATCACCGCGCCAGGATCCGCCGCCGACAGCGTCCGCTTCATCGCCTCCACAATCGGGGTGTCCATCGGGTTCTCCAACCCAATGTCACGAACCTGCATGTCAATCTCAATGTCAGGACCGATGATTGCGCGAATCTGTTCCAACACCTCGTCCTCGGTCCCAGGAAGTGGGCGAACATCGATGACGGCGCTCGCGGTATCGGGGATGACGTTCTGCTTGTACCCGGCGTTGAGCTGTGTCGGGTTGCTCGTCGTCGACAGTGACGGCATGAGGAAACCGGCGGCGAGCCCGGACGCGGCGACGATGTCGCGCGGGTTCGCGTTGCGGTCCATCCCGAGCACGTCAGCTAGTTGCTCGACCAGTGCGGTGGTGGTGTTTGTGAGGCTCACCGGCCACTCGGTGCGACCGAGTTTGACGACGGCTTCGGCGAGTTTCGTCACGGCGTTGTTGGGAATGACGCGCGACCCGTGGGCGGCGTCGCCGTGCGCGGTGAGCGTCATCCACATGAGCGCCTTCTCCCCCGCCTGAATCATGTACGCGCGTTTGTCGCCAAGTGAGATCGAGTAACCGCCGACTTCGCTGATCGCTTCGGTCGCACCCGCGAACACGTCGGGGCGGTGTGTGACGAGGTGGTGAGATCCGTACTGGCCCCCGTTTTCTTCGTCCGAGAAGAACACGACGACGAGCTCGCGGTTGGGCTTGTTCCCCGCTCGCAGAATGTCGGCGAGGGCGGTGAGGATCATCGCGTCCATGTTCTTCATGTCCACCGCTCCGCGGCCCCACAGCATGCCGTCGCGGATTTCGCCCGCGAACGGGTCGACCGACCACGCGGCAGGGTCGACGGGGACGACGTCGAGGTGCCCGTGCACGACGAGCGCGGGAAGGTCGGGGTTCGCGCCGGCCACTCGCGTGACGACCGAGGTTCGACCCGGTGCTGCGTCGATGTATTCGACGGTGAGCCCCAACGACTCGAGGAAATCGCCGACGTAGTGCGCCGCTTCCGTCTCGGAATTTGCGACGCCGTTGCCCCAGTTCGACGTGTCGAAACGGATGAGGTCGCGGGCGATGCGCGCCGTCTCGGACAGGGATTCGGGGGTGTCGGTCACGCAACCACCGTACCGTTTTTGCGCTCTGGCAAATCCTGATAGTGTTGTCTTTCGTTGCAGTGATGTGACTCGCGCGCGGGTGGCGGAATGGCAGACGCGCTAGCTTGAGGTGCTAGTGCCCTTAGGGGCGTGGGGGTTCAAGTCCCCCCTCGCGCACGCGATAGGCCCCCGGATCTTCGGATTCGGGGGCCTTCTTCTTTGCCCGATTGATTAATGTCGGCGGCAGGGCGTATCGTCGAACATATGTTCGAATTGTCTGCACTTCGGGAACGCATCCGCGAGATGGAAGGTCCGCGGGTTGATCCGCGTTTGCCCGTTCATCCTGCCCTGTCGGGGCTCATCGGCGGTGGCTTGGTTCCCGGTGGTGTCTATTCGCTCTCCCCCTCGCTGACGCTCGCGCTGGCTCTGGCGACCGAAGCCGTCGCCGAATCGGGATGGTGTGCCGCGGTGGGTTTCCCGAACCTCGGGATCGAAGCTGTCGCGGAATGTGGAATCTCGCTCAACCGGTTCGTGTCGATCCCCACGCCCAAGGAACACTGGGCGACCGTCGTCGGCGCGGTGTGTGACGGGTTCACCGTCGTCATCGCCCGCAGTCCCGCATCCGTTCCCGCCGCCACCGCGTCACGCATCGCCGCTGTGGCGCGCCGAACCGGTGCGGTGTTGATCGTGTTGGGCGAATGGCCCGGCGCGACCGCGCGACTGGAAGTCGATGGTGTGCGCAACCTGGGGATCGGTGACGGGCACGGGTTGCTGACGGGACGCGACATTCGGGTTCGTGCTGTCACTCGTGGAATCACCAAGACCGCCGTGTTGCCGTGGCCATTCGACCGTGAACCCGAACCCGCGCTTGCGCCGGTTCGTCACCTGCGGGCGGTCACATGACCCGCGTCCTCGTTCTCGACATCCCCAGCTGGGCTGACCGGTTCGACACCGAAGCGGAATCGCACCGACAGTTCGACCCGGTGATTCGCGCCGTCGAAAACACGGTTCCGCTCGTGCGCGTTCTTGGCGCGGGGCGAATCGCCATGGGTGCGCGGGGTCCTGCGCGCTACTACCGCGGCGAAGACGGCGCTGCTGAAGCTCTTCGGCGCGTGCACCCCGACGCACGCATCGGGGTCGCTGACGGGCTGTTTACGGCCGTTCTGGCGGCACGAGCGGCAAACCCCGTCCTCATCGTCCCCGCGGGTGACTCCCCCGCATTTCTCGCGCCCCTGTCCGTCGCGCACCTCGGCGACCCCGACATGGCCGACCTGCTTCGCCGATTGGGGGTCTCAACCCTGGGCGGCTTCGCGCAACTGGATGACGTGTCGGTTCGTGACCGTTTCGGTTTCCCCGGCGAAAGGCTGCACCGATTCGCGCGCGGGCTCGACGATTCGCCCATCGTCCCGCGGGACATCCCGATCGACTACGCGGTCGAATCGGTGTTCGACCCCGCCATTGTTCGCGCCGACGAACTGGCGTTCGCGATGCGTGCCACTGCCGACGACTTCATCGACCGCATCGCCCGTGACCGGCTGGCCTGCACCGCGGTGTGGGTCACTCTGACCAGTGAACGCGGCGAACGATTCGAGAGGTGTTGGGCTCACCCCACCGTGTTCGCCGGCACCGACGTGGTTGACCGCGTCCGTTGGCAACTCGAATCCGTTGCACGACTGACCACGGACACCAGCACCGAAGGGTTCGCGGGCGACGGGATCGTCGGTGTGCGACTCGCCCCCGACCAGCTCGCACCGCAAAGCCGCTTCGAACGCGGCATGTGGGGCGCGCCGTCCAGCGACCGCATCCACTCGGTGCTGTCCCGCGTGCAAAGCATCCTCGGTCACGAGGGCGTTCTCACGGCGACCATCGGCGGCGGGCGGACACTCGTCGAACGCGAAATCTTCAGTCCGTGGGGTGACAAGCCCGTCATCGAACACGACGCCGCCAAGCCGTGGCCGGGGCGACTTCCCGACCGAGTCCCCACGACGGTGTACCGCGACGGAACCGCGATCATGGTCGGTGGAACGGCGGTCATCTCCCCCGCCGAAACGCTCGCGGAACCACCCCGCTGGCTTGAACTCGACGGTCGACGCCGTGACGTTGCCGCCTGGAGCGGACCGTGGCCGATCAGCGAACGCTGGTGGGACGGCGGTGGAATTCGATACCGACTGCAGGTGGTCGACACCACCGGAGCCGCGTGGGTGCTGTTGTCCGCCGGACCTGACTGGACCATCGAAGCGCGGTACGACTGATGGCCGAGTACGCCGAACTTCACGTCCACAGCGCCTTCAGCTTCCTTGACGGGGTGTCCCTTCCCGAACGGCTCGTCGCCGAAGCGGTCCGGTTGGGGTTGTCGGGGCTCGCACTGACCGACCACGACGGATTCCACGGCGCCGCACGATTCGCCGAGGCCGCCGAAGGAACCGGAATGCCGACCATCTTCGGGTCGGAACTCACCCTGCGTGGCGACACCGACCAGCACCTGCTCGTCCTCGCGCGCGGTCAGGCGGGGTACCACCGACTCGCGGGCGCCATCACCGAAGCGCACCTGACGGGCGGCGCGAAACACGAACCGCTCTACGACCTCGACGATTTCGCCAACCGTGCACACGGTGACTGGATCGTGCTGACGGGGTGTCGACGCGGGTCCGTTCGGTCCATGCTCCCCGAGGGCCGCATTCCCACCGACGACGACATTCGACTGGCGGGTTGGGCACTGGGCAAATTGATCGAGAGGTTCGGGCGGGACAACGTCGTCGTCGAACTGACTCATCGCGGACTCCCTCTCGACGACGTGCACAACGACGTGCTCGCGCGACTGGCGGCGGAACGTGGGTTACCTATCGTGGCGACGGGAAACGTTCACTTTGCGACCGACACCGAATACCCGCTCGCCACGGCGTTCGCCGCGTTGGGGTCGCGTCGGTCACTCGACGACGCGGACGGATTCCTCTCGCCCGGACCGGTGTCGCGGTTGCGGTCGCCCGACGACATGGCGCGGCTCTTCGCGCGGTATCCGGGTGCGGTCGAGATGTCGGTCGACATCGCGCGCGACTGCGCGTTCGAACTGAAAAAGGCGACCCCGCACCTTCCCTCGTTCGACCTTCCGAACGGCCAAACCCCGATGGGGAAACTGCGTGACATTGTCGCCGAGGCGACACCGCGAAAATATCCCAACGCCCCGGAATCGACACGGGACCGCATCGCGCGCGAACTCGACGTGATCGAGGAACTCGACTTCCCCGGCTACTTCCTCATCGTCCACGACATCGTGCAGTTCGCCCGGTCGCGCGGGATCCTGTGCCAGGGCCGCGGCAGCGCGGCGAACTCGGCCATCTGTTACCTGCTGGACATCACAGCAGTGGATTCGATTTATTACGGTCTTCCCTTCGAACGGTTCCTGTCGGCGATGCGTGACGAACCGCCTGACATCGACGTCGATTTCGACACCGACCGACGCGAAGAGGTCATCCAATACGTCTTCGAGAAATACGGTCGACGCAACGCGGCGCAGGTGGCGAACGTCATCACGTATCGACCCAAGAATGCGATCCGAGACATCGCGCGGGCGTTCGGTCACGGGGTCGACGACCAAAACGCGTGGTCGCGACAAGTTGAACGCTGGAGCCGGATCGAACCGGACGAGTTGCCCGACGTTCCACGCCACATCTCCGAGCTCGCCAACGAAGCCCTGACGCTTCCCCGACACCTCGGGATTCACTCGGGAGGCATGGTGCTGACGCGTGAACCCGTCGGCGAAGTCGTCCCGATCGAACACGCCCGCATGCCCGGTCGAACCGTGTTGCAGTGGGACAAGGACGACTGCTCGTACATGGGACTCGTGAAGTTTGACCTGCTGGGTCTCGGGATGCTCGGGGCGATCAACCAGGTGTTCGTCGAAATCGATAGACGGTTCGGTGAAAAGTGGGAACTGGGGACGGTCCCCCGCGAAGAGCCCGCCGTGTACGACTCGATGTGTCGGGCCGACGTGATCGGCGTTTTCCAGATCGAGTCGCGCGCACAGATGGGGTTGTTGCCCCGACTCAAGCCCCGCTGTTTCTATGACATCGCCATCGAAATCGCGATGGTTCGACCCGGCCCGATTCAGGGCGGAAGCGTCCACCCTTACGTTCGACGGCGAACCGGTGTCGAACCGGTCGTCTACGACCATCCCAAACTGGAACCCGTCCTGGCGCGAACGTTGGGAATCCCGGTCTTCCAGGAACAACTCATGCAGATGGCGATGGCTGTCGGCGGATGCAGCGCGGCGGACGCCGACGTCATCCGACGGTCGATCGGGTCCAAGCGCGGAATTGAGAGGCTCGCGACGATTCGCGACAAGCTCTACGCCGGAATGAACGAGAACGGGATCACGGGGGCGGCGGCCGACCGGATCTACGGTGCACTCGAAGCCTTCGCCAACTTCGGGTTCGCCGAATCGCACTCGCTCGCGTTCTCGTTGTTGGTCTACGTCTCGACATGGCTCAAGGTTCACTACCCAGCCGCATTCCTCGTCGGATTGATGCGGTCGCAACCGATGGGGTTCTATTCATCCGCCACTCTGACCGCCGACGCCGAACGGCACGGGGTCGAAGTCCGAGTTCCCTGCATCGCGCGTTCCGGCGTCGAATCGGGGCTTGAGGAACTCGTACCGGGTGTCGGCGGTGTCACGGGGATGGACTCGTGCTTGCACCACAACGAGGATGCGGTCCCACCGTTCGACCCGAAATCCCCGGACGACACCGCGGAACATCGACGTGACGGGAACCTCGCCGTTCGGTTGGGGCTTTCCGATGTGCGCGGAATCGGGCGGTCACTTGCGGAACGCATTGTCGCGGAACGCGATGTCCACGGACCGTTTCGCGATCTGCACGATCTGGTGCGCCGAACGGGACTCGAACGAACACACCTGGAAAACCTCGCGACCGCGGGTGCGTTCGATGTCTGGGGACTCAGCCGACGGGACGCCCTGTGGCGGGCGGGACACGCGGCGCACAGTCGCGCGGAATACCTCGCGGGGCTCGAGATGACGATCTCGGTTCCGCTATTTGATGACCTCACTGACTTCGACGCGATGGTGCAGAACCGCTGGGCGACGGGCGTATCCCCCGGTCAACATCCGCTGCAATTTCGGCGCGATTACCTCGACGCCCGCGGAGTCGTCAGCGTCGCACGCCTCCGTTCGGCCGAGCCCGACAGACGACTCGAAGTCGCCGGACTCGTCACCCACCGACAACGCCCCGCAACGGCCAAAGGAATCACGTTCCTCAATCTTGAAGATGAAACCGGTGTCGTCAACGTGCTGTGTTCGAAGGGACTGTGGAAGGCGTACCGTGCGATCGCCCGAGAAAGTCCGGCGTTGATTGTGCGCGGAATCCTGCAACGGTCGCCCGACGGGGTGACGACAATCGTCGCGGACCGACTCGACCCACTGGAATTCGCCGGCGAACACCGGTCACGCGACTTTCGCTAGTCGCGACGCGGGCGCAGAAGCGCGGCGGCTTGAACCGAGCCCATCCCGAAGCGATTTGACACCGCGTCCACGACGTCGTCGATCTCGTGACCGTCGGTCTCGTCCTCCCAGAGAAGCGCGAGCTCACCCTCTCCGACGAGGTTTTCAAGACGAACGCCGAGCAGGCGCACACCGCGTTCCAGCCCGTCCACCGCGCCGAGAAGCGCGTAGGCCTCGCTCGCGACGACCTTGGTCGCGTTCGTCGGTTCGGACAGCGTGTGCGAACGCGTGACCGTCGCCCAGTCGCCGTAGCGAACCGTCACCGTCACGGTGTGGGCGAGGAAATCGTGTTTGCGAGCACGAGCAGCGACGTCAGTCGACATTCTCAAGATTTCACGGTGCATGTCCGCGATATCGACCAGGTCCTCGCCGAACGTTTGCGAGCGACCAATCGACTTCTCGGGATTGTGGCTCTCAATCTGGCGCGGGTCGACCCCGCGAGCGAGGTCGCGAATGTGCGCGGCTTGCCGTTCGCCAAGGACCGGTCCGAGAACCTCGAGATCCGCGTTTTGGATGTCACGGATAGTCGAATAGCCGAAGTTGCGAAGTCGTTTGGCGGTGACGGGACCGACTCCCCACAATGCCTGGATTGGAAGCGGCGCGAGAAATTCCATGGTTTCGACTGCAGGAATCACGAGTAACCCGTCGGGCTTGGCGCGCGACCCGGCGACCTTGGCGACGAACATCGACGATGCCACCCCGATCGAGGCCGCCAGCCCGAGTTCGTCGCGCACGCGTGCTCGAATCTTCTGTGCGATTTCGTGCGGACGCCCAAGCAACGCCCGCGCGCCCGAGACATCGAGAAACGCCTCGTCGATGGACAACGGCTGCACCTTGGGAGTGAACTCTTCAAGAATCGCGAAGACCTGGCGTGACACCTCGGCGTATCGCTCGAAGCGAGGGCGACGCACGATGGCACCGGGACAGTTCCGCAGTGCTGTCGACATCGGCATCGCGCTGTTCACGCCATAGGTGCGCGCGACGTAATTCGCGGCGGACACGACACCGCGGCCGCCCAGTCCCCCGACGATGACCGGCTTGCCGACAATCGACGGGTCATCGAGCTCTTCGACGGAGGCGAAGAACGCATCCATGTCGAGGTGGAGAAACGGCGTTCCCGAGTCGTCGACGTCACCATCTGTGACCGTCCGCTCGCTACCGTCCTGCTTGCCCATAGTTCCTCCATTGTCGGGCGGACGCGGAGGGTTATTCGGTATTGGTCAGCGCATAGAGTGTCACGGCGGCGCTGGCAGCAACATTGAGCGAGTCGACACCGTGGCTCATCGGAATGCGAACAACTCGGTCACACGCGGCGATTGTGCGCGCGGTCAGCCCGTGACCCTCGGACCCGAACACCACCGCGACCTTGTCGTGGCCTTCCGCGACGAAATCGGCGAGAGTCAACGAATCGACTGACAGCGCAAGTGCCGCCACAGTGAACCCGAGTTCGCGAAGTTCGTCAATTCCCGCCGGCCACGACGGGATGCGGGTCCACGGAACTTGAAGGACTGTGCCCATCGACACGCGAACACTTCGGCGATAGAACGGGTCCGCGCATTCGGGGGTGACGAGCACCGCGTCGGCTCCGAGACCAGCCACACTGCGGAAGATGGCCCCGACGTTTGTGTGGTCAACGATGTTTTCGAGGACGACGACGACCTTCGCATCACGCACGATGTCCGAAACGGTCGCTGTGACGGGCCGTTCCATGCTGGCGATTGCCCCGCGGTGAAGGTGGAAACCGGTAAGCCCCTCCAGGGTGTCGTCGTCACCGACGAAAACCTCGACGTCATGCCCTGCAAGAACTCGCTCGAGATCGGGCAGCCACTTCTCGAGGGAAATGACCGAGACGGGTCGGTGACCGGCTGCCAGTGCGCGCTCGATGACCTTGGTCGACTCGGCGAGATATAGCCCGGTGTCGGGCTCGAGCATCCGACGAAGTGCAACGTCGGTGAGGTGGGTGAAAAAACTCAGGCGTTCATCGTCGAGTGACGAGATGGGGACGATTCGCACGATTGCCGTTAGCTGCTTGCCGGTGTGGCGGTGCGCTGCAGTGTCCCGATGAATGTCGCGATGGACGTACCGATGTTGACTAGCACCAGCGCAACAAGGGCGAGGGCGATCCCGACAAGCTTCTGAGCGCTGTCACCAGGCGTTGGGCCGAACGCCTCGGCCAGCAGGACGAACATTTGTGAGGTGGTTGCAAACGTCACGGCAAGGCCGACGTAGTTGGATGCGAATGCGACGAACGCGACCCAGGGCTTCCAGCCCGCATCGCGAAGGCGGCGGACGGTCACGGCGATGGTTGACGGCAGAAGCAACAGTTCGACGGCGAACGTGCTGGACAGCAACGAGTGCTGCAGTTGCGTATTAAGCAACTCGAGCATCGTGCCGAAATCTGACGACTCACCCGTGAGGACGATCTCGGCGGTGAGGTCTTCTGGGTAGATGAAACCATCGATTGTTACCGTGACACAACGCACCAGGGCGAGGAACAGAATCCAGTACCAGAAAAAGGGACGACTTGCGGTACCACGGAAGTTGGTGGTGTTGCGAAGCCCGGACGCGACCGCATCGACGAACGTGATTTTTGCTGGTGAGTTCACGCTCACCATTATCGCCGTCGTCGCGCTCGTAGACTGCAGGTAATGACTAACTTCTATCTCATCCGCCACGGCGAGACCGACTGGAACCTCGCGGGCAAGATTCAGGGTGCAACGGACATCCCCCTCAACGAGACGGGACGCGCTCAGGCGAGGGCGACCGGCGCCAAGATGCAGGGACGCTCCTGGGATGTGATCGTGTCGAGTCCCCTCTCACGAGCTGTCGAAACTGCGCAGATCATCGCGTCGTACATCGGACTCGGCGAACCACGAACGGTTCCTGGAATCGTCGAGCGCAACTATGGCGCAGCAGAAGGACTCACCGGCCCCGAAGTTGAAGCTCTCTACCCCGATGATGCGCCGGTGCCCGGTCGTGAAACCCGCGGCGAGGTTCAAGAGCGCGTTGTCGCCGCCCTTCACGAACTCGCCGCCGAATTCCGTGGCAAGAACGTCATCGTCGTGTGCCACGGCGGTGTGATTCGCGCGATGTTGCACGAGACCACGGGGACGTCGTTCTTCCACGAGCGAATCATCAACGGTTCGGTGCACTCGTTCCACCACGACGACGACGGACTGAGTCTCGTCCACTTCAATGACCCACTCGATGCGCTGACCGACGACCTCACTCTTCCCGACTTCGAAGATCAGCAACCCCTGGAGCGTCGCGACTAATGGCGTGGAAGGCGATCGAGGTTCTGCACCCCAACGGGGTCAAGGTTCGCGATGCGCTTCGTGCCGCGGGGGTCGACACGGACATTGTCGAGACGCTGGAAGGCTCGCCGACAGCGGCGACCGCTGCCGCTCAGCTCGACATCGAGGTCGGCCAGGTGTGTAACTCGCTGTTGTTCAATGCGGATGACCAGCCGCTGTTGATTTTGGCGTCGGGCGGTCACAAGGTCGACCTGGATCGCGTCGCAACCGAGTTGGGCTTCGAATCGGTTCACCGTCCCGACGCGGATTTCGTCCGCCAGTACACGGGTCAACCGATCGGCGGTGTCGCGCCACTTGGCCACCCATCCCCCGTTCGCACGATCGTCGATACGCACCTCGCCACTTGGGACGTGGTGTGGGCGGCCGGAGGTCACCCGCACTATGTTTTCCCGACTTCATTCGACGAGCTTGTCCGCATCACCGGTGGTCAGCCGGTGGATGTCGGCCAGCGCTAACGGCGACCGAGAAATTCGCGAATTGCGGCAGCCGTTTCGACGGGCTTTTCGTAGTGCACGAGGTGGCCGACACCCTCGATGACGGACAGTTCGGCGTTGGGGAATGCCTTCTGCACCGCGAATTGTGCTGACAGAGGCGTGATGTCGTCCTGGTCGGCTGCGACCAGCAACACCGGCGCATCGAGTTCGGCGGCGAAGTCACTGACCGAATTCGAGATGCTCACGCGGTACGCACCGATGAGCGAATCGCGATCGGAATACAGCGAGAAGTAGCGTGCGTGCTGCTCGTGAATCCATCGTCGAATCGTGGTGTCCCGCGACTTGACGAGCAAGATGCTCATCACGCGAACAACAAAAGGCAGCGACAAGAGCGCGTTACCCCACGACGCGGGAAGCGCGCCGCCCACGACGTACCAGGAAGAACCAAGTGCGACGAGGACCTTTTTTGGCCCGCTGAGTGCCCGTTCTGCGATGGGGTTGACGAGCACGATGGGCGAACGACGTGTGCCGCGCAGAGCGTTCGAAACCACGATTGAACCGAAGGAGTGTCCGAGGACAACAGCGCCTGTGGTGTTGGTCTCCTTGAGGAACGCCCGAAACCAGCGACCGTAGTCCTCAATCGATCGAACTCCGTCGGCCCACGTTCCGCTCGCGCCGAATGCGGGAAGGTCGGGGATGATGATGCGGAATTCGGGAAGCGCGTCAGCGAAGAGTTCGAGCCCGTGGTGGTCTCCGCGGAATCCGTGGACCATGACGATTGTCTCGGCGCCGCGCACGGCCGGGTATTCCCACCAGTGGGTCGTTACACCGTCAACAACGGCTGAGTGCTCGACTGCGGACCGAGGACTCAGGATGCCGGGATAGGGGTACGGCTCGGTCACAGTTGATAGTTTAGAGCGCGTGACTGAACAACTCTCCGTAGACCCCGAGTGGTACCGCAAAGCCGTTTTTTATGAAGTGATGGTGCGCAGTTTCCGCGACACTAACGGCGACGGATACGGCGACCTCAAGGGCATGATCGAGAAGCTCGACTACCTCAAATGGCTCGGTGTCGACGCCATCTGGCTTCCGCCCTTTTTCGCCTCTCCCCTGCGTGACGGCGGTTACGACATTGCCGACTACACCGCGATCAACCCGCTGTACGGGTCGATGGACGACTTCGACGCGTTCCTCGCCGGCGCGCACGAGCGCGGAATGCGGGTTGTTATTGACTTCGTCATCAACCACACGTCTGACCAGCACCGCTGGTTCCAGGAATCTCGGTCGAACCCGACCGGCCCCTACGGAGACTTCTACGTCTGGAGCGACACCGACGAGAAGTTCGAGAACGTTCGCATCATTTTCACGGACACTGAGACGTCGAACTGGGCGTGGGACGAGGTACGTCAGCAGTACTACTGGCACCGCTTCTTCTCGCACCAGCCCGACCTCAACTTCGAGAACCCCGCGGTTCACGAGGCCGTGTTCGACATCGCACGTTTCTGGCTGAACAAGGGCGTTGACGGCTTCCGTCTGGACGCGATCCCCTACCTCTACGTGTCAGAGGGAAACACCGGCGAATCCGAGCCCCCGACCCACACGTTTATCCAGTCGTTGCGCGCGATGATGGACCGCGAGTTCCCCGGCCGCATGCTCGTCGCCGAGGCGAACCAATTGCCTCGCGAGGTCACCGACTACTTCGGCTCGGAGGAAACCCCCGAGTGCAACATGGCGTTCAACTTCCCCGTCATGCCATACATCTTCTACTCGTTGAAGTCGGGTGACGCGACGGGCTTGACTGGCGTCCTCGCCGACCTTCCCGACGTTCCTAAGGGTGCCGCCTGGGGCGTGTTCCTTCGCAACCACGATGAGTTGACGCTCGAGATGGTGAACGACGAGGAACGTCAAAAGATGTACGAGTGGTACGCGCCCGAACCGCGGATGAAGGTGAACGTCGGCATTCGCCGCCGTCTCGCTCCCCTGCTTGACGGGCGCAGGGACAAGCTCGACCTGGCCAACGCGATCCTGCTGAGCCTTCCCGGTAGCCCGTTCCTGTATTACGGTGACGAGATCGGCATGGGCGACAACATTTGGCTTGACGACCGGGATGCGTCGCGCACCCCGATGCAGTGGGTCGAAACACCCGACGCCGGCTTCTCTGACGGTGACCCGGAATCGTTCTATCTGCCCGTTGTTGCGTCGGACGAGTACGGCCCGCACGCCGTCAACGTTGCCGCGCAGGAGTCGGACCCTGACTCGGTGCTGTGGTGGACGAAAAACACGCTTGAAATGCGCAAGTCGCTTCCCGCGTTGGGCACGGGATCGACGCGACTCCTGTCGACTGGTAGCCCCGCGGTTCTCGCGTTCGTTCGTGAGCCGGAAGGCCCCGGAGTCCCGGTCGTCTGCGTTTTCAACTTCTCGGAGTCGGACGTTTCCGCCACGCTCTCGTCGGTCGCACCAACCGGAAGCGCCGTCGTTGACGTGCGAACGGGTGAAACGGTGTGCGAGGTAGACGATTCCGAAGAGCTTCGGCTCGACCTGCCCGCGATGTCGTGGCACTGGCTCACCGTTTCCTAGGGTGCCCCGCGTTAGTGTGACTTCATGAGCGACTGGAACTTGTTGGGGGTCTTCGACCTCGAAACCACCGGACTTGACGTCACCCAAGCCCGAATCGTGACCGCCTATGTCGGCGTACTCGACCGCGACGGAAACGTCGTGTCCGAGAAGTCGTGGGTCGCCGATCCGGGCATCCCGATTCCCGATATCGCGGCGTCGGTACATGGGTACACGACCGAACGCGCCCAAGCCGAGGGCCGTCCCGCCGTCGAGGTCGTCGGCGAGATCGTGGCTACTCTTGCGGAGCTGTTCGCTGCCGGAACACCGGTCGTCGCGTACAACGCGTCATATGACTTCTCGCTTCTTCACCACGACGCCATTCGTAACGGCTATGAACCACTGAACAACCCGCGCCCGATTGTTGACCCGATGGTGGTCGACAAGAAGATCGACCAGTTCCGCAAGGGCAAGCGAACGTTGCAGGCGGCCTGTGATACCTACGGCGTCGAACTGGGATCGGCTCACGATGCGGGCGCCGATGCCGTCGCTGCCGGTCGCGTGTTCCGCGAAATGCAGAAGAAGTTTGCCGAAACTGCCGAAATCGGCTTGTCCCCCATCGATCTTCACGACGCTCAGATCGAGTGGGCAAGGCTCCAGGCAGAATCGTTCGCGAAGTGGCTCGCCAGCAAGGGCGAAACGAGCCGTCGCGTGGGCGATGGCGTGTGGCCGGTATATCGTGGCTAACCCCTATTGCTTAACAACAAAGGCCGCGCAATCGCGCGGCCTTTGTGCTGAAGTGTGGGTTACTGACCGAAGCCTTCGTAACGCTTGTTGAACTTCTCGACGCGACCGGCCGAGTCCATGATGCGCTGCTTACCCGTGTAGAAGGGGTGCGATGCGCTCGAGATTTCGACGTCGATGACGGGGTATTCCACGCCTTCGTACGAGATGGTCTTGTCCGACGTTGCGGTCGAACGGGTAAGGAACAGTTCGCCACTCGCGAGGTCGCGGAAAACGATCGGTGCGTAGGTGGGGTGAATTTCAGCCTTCATGATGTCCTCTTGGTAAGTCTGGGCGCCGTGAGCGCAACGCTCTATGTTATCAGACCGAACGGCTGCCGCGCGCGCTGTAACGACCATCGTTTTTGGTGACGGTCAACGGCAGTCCGAAAGCCTCGGTGAGGACGTTTGAGGTCAGCACATCGGCTATCGGTCCGGCCGCGTGAATGCGCCCCTGCGACATGACGAGAACGTGGGTGAACCCGGGGGGAATTTCCTCGACGTGGTGCGTCACCATGACGATGACCGGGGCCATGTCCGAGCTGGCGAACTCCCCCAGCAGATCGACGAGCTCTTCGCGCGCGCCGAGGTCGAGGCTCGCGGCAGGTTCGTCGAGAAGCAGGATTTCGGGGTCCGTCATGATTGCGCGGGCAATCATCGTGCGCTTCTGTTCGCCGTCGGACAGAGTCCCGAAGGTGCGTTCCTCGAGGTGGTCGAGCTTCCATTCGCGCAGCACTCGCTGAGCCCGCTTGACGTCTACGTCGTCGTATTCTTCGTTCCAACGACCCGTAACGGCCCACGCAGCGGTGAGAACAACGTCGAGAACGGTCTCGTTCGCCGGAATCCGTCGGGCCATCGCGGTAGACGCGAACCCGATGCGAGGGCGAAGTTCAAAGAGATCTCCCTGACCGAGTCGTTCTCCGAGAATGGTCACGACACCGTCGGTGGGGTGCTCCTGTGCGGCCAACATCTGCAACAGCGTGGTCTTGCCGGCGCCGTTTGGCCCAATGATGACCCACCGCTCGTCGTCCTGAATCGACCAGTTGACACCGCCCAGAATGCGGTTTCCGTCCCGAACAACGGCAACATCACGGAATTCGGCAACGAGGGTCATAGTTCCTCTAGCCTACGCGGTGAGTCGGCGGTAGAGCGCTTCGGTTCGGTCGGCGATTGCCTCCCACGCGAAGTGATCCTCGACGCGATGGCGGCCGGCTTCACCGTATTGGCGGCACAAATCGGGATTGCTGACAACCTCGGTCAGAACGCGCGCAAGGTCGGACACAAACTTGTCGGGGTCGACGGGAGTTCCCGTGCCGTCGTCGACCTGATCGATCGGAACGAGTCGCCCGGTCACGCCGTCATCCACAACTTCGGGGATTCCGCCGGTCGCCGTGCCCACGACAGCGACGCCACAGGCCATCGCTTCGAGGTTGACGATTCCAAGAGGCTCGTAGACGGACGGGCAAACAAACACCGACGACACCGACAACGCTGTCGACAATTCATCGCGGGTGAGCATTCGGTCAATCCAGACAACTCCGTCGCGTTCACTGCGCAGGACGTCAACGGCGGACTGGACTTCGGCGAGGATTTCCGAGGTATCGGGCGCACCTGCGCACAGAACCAGCTGTACCTCGACGGGCAAGTGCCGGGCAGCCTGAAGCAAATAGGGAAGGCCCTTTTGACGCGTGATTCGGCCGACAAAGATGACCGTTGGTCTGGTGGGATCGATTCCCAACGAGCGGGCGACGTCGTGGTCCTCGCGACGGACCCATCGTTCGAGGTCGATTCCGTTGTGGATCGTGACGACGCGTTCGGGGTCAACGTCCGGATACGACCGCAAAATATCCCGACGCATTCCGTCGCTGACGGCGATGATGGCGTCGGCCGACTCGTAGGCGGTCTTTTCGATGTAGGACGAAACACGATATCCGCCACCCAGTTGTTCGGCTTTCCAGGGGCGCAACGGTTCGAGCGAGTGGGCGGTGATGACGTGCGGGATTCCGTGAAGCAATTTGGCGAGGTGCCCTGCGAAGTTCGCGTACCAGGTGTGCGAGTGCACGACATCGGCGCCAGCGATGTCACCCACCATCGACAGGTCGGTCCCCAGCGTCGCAAGGGTCGCGTTAGCGTCAACCAGCTCTGCGGGAACGGAATACGACGTCGTTCCCTCCTCGTCACGGGGCGCTCCGAAGGCGCGAACACGCACATCGATCGACCGTCGAAGAGAGCGAACAAGTTCGGCGACGTGGACTCCAGCACCGCCGTAAATCTCGGGCGGATATTCCTTGCTGATGACGTCAACGCGCATGAACAAACGCTAGCGCATTGGTCAGATTCGCCCTAGTGTGAAGCCATGAGCGAACCCAAGGTGTTTGGCATTGTTCTCGCGGGTGGTGAGGGAAAACGACTCATGCCCCTCACTGCGGACCGCGCGAAGCCTGCCGTTCCTTTTGCCGGCGAATACCGACTCATCGACTTTGCGATTTCGAATCTCATCAACTCGGGTCTTCGCCAGATTGTCGTGTTGACACAGTACAAGTCGCACTCGCTTGACCGTCACGTGTCGCAGACGTGGCGCCTGTCGGGGATGCTTAACGCTTACGTGGCGTCGGTTCCGGCTCAACAGCGACTGGGCAAGCACTGGTTCCAGGGAAGCGCCGACGCGATTCTGCAAAGCCTCAACCTCATCCGGGATGAGAAGCCGGACATCGTTGTCGTGGTCGGCGCTGACCACGTTTATCGAATGGACTTCCGCGACATGATCGATGCCCACATCCGCAACAAGGCGGGCGTTACCGTTGCCGGTATTCGCCAGCCACTGTCGTTGGCGGACCAGTTCGGTGTGATCGAGGCGGACCCGACGAACTCAGAGAAGATTTCCGCGTTCCGCGAAAAGCCGACGGACGCGAAGGGGTTGATCGACTCCCCCAATGAGGTGCTCGCGTCGATGGGTAACTACGTATTTGACGCCGATGTGCTGATCGACGCGGTGACACGGGATGGTGAAAAGATCGACTCGAAGCACGACATGGGTGGCGACATCGTTCCCGATTTTGTCGGTCGCGGTGAAGCGTTTGTGTACGACTTCATTCACAACACCGTCCCCGGCTCGACCGACCGTGACCGCAACTATTGGCGAGACGTGGGAACAATCGACTCGTTCTTCGAAGCGCACCAGGACCTGATCTTCCCTCTTCCCGTGTTCAACCTGTACAACCAGGACTGGCCGATCTTCTCGCAGCAGTGGAACTCTCCCCCTGCGAAGTTTGTTCGTGACGATAAGGGAACGAGCGGTACGGCGACCGAGTCATTGGTGTCACTCGGTTGTGTCGTGTCCGGTGGGCACATCGAACGCAGCGTTCTCAGCCCGTGGGTCACCGTTGAATCCGGTGCGGAAGTGACCGACAGTGTTCTGTTTGAGAAGGTTCGAATCGGCGAGGGTGCAATCGTGCGTCGGGCTATTCTGGACAAGGAAGTTGTTGTCGCCCCTGGCGCCACGATCGGTGTCGATCACGATCTTGACCGCTCTCGCGGTTTCTCGGTTACCCCGAGCGGAATCGTCGTCGTCGAAAAGGGTGTCCACGTCGAATAAGGAGTCGTGATGAGTGGATTCCTCGTCGTCTGTGACGTCGACTCAACCCTCATCAACGACGAGGTCATCGAGCTTCTCGCCGACGCCGCAGGAGTCCGAGCAGAAGTTGCGGCGGTCACCGAGCGTGCGATGCGCGGTGAACTCGACTTTGCGGAGTCACTCGCCGAGCGAGTTCGGTGTCTTGCCGGGCTCACCGAAGGCGTTTTCGCGCAAGTCCTCGACCGAATTACGCCCACCCCAGGTGTCGAGAAGTTGATCGAGGCGGTGCACAGCGCAGGCGGGCGAATCATCGCGGTCTCTGGCGGTTTCCACGAAATTCTTGACCCCCTCGCCGCACGACTTGGACTGGATTGGTGGACGGCCAACCGACTCGAACGAATCAATGGGATGCTGACCGGGCGAACCCAAGGACCCGTAATCGACGCTCACGCAAAAGCCGACGCTCTTCGCGGGTATGCGGCGGACAATGACATCCCACTGGAATCAACCATCGCCGTCGGTGACGGTGCGAACGATCTTGCGATGATGCGCGCGGCCGCCATTTCCGTGGCGTTCTGCGCAAAACCCGTTGTCATCGAACACGCGACGGTCTCGATAACGGAACGCGATCTGACTCGCGTGATCCCGTTGTTCGGTCGACTTTCTTAGTGACCCATTCCGAGTCCGCCATCCACGGGAATGACGGCTCCCGAGATATAGGCGGCGTCATCCGAGGCGAGCCACGCAACCGCGGCCGCAACTTCTGACGGCTGTGCGAAACGTCCAGCGGGGATGTTGCGCTTGTACTCCTCTTGTTGTGCCTCGGGAAGCGCCGCGGTCATGTCCGTTTCGATGAAGCCGGGTGCAACGACGTTGGCCGTGATTCCGCGGCTTCCCAGTTCACGCGTCAACGAACGAGCGAAACCGACCAGCGCACTCTTCGAGGACGAGTAGTTCACCTGGCCCGCGCTTCCGAACAATCCGACGACCGACGAGATGAAAATCACGCGACCAAAGCGCTGCTTGATCATCGACTTGATTCCGCGCTTGACCAAGCGGAATGATCCGGTGAGGTTGGTGTCGATTACGGACTCGAAGTCGTCGTCGCTCATGCGCATGAGCAGCATGTCCTTGGTGATTCCTGCGTTCGCGACGAGCACCTCGACCGGACCGAGCTTCTCTTCGACCTCGGCGATAGCGCGGTCCAGGGACTCGCCGTCGGTCACGTCGGCGATGACGGTGAGGGCGCCTTGGGGGCCTTCGCCCGAGCGAGCGGTCACGGCGACACGGTGGCCGTCGGCAATGAACTTTTCGGCGATCGAGAATCCGATTCCACGGTTTCCGCCGGTGATGAGGACTGTGCGTGCAGTGGTCATGTCAACCAGCGTATCGGGCAGGCGTAGCATTGAGGCTGTGGACCGTGAGACCCAATCCCTGACGTCACTCCCCGCAGCACCTGCGGACGAGCGGGGCTCGCGTATGGTCTCTTACACAATCTCGATGGCATTGCGACTGATTTGCCTGTACTTGTGCTTCGTCTTCCAGGGTTGGTGGGTCTTAATCCCCGCGACAGGAGTCATCGTATTGCCCGCGATTGCCGTCATGCTGGCAAACGTAGTCAGTGCGCCTGGTTCGCAGGCGACGACCAAGTCCGTTCTCAACCTTCCCAGCATCGGCAGCGGTCGCAAGTGACCCTGGTTCGACTTGCCCTGACGCGTCGCTGGTTGGGGATTCTTGTGATGACCATCGCCTTCGCGGTCGTCTGTGTCGGCTTGGGACAGTGGCAGTTTGCGCGTCGCGCCGAGGCGCAGGCCGCTATCGCGCTTCTCAATGCAAACTACGACCGCTCCCCTGCGCCGGTCACCGACGTGCTGGGCGACACGATGAACACCGACAGGTCCCTCAAGTGGACGCCGGTGAAGGTGGAGGGTCGCTATCTGGCGGATCGCGTCATCTATGTCCGCACTCGAATCGGTGACGCCGGAATTGGATTTGAACAATTGGTGCCGTTCCTCGACAAGTCGGGAAACGTGCTCGTCGTGGATCGTGGTTGGGTTGCGGCCGATGCAACCAACTCAAAGCCGGTCAAGGCTCCCGCAATTCCGACGATTGACATGTCCGTCGTCGCACGGTTGATGCCAACCGAGCAAACAATTCCTGGTCGTGACGCGCCCGCTGGTCAGATAGCGACAATTCATGTGCCGACGATTGCCGGTCGACTCAATAACCCAACGTTTGAGGCGTGGTACGCGCGAGTCGCGATCGAGACTCCGGCAACCCTGTCAACCGAGCCGTGGGACCGACCCATTCTCGACGAAGGACCCCACCTGTCGTACGCCTTGCAGTGGTACGTCTTCGCGCTGATGGGCTTCGTCGGGTACGGCTGGGCACTTCGCAAAGAAGCTCGTGGTCCAATAGAGCCGACGGTGCCAAAAGCGCGCACCGGTCGTCAGCGAGACGAAGACTTCGAAGACGCGGCCGTCGACGCTGGAAACGCTTAGGCGAGCTCGATCAGGTCGGCGTATTCCTGGTTCCACAGGTCTTCGACGCCGTCAGGCATGATCAGCACGCGTTCCGGGTTCAACGCCTGAACCGCGCCGGGGTCGTGGCTGACGAGAACGACGGCACCCGAGTAGTGGTTGAGTGCGTCCAGGATTTCGAGTCGCGACGCTGGGTCGAGGTTGTTCGTCGGTTCGTCGAGCAACAACACGTTCGCGCTCGAGACGACCAGTGTCGCAAGAGCGAGTCGAGTCTTTTCGCCACCCGACAGAACTCCGGCGGGCTTTCGGACATCGTCGCCGAGGAAGAGGAACGAGCCGAGCACGCGACGCGCCTCGGTCTCAGTGAGGTGCGGTGAAGCGGCGACCATGTTCTCGAGCACTGAACGCTTGACGTCGAGCGTCTCGTGTTCCTGTGCGTAGTAGCCAACCTTGAGTCCGTGACCCGCTTCCAACTCCCCCGTGTCCGGCTCGTCGACGCCGGCGAGCATGCGCAACAGCGTCGTCTTACCCGCACCGTTGAGCCCGATGATGACGACCTTCGACCCCTTGTCGATCGCGAGGTCCACCGCGGTGAAAATCTCGAGTGAACCGTACGACTTCGACAGGTTCTTCGCCATCAGCGGGGTCTTGCTGCACGGAGCCGGGTCCGGGAATCGCAGTTTCGCAACGCGCTCCACCTGGCGGACCTCATCAAGACCAGAGAGCATCTTTTCGGCTCGAGCCACCATCTGGTGTGCCGCGGCTGCCTTGGACGCCTTCGCCCCAAACTTGGCCGCCTGCAACTGCAGGGCCGTCGCCTTCTTCTCGGTGTTCGCACGTTCCTTCTTGCGGCGTTCCTCGTCGGCTTCACGCTGACGCAGATAGTTCTTCCACCCCATGTTGTACACATCGAGGACTTCGCGGTTCGCGTCGAGGTAGAACACGCGATTGACGGTTTCGGTGACGAGTTCCACATCGTGCGAGATGACGATGACGCCACCCTTGTAGTTCTTCAGGAACTCGCGCAGCCAAACAACCGAGTCGGCGTCGAGGTGGTTGGTCGGTTCGTCGAGAATCATCGTCTCGGCGTCACTGAAGAGGATTCGCGCCAACTCAATACGTCGACGCTGTCCACCGGAGAGTGTGTCGAGCGGTTGCGACAAGATTCGGTCCGGAAGTCCAAGGTTGTTGGCGATCGTCGCTGCTTCGGCTTCGGCCGCGTATCCGCCGAGTGCGGTGAAACGGTCGGTGAGGTTGCCGTATCGCTTCATGGCGGCTTCGGCGATGTCGGGATCGTCGGCACCCATGAGCCCGGTCGCCTCTTCCATCTGGACCAAAATCGTGCCCAGACCGCGCGCATCGAGAATGCGGGTACGAGCAAGTTGCGCCGGGTCGCCCGAGCGCGGATCCTGCGGAAGGTAACCCAACTCGCCGCGAACGGTGACGCTTCCCGCAGCCGGAAGGAGCTCCTTGGCCAGGACCTTTGTCAAGGTCGTCTTGCCGGCACCGTTACGACCGACCAATCCGACCTTGTCCCCCTTGTCGACGCGAAAAGCGACCTCGGACATGAGGGTACGCGCGCCGACTCGGATTTCGAGTCCTGAAACTTCAATCATTAGATGCTGAAACCGAGCGCCCGCATCATGTCGCGACCGTCATCGGTGATGCGCTCGACGCCCCACGGGGGCATCCATTCCCAATTGATGCGGAAACGTTCGACTACTCCGTCCAACGCGTTCTCGAGTTCCTTCTCGATCACGTCGGTCAACGGGCAGCCCGCGCTGGTCAGTGTCATGCGGATGACGAGTGCGTCGTGTTCGTCGTCCCACTCGAGACCATAAATGAGTCCGAGGTCGACAATGTTGACCCCCAGTTCGGGGTCGACGACGTCCTTGAGGGCTTCCATGATTTCGTCATGGCGAGCCGCCGCGAGTTCACTCACTGAGCGGCCACCACGTAACGGTCGTAACCCTCGTCCTCGAGTCGGTCGGCCAGTTCGGGTCCGCCCTCTTCGGCGATGTGACCGTCGACGAAGACGTGAACGAAGTCGGGACGGATGTATCGAAGGATGCGGGTGTAGTGCGTAATGAGCAGCACGCCGAAGCCGGTGTTCTCCTTGACACGGTTTACGCCCTCGGACACGATCTTCAGTGCGTCGACGTCGAGTCCCGAGTCTGTCTCGTCGAGAACGGCGAACTTCGGCTTCAAGAGCTCCATCTGAACGATTTCGTGACGCTTCTTCTCTCCACCCGAGAAGCCCTCGTTGACGTTGCGCTCGGCGAAGGACGCGTCCATCTTGAGGTCGGCCATTGCCTGCTTGACGTCTTTGACCCACGTGCGAAGGCTGGGGGTTTCACCGGTGACGGCGGTCTTGGCGGTGCGGAGGAAGTTGGAGACGGAAACCCCGGGGATTTCCACGGGGTACTGCATCGCGAGGAAGAGACCGGCGCGAGCGCGCTCGTCAACGCTCATCTCGAGTACGTTCTCGCCGTCGAGAAGGATCTGGCCCGAGTCGACGGTGTAGCGCGGGTGACCCGCGATTGTGTAGGCGAGGGTCGACTTACCGGAACCGTTCGGTCCCATGATCGCGTGAGTTTCACCCGAGTTGATGGTCAGCGTGACGCCCTTGAGGATGGGCTTGGTCCCCTGGTCGGTTTCGATGGAGACGTGAAGGTCAATGATCTGCAGAGTGCTCATGGCTTTACTTTCGGATTTCGGTGTTGACGAAGATGTCGTCGCCGTCGATCTCGACAGCGAATACGGGAACCGGCTCGTGAGCCGGGAAGTTGCGGGGGCTGCCGGTGCAGAGGTCGAACTTCGACCCGTGTGCCCAACACTCGATGGTGTCTTCCTCGACGAACCCCTCAGACAGTGAGATGTCACCGTGCGAACAGCGGTCGCCGAGAGCGTGAACGTCGCCCTTTGACTCGCGGACGACGGCAATCGGGATTCCGTCGATAACGACCTTGAGGGCCGTTCCGGGCTTCAGCGCGTCAAGGCTGGCGACTCGTTCGCGGGTCATCGTGACTCCTCCACTCCATCGAGTGCTGCGGTGAAACGCTCGGTGAGGTGTTCCTCGAGAGCAGCGTCACCGACGCGTCCAACAACATCCAACAAGAAGCCGAGTGCGACGAGGCGACGCGCTTCGGACTCGGAGATTCCACGAGCCTGCAGGTAGAACAGGTGATCGTCGTCGAGACGGCCGGTCGCACTGGCGTGACCCGCCCCAGCGATGTCACCCGTCTCGATCTCGAGGTTCGGGATCGAATCGGCACGTGCACCGTCCGACAAAATCAGGTTGCGGTTCGCTTCGTACGAGTCGGTGCCGGTTGCGTCACGACCGATGAGGACGTCACCAACCCAGACGGTTCGAGTCGATTCGCCGTGCAGCGCGCCCTTGTACAAGACGTTCGACTTGGACTGGGGTGCGATGTGGTGAACGAACACGCGGTGTTCGACGTGACGGCCTCGGTCGGCGAAGTACACACCGAGCGCTTCGACGCCAGAGCCATTTCCTGCAAGCAAGAATGACGGGTTGACGCGCTGAATCGCACCGGAAAGCGACACCAGGATGTGGTCGAGGTGTGCGTCCTTGCCGATTCGTGCGGTGTGGGTCGCTACGTGAATCGCGCTGCCGTCCCATTCGCCGAGGTGGACCACGCGGGCATTCGAGCCGTCGCCGACGAGGATGTCGACGTTCTCGGCCAGAGCGGCTCCGCCGCGGTTCTCGATAATGAGGGTGCGGTGCGTGTTCGGCGCGAAGCGAATGACGAGGTGTCCCCCGCGCACGCCGTCGACCGTGCGAACCAGTCGTGCGGGCTCGCCGTCGCCCGACACGGTCACAACGAGTGCGTCGACCGTGGCAGTCCAGGCGCGGGCACCGATGAGATCTTCGGGGACGCCAGCGTCGGATTCAACCGCAGCGCGCGCAACCCACTCGTGGCTCGCGTTGGTCACGGTGACGTCGTAGTGGCCTCCGTCGAGTTCATCCGTCGACAACACCGCGAGTGCATCAATCGGGCTGAGTCGCCATTCGGGCTGACGGGCGGAAATTTCGGGGAAATCGGCGGGGTCGAACGACGCGAAGTGTTCGTCGCGCGTTTGCACGGGCTTCTCCCACCACGCTCCGTGGCTGGGGTGTTCGATGGTCGTCGTCATTAGCCCACCGAACCTTCCATGTTCATCTCGATCAGCTTGTTGAGTTCGAGCGCGTATTCCATCGGCAGTTCACGGGCGATCGGCTCGATGAATCCACGGACGATCATCGCCATTGCTTCGTCTTCCGGCATTCCGCGCGACTGCAGGTAGAACAGCTGCTCTTCCGATACGCGCGAGACGGTCGCTTCGTGACCGAGGTGTACGTCGTCGACACGGATGTCGATGGCGGGGTACGTGTCCGAACGCGAGATGGTGTCGACGAGAAGCGCATCACAACGGACCGTGTTCGCGGAACCGTGCGCCTTCTCCCCCATCTTGACTTCGCCGCGGTAGCCCGCGCGACCGCCACCACGGGCGATCGACTTCGAGATGATCGACGAGGTCGTGTGCGGGGCGAGGTGAATCATCTTGGCACCGGCGTCCTGGTGCTGACCGGGACCCGCGAATGCGACCGACAGGGTTTCGCCCTTGGCGTGCTCGCCGACGAGGAAGATCGACGGGTACTTCATCGTGACCTTCGAGCCAATGTTGCCGTCGACCCATTCCATCGTCGCGCCCTCGTGGGCGACGGCGCGCTTGGTGACGAGGTTGTAGACGTTCGTCGACCAGTTCTGAATAGTCGTGTAACGGACGCGGGCGCCCTTCTTAACGACGATCTCGACGACGGCACTGTGCAGCGAGTCAGTCTTGTAGATCGGCGCGGTGCACCCCTCGATGTAGTGAACGTACGAGTCCTCATCCGCGATGATCAGCGTGCGCTCGAACTGGCCCATGTTCTCGGTGTTGATGCGGAAGTAGGCCTGGAGCGGGATTTCGACGTGGACGCCCTTGGGGACATACACGAACGATCCACCCGACCACACTGCGGTGTTGAGCGCGGCGAACTTGTTGTCTCCCGACGGGATAATCGTGCCGAAGTACTCCTTGAAGATTTCGGGGTGTTCCTTGAGCGCGGTGTCGGTGTCGAGGAAGATGACGCCCTGCTGCTCGAGGTCCTCACGGATCTGGTGGTAGACGACCTCGGACTCGTACTGTGCGGCTACACCCGACACGAGACGCTGACGTTCAGCCTCCGGGATGCCGAGTCGCTCGTAGGTTCGACGGATGTCCTCGGGAAGGTCTTCCCACGACTGCGCCTGGCGTTCGGTCGACTTGACGAAGTACTTGATGTTGTCGAAGTCGATGCCCGAGAGGTCTGCTCCCCAGTTCGGCATGGGCTTCTTTTCGAACAGTTGAAGCGCCTTCAAACGGCGTTCCAGCATCCATTCGGGTTCGTTCTTGCGGTTCGAGATGTCGGTGACGACCTTCTCGTTGATACCGCGTTTTGCACTCGCTCCGGCGGAATCCGCGTCGTGCCAGCCAAACTCGTACTGGCCGAGGCTTTCCAGCTCGGGGCGATCCACAATGGGCTCTGCCATGATTTTCCTTCCTCGTCTTCAAACACGTTCAGCGTGCCGACGATCCGCGGTGGGCGCGGGGCGAACATAGACTGATTGCCTAGGCTTGCCTTCTCATTCTACGCCGTAAGGACTCTCGTGGTTGCTCTGCCGACTTCCCTTCGCTCGCGTTCCGTCGTGCTCGTCACGTGGCTGAACCTCATCGCGCAAATTGGAATCGTTGGAACGGGCGGGTTGGTCCGCTTGACCGCGTCGGGACTCGGCTGTCCCACCTGGCCAACCTGTACCGAGGACTCGCTCATCACAACTCCCGAGATGGGAATTCACGGGATCATCGAGTTCGGAAATCGTCTCCTCACGTTTGTTCTGCTCGCCGTGTGTGTCGCACAACTGGTCGTTCTGTGGAAGAGCCGCCGCGCCCACCGAACCGAATGGCGACTCGCCCTTGTTTTGGTCGCTGGAATTCCGATCCAGGCCGTCATCGGGGGCATCTCCGTCTGGACGCAACTGAACCCGTACGTGGTCGGGCTGCACTTCGTCGCTTCCGCCGTGATGGTCGTCCTCGCCACGATCCTGTTGATGCGGGTGCGTGCAGGCGGCATTGCGCCCCGACTTCGAGATGTCCGCCCCTCGTCGTGGGCGATTGTCGCGATGACGAGCGTCGTGCTTCTCGTGGGCGTGCTCACGACGGGATCAGGACCGCACGCCGGTGATGCCGATGCACCGCGAAACGGTCTCGATTCCGAACTTCTTCAACACATCCACTCGTGGCCGGCATACGCCACGGTAGCTCTGATTGTGTTTGCAATCGTCGCCGCATCGGCAGCTGTTCGCCGCTCGTGGATTGCCGTCCTCGCAGGATTCGGTCTTCAGATTGGACTGGGAATCTGGCAGGCGCGAACGGGACTTCCCATCGAGCTGGTCGCCATTCACATCGTGGTGTCGATGGTCGTAACCGCGCTGGTCACCCGCGCGATTTACGTCAGTACGATGAGCGGGTCAAGCGCGACGGCAACGAAGAGCACCGTCAAATAGGTGTTGCTGGCGTGGAATACGCGCATCGCTGACGCCTCGATTCCGTCAACCGTCTTGTTGTACAAGCGGTGCGCTTCGAGCAGGAACCACCCGCCAACGAGCACCGAAACGGCGGTGTACAGCGGACCCATGTTCCCGGCGGGAATCAGCACGAGTGACGCGATTACTGTTGCCCACGCGTACAGAATGACCTGAAGCCCGACGGCAACGCGCGGGCGAAGGACGGACAGCATAGGGACGGAAGCGGCGGCATAATCGTCGACGTAGCGAAGTGACAAGGGCCAGTAGTGCGCGGGTGTCCAGACGAAGACGATGAGGAACAGAATCCACGGTTCGGCGGACAGGGTGCCCGTCACGGCCGACCAGCCGATGAGCACCGGGAAGCACCCGGCGATACCGCCCCAGACGATGTTCTGTTCGGTGCGGCGCTTGAGAAGCAGTGTGTACACAAAGACGTAAAACAGAATCGCGGCGAGCGAGAGTGCGGCCGACAACGGGTTTGCGACGACCCACAGAACAGCGATTGACGCCGCGCCGAGCAGCCAGGCGAAAATGAGCGCAGCACGCGGCGAGATATCCCCCGCAACGATGGGTCGACCCTTGGTGCGCGCCATCAGCTGGTCGATGTCGCGATCGATGTACATGTTGAACGCGTTGGCGCTTCCCGCGCTCATCGCACCGCCGAGGAGCGTTCCGAGAACCAACCACAGGCTCGGGAATCCGCGCTCGGCGAGAACCATCGCCGGAGCCGTCGTGACGAGAAGCAGTTCGATGACGCGCGGCTTGGTCAACGCGACGTAGGCCTTCAGCGTTTTCCCGAACGACCGACCAGCGGCAGAGGGGCTTGATGTCGTGGCGGGCGAAGAAGTCACGCGCCCCATTCTACGTACCCGTCCCGAGCGCCCTCTTTCCACTAAACTGAACCGGTACACCTCAGGCGTGCTCCGTCTCCGTGCCACCGTCGACACAGAGGGTTTTCCTCGGCACGTCTCGACACACGAGATTGGACAGTCATGACGACACTGGAGTGGACTCCCCTCGACGCGAAAGCCGTCGATACGGCCCGACTTCTTGCGGTGGACGCCGTGGAAAAGGTCGGAAACGGTCACCCCGGAACCGCGATGTCGATGGCGCCCGTCGCGTACTTGCTGTACCAAAAGGTCATGCGTCACGACCCCACCGACACCGACTGGCTCGGGCGCGACCGCTTTGTGCTGTCCATCGGTCACTCGTCGCTGACCCAGTACATCCAGCTCTTCCTTGGTGGTTTCGGGCTCGAACTCGACGACCTCAAAGCTTTCCGCACATGGGGTTCGAAGACTCCCGGTCACCCCGAATACGGTCACACCAAGGGTGTTGAAATCACGACCGGTCCGCTCGGCCAGGGTCTCGCTTCGGCAGTCGGAATGGCGTACGCGCAGCGTTTTGAGCGCGGGTTGTTCGACCCGAACGCGAACGGTTCGTCGCCGTTCGACCACTACACCTACGTCATCTGTGGCGACGGGGACATGCAAGAGGGCGTCACCGCCGAAGCGTCATCGCTCGCGGGCCACCAGCAGCTGGGCAACCTCGTCGTGATCTACGACTCGAACCAGATCTCGATCGAGGACGACACCAACATTGCGTTCACCGAGGACGTTGCCGCGCGCTACCGCGCATACGGCTGGGATGTGCGCGAGGTTTCGTGGCGCACCCCGAACGGATACGTCGAGGACGTTCCGGCGCTTCACGCGGCGATTGAGGCGGGCAAGGCGGAATCGTCGAAGCCGACCCTCATCATTCTCAAGACCATCATCGGGTACCCCGCACCGACTAAGCAGAACACGGGCAAGATCCACGGCTCGGCGCTTGGTGCCGACGAGGCCAAGGGCACGAAGGAAGCGCTCGGTTGGGATCCCAACGAGTCGTTCGTCGTTCCCGACGACGTCATCGCGCACACCCGTTCGCTCGCAGAGCGCGCCAAGGCGGACCGCGCCGAGTGGCAGAAGTCGTTCGACGCGTGGGCGTCGGCGAACGCCGACAAGAAGGCTCTGCTCGACCGCACGCTGAAGGGCGAACTGCCCGCCGGTCTCGATGCCGCACTCCCCGTCTTCGAGGGCGGCACCAGCATCGCCACCCGTGCCGCTTCGGGCAAGGTCCTCAACGCGGTCGCAGCGGTCATGCCAGAACTGTGGGGCGGAAGCTCGGACCTCGCCGAATCGAACCTGACGACCATCGACGGCGCGAAGTCGTTCGTCCCGTCAGAGCACTCGACCGGCCACTGGAGTGGTGACCCCTACGGTCGCGTTCTGCACTTCGGAATCCGCGAGCACGCGATGGGTGCCATCCTCAACGGAATCACCTTGCACGGACCGACCCGTTCGTACGGTGGCACGTTCCTCATCTTCAGTGACTACATGCGTCCCGCGGTTCGACTTGCGGCACTGATGAAGACTCCGTCGATCTTTGTGTGGACGCACGACTCGGTCGCTCTGGGTGAAGATGGTCCGACCCACCAGCCGATCGAACAGCTCGCAACTCTTCGCGCAATCCCCGGACTCGACGTCGTTCGCCCCGCTGACGCGAACGAAACCGCGTGGGCGTGGAAGACGATCCTCGAACGTCGCAACGGACCCGCCGGGATCGCACTGTCGCGTCAAAACCTGCCCGTGGTCGAACGTGGTTCGGCCGCGTCGGCAACCGACTTCGCGCCCGCCTCGCACACCGCTAAGGGCGCGTACGTCCTCATCGACTCCCCCACCGGACACGTTGACGTGATCCTCATCGCGACGGGCTCTGAAGTTCACGTTGCCGTTGCCGCCCGCGAGGAACTTGCGGCAAAGGGAATCGGCGCTCGAGTCGTTTCGGCACCGTGTCTCGAATGGTTCGAGGAACAGTCCGAGGCGTACCGCGAGTCCGTCCTCCCCGCTTCCGTCACCGCACGTGTGTCGGTCGAAGCCGGTCTCGCGCTGGGATGGTCGACCTATGTTGGCGCCAACGGCGCATCGATCTCGATTGAGCACTTCGGTGCGTCGGGTGATTACCAGACCCTGTTCCGTGAATTCGGAATCACCCCGGAAGCGGTCACCAGCGCCGCCGAGAACCTGCTTTCCCGCTAACGAAAGGCTCCACCACCGTGAGTACACCCACCCAGAAGCTCTCAGACGTCGGCGTTTCGATTTGGCTTGACGACCTCTCGCGTGACCGCATCCAGTCGGGCTCGCTGCAGAACCTCATCGCCAACCGCAATGTTGTCGGCGTGACGACGAACCCGACGATCTTCGCGTCGGCTCTCGCCACCGGCACTACCTATGGCGACCAGATCGCAGAACTGGCTCGCTCGGGTGCGACAGTCACCGAAGCCGTCTTCGCCGCCACCACCGACGATGTCGCTGCAGCCTGTGACATCTTCCGTGGAATCTACGACGCCACCAAAGGTCAGGACGGTCGTGTGTCGATCGAGGTCGAACCGACCCTCGCCTTTGACCACGCAAACACCGTCGCACAGGCGAAGGAACTGTTTGCTCGCGTCGGCCGTGACAACGTCATGATCAAGATCCCCGCCACGAAGCAGGGACTTGGCGCAATCACCGACGTCCTCGCCGAGGGAATCTCGGTCAACGTGACACTGATCTTCTCGCTCGAGCGCTACGCCGAAGTGATCGACGCGTACCTCGAAGGACTCGAGAAGGCGAAGGCGAACGGCCACGACCTGTCGACCATCCACTCGGTCGCTTCGTTCTTCGTGTCCCGCGTCGACACCGAAATCGACAAGCGCCTCGTCGCAATTGGTTCGGACGCTGCTCTGGCGCTGAAGAGCCAGGCGGGTGTCGCGAACGCGCAGCTCGCGTATGAACTGTTCGAGCACAAGTTTGCGACCGACCAGGCGAAGGCGCTCCTCGCGGCAGGTGCGAACCTGCAGCGTCCGTTGTGGGCGTCGACCGGCGTCAAGGACCCCGCACTTCCCGACACTCTGTATGTGACCGAACTGGCCGCGCCGAACACCGTCAACACGATGCCGGAGAAGACTCTTGAAGCGACGTTCGACCACGCGACGGTTCACGGTGACGCGGTCAGCGGTTCGTACGACGATGCCCGTGCCGTCATCGAAGCAATCGAGAACCTCGGCATTTCGATCGTCGAGGTCACCGACCTGCTTGAACGCGAAGGCGTTGACAAGTTCATCGTGTCGTGGAACGAACTCCTCGATATCGTCACCGCGTCGATGGACGCTGCTCGATGACGGTTCATGTTTCTGGCGCTGCGGCGGACGCCGTCGCTCGTCACGTTCCCACTCTCGTTTCGTCGAAGTTCGCCTCGCGCCTCGGCGACGGCGATTCGACCCTCTGGGGCGCCGCGGCGGAATCCGAAGCTAGCATTCGACTCGGCTGGGTGCACGCGTCTGCGGTCTCTCGCCCGCTCGTGTCCGAAATCCTTGCGTTCCGCGGCGAACTTATTGCCCGCGGCCTGACACGTATCGTCCTCTGTGGAATGGGTGGCTCATCGCTTGCGCCTGAGGTCATCACCCGCACCGCCGGAGTCGACCTCGTTGTCCTCGACTCGACTCACCCGACTCAGGTGTCACGCGTTCTCGACAACGGAATCGAAGAAACCGTGGTCGTTGTGTCGTCGAAGTCGGGTTCGACCGCAGAGACCGACTCGCAAAAGCGCGCCTTCGAAGGTGCATTCGTCGCGGCGGGAATCGACCCCACGACGCGCATTGTCATTGTCACCGATCCGGGTTCGCCGCTTGATGTCGCATCGCGGGAAGCTGGTTATCGCGTCTTCAATGCCGACCCGACCGTCGGAGGCCGTTATTCGGCGCTCACCGCGTTCGGGCTTGTCCCGTCCGGACTTGCGGGCGTTGACATCGCCGGACTCCTCGACGAGGCCGATGAGGCTCTGCCTGGACTGCTCGCCGACAACGACGACAATGCAGGACTCATCCTTGGCGCGGCGATGGCGGGAACTTCACCCCGCCGCGACAAGATCGCAATTCTGTCGGAGGAGTCGTCGATCGTCGGAATCGGCGACTGGATCGAACAGCTTGTCGCCGAATCCACTGGCAAGGAATCGTCGGGAGTACTTCCCGTCGTTCTCGAGGCCGGTGCACCTGACCTTGGCGCTGACGACGTTCTCCCTGTCCACATCCTCGACTCGGACGCGCCTGCCGCCGGTGACTCGGTGACCGTGGCGGCCCCGCTTGGTGCGCAGATGCTCATCTGGGAAGTTGCGACGGCCGTCGCGAGCCACCTGTTGGGAACGAATCCGTTCGACCAGCCCGATGTTGAGTCGGCAAAGATTGCCGCTCGTGCATTCCTCGACGGGACACCCGAGGCTTCCGTTCCGTTCACCGTCGATGCTGACGTTGCGTTGACCGCGGTTGGTTACTCGCCCAAGGCAACTACCGTGTCCGATGCGGTTCGAGAGCTCCTCGGTCGACTCGACTCGGACGGGTACATCTCGGTTCACGCCTACGCGGATCGCGAAGCGGGAAGCGGGCTCGAAACGATTCGCACTCCCCTGGCCGCCGCGGCCGGCGGTCGCCCGACGACGTTCGGATGGGCACCTCGGTTCCTGCACTCAACCGGTCAGTACCACAAGGGCGGGCCCGAACAGGGCGTCTTCCTGCAGATTGTGGAGACACCGGAAGCAGACCGCGAAGTTCCCGGTCGTCCGTTCACATTCGGAACGCTCATCGCTGCGCAGGCGCGCGGAGACGCACAGGTCCTCGCCGATCACCACCGCCCGGTACTCACGCTCACAGTGTCGGGATCCACTGCACTTGCCCGCGTCATCTCGGAGATCAAGGCGCTGTCGTGACTAACCCCAATCCCCTGCGCGACCCGAACGACCGTCGACTCGGTCGCATCGCTGGTCCGTCGGGACTCATCATCTTCGGGGTGACGGGTGACCTGTCGCGCAAGAAGCTCATCCCCGCGGTGTACGACCTCGCGAACCGCGGTCTGTTGCCGCCCGGATTCGCGCTCGTTGGATTCGCTCGTCGTGACTGGACGAACGAAGAGTTCATGGCGGTCGTTCACGATTCCGTCAAGGAATACGCGCGCACGCCGTTCCGCGAGGACGTGTGGGCGCAGCTGTCCGCCGGAATCCGCTTCGTGTCGGGCGACTTCGACGACGACGGCGCGTTCGACCGACTCGGCGATACCATCGCCGAACTTGACCGCGTTCGCGGCACGATGGGAAACCACGCGTTCTACCTGTCGATTCCCCCGCGGTCGTTCCCGGTTGTGACGGAACAACTCAACCGAAGTGGTCTTGCCACTCCGCAGGACAACCAGTGGCGTCGCGTGGTCATCGAGAAGCCGTTCGGTCACAACCTGCAGACCGCCCGCGAACTGAACCAGGTCGTCGAGAGCGTCTTCCCCGCGGATTCGGTTTTCCGCATCGACCACTACCTGGGCAAAGAGACCGTCCAGAACATCCTCGCGCTTCGCTTCGCCAACACCTTCTACGAACCGTTGTGGAACTCGAACTATGTCGACCACGTCCAGATCACCATGGCCGAGGACGTTGGCGTCGGCGGCCGTGCTGGGTACTACGACGGAATCGGCGCCGCACGTGACGTCATCCAAAACCACCTGCTTCAGTTGCTGGCGTTGACCGCGATGGAAGAGCCCGTGTCGTTCGATGCGGCGGATCTTCGTGCCGAGAAGGAAAAGGTTCTTTCAGCGGTCACTCTGCCCGAAGACCTCGCATTGGCGACCGCTCGCGGCCAGTACACCTCGGGGTGGCAGGGCGGCGTCCAGGTCACGGGCTTCCTCGAGGAAGAGGGAATGAACCCCAACTCGATTACCGAGACGTACGCCGCGATGCGCGTCGAAATCGACACTCGTCGCTGGGCGGGCGTGCCGTTCTATCTGCGCGCAGGAAAGCGCCTTGGTCGTCGCGTCACCGAGATCGCGGTCGTGTTCAAGCGTGCACCTCAGTACCTGTTCGAACCCGGTCAGGTGTCGAGCCTGTCGCAGAACGCGCTCGTTATCCGCGTTCAGCCCGACGAGGGTGTCACCGTCAAATTCGGCTCAAAGGTCCCCGGCGCCGGTATGCAGGTTCGCGACGTAACCATGGACTTTGGTTACGGTCACGCGTTTACCGAACAGAGCCCCGAAGCCTATGAACGCCTGATTCTGGACGTCCTGTTGGGTGACCCGCCGTTGTTCCCCCGCCACGAAGAGGTTGAACTGTCGTGGAAGATCCTCGACCCGATCGAGGAATTCTGGGCACAGAGCGGTCGACCGGAACCGTACGCCCCCGGTTCGTGGGGTCCCGCCTCGGCGGACGCGTTGCTTAACCGTGACGGCCGCGAATGGAGACGCCCGTGATTATTTCGCTTCCCAACACCAACGTCGCCAAGATCCTCAAGACGCTGCAGAAGGCCCGCGAAGAGGGCGGCGCGGTCGCTCTCGGCCGCGTTCTCACCCTCGTCATTACGACGACGAAGGATCGCGCCGAAAAGGTCATCACCGCCGCGAACGATGCGTCTCGTGAACACCCGATGCGCATCATCGTCATTTCTGAAGTTCCGGACGGTTTCACGGATAGCCCGCTCGACGCGGAAATTCGCCTTGGCGGTGACGCGGGAGCTTCCGAGGTCATCATCCTCAACGCTGCTGACGACCTCGTTGTCGACCCGCAGGGACTCATCAATGGTCTTCTGCTGCCCGACGCGCCGATGGTCGCGTGGTGGCCGGACCGTGCTCCTGGCCATATGTCGGAAACATCGCTGGGCAAGGTCGCTGGACACCGTATCGCTGACACGATTTACGCTGAGAACCCGCTCGACTTGCTCCGCACTCTCGCCGAGTGCTACGAACCGGGCGATGTGGACTTGGGATGGACTCGTCTGACTCAGTGGCGTGCGCTGTTCGCCGCGACTCTCGACAGCGGAAATCACACCGCAATTACTGGTGCGGTTGTGCGCGGAGCGCGAAACAACTCGGCGCCGATCCTGCTGGCCTCGTGGTTCCGAAGTGAACTCGGCGTTCCGGTCACTCTCGAACTCGGTGACAAAGACCCGCGCGGAAACATTCTCTACGCCGAGATCACGACCGCAGACGGTCCGATTTCGATCGAGCGAACCGAACCGAGCTTCGCGCAGTTGAAGCAACCCGGACAGCCCGACCACGTCATTTCGCTGCCGTTCCGTGGTCTCGGTGATTGCCTGGCCGAAGAACTGCGTCGACTCGACGCCGACGTCGTGTTTGGTCGTGTGTTGACCGAGGGACTTCCGAAGCTCGTCGCCGAATCCCCCGCTCTGTAATGGACCGCATCGAGGTTTTCGCGACGCGCGCTGGCGTCGAGAACGCCGTTGCAGCGGATGTCCTCACCGAACTCACCCACGTCATTTCGAAGCGTGGTCGAGCCGACATCGTTCTCACCGGTGGAACCGTTGGAATTGGCTCGCTCGCTGCCATTGCTGCGCACCCAAACCGGGACACCGTCGACTGGTCGGCGGTTCGAGTGTGGTGGGGCGACGAACGCTTTGTTCCGACTGGAGACCCCGACCGAAACGAACTTCAGGCGACGGCGGCATTGCTGACACACATTCCGCTGTCCCCCGCGAACGTGTTCCGCTTCCCCGCCGCTGATGGGTTGTCGGTCGAAGCCGCGCGTGATCAATTCGACGCAGTGCTTCGAACAGAGTTTGACGGTGACCCGCTCTTCGACGTGGTTCTCAATGGAATTGGACCCGATGGTCACGTTGCGAGTCTGTTCCCGGGCCGAGACCATGGCGCTTCGGGCGACCTGGTCATTTCAGTTGAGGATTCACCCAAGCCGCCACCCACGCGACTGTCGTTGACGTTTGCCGCCTTGAACCGCGGTTCGAAGGTGTGGATTGTTGCTGCTGGCACGGACAAGGCCGATGCGATCGGTCGACTCATCGAGGGTGCGCCGGAGGCCGAGATCCCGGCGACGGCGCTCAAGGGAACCGTCGAAACGGCGTTGTACGTCGACGAGGCGGCAGCCGCCTCAATTCCCCGCTAGTAGGGGCGACCGGTAGTGCGAAGACGTTCGATGGCGTCGGCGAGGATTTCCTGCGCCTCTTCCTCGGTGCGGCGTTCCTTCACGTACGCGAGGTGAGTCTTGTACGGCTCGGTCTTCGCGATCTGCGGCGGGTTGTTCTTGTCGCGACCAGCGGGAAGACCCGTGGTCGGTGAATCAATCTGCTCGGGAATCTGGTCGGCGGGAACATCTGCCGCGTAATAGCGAATGGTTTCGTTGCCTTCGACGTCCCAGTACGAAACGGCGATGCGTTCGGCGTGGTTACCGTGGTCCTGCTCGCCCATCGGGCCCGAGCCGACTCGCGTTCCGCGAATCGCGTTACCGCCGGCCACGTTAGACCAGCCCGAAGCGCGTGAAGAGACCGATGGTGACGACGGCGAGAACCCAGATGACCGCGATGATGATCGTCAGTCGGTTGAGGTTTCGTTCAGCGACACCGCTAGAGCCGAGGTTCGAGGTGACGCCGCCACCGAACATGTCGGACAGTCCCCCGCCGCGACCGCGGTGCAGAAGGATGGTCAGCGTGAGCAGGATGCTGGTGATAGCGAGCACGACCTGCACGATGATGTAGAGAATGTCCATGATGTCCTAACGTTCCTTGTTAGTTTACGCGATGACGTGCTTGGGGAATTGAACAATCTTGGCAAATTCCTCGACGTCGAGGCTGGCGCCTCCGACGAGGGCGCCATCGACGTCCTTTTCGCGCATGAATGACGCGATGTTGATCGACTTCACTGAACCGCCGTACAGAACGCGAGTTGCTGCGGCAGCGTCGTCGCCGAGCACTTCAGCGATGACCGCTCGAAGGGCTGCACACACTTCCTGAGCCTGTGCGGGCGTTGCCGCTTGACCGGAACCGATAGCCCAGACCGGCTCGTAGGCAACAACGATATCGGCGTCCTTGGGAAGTTCCGCGAGAACCGTACGCAACTGACCGACAGGAACGGCGCTGGCGCCAAACTTCTCGAGGTCCTCGCTGGTTTCGCCAACACAGATGACCGGCACGAGTCCGTGCTTGATTGCCGCAAGTGTCTTCGCCGTGACGAGAGCGTCGTCTTCGTGGTGGTCCTGG
This sequence comes from Micrococcales bacterium, assembly GCA_024641015.1. GTDB lineage: Bacteria > Actinomycetota > Actinomycetes > Actinomycetales > Microbacteriaceae > MWH-TA3. The sequence goes on from JAHEDU010000001.1 coordinate 48,738, forward strand.
CGGCGCTCCGAGTGACCGATGATGACGTAACGGCAACCGAGCTTCGCGAGGAATTCACCCGAGATGTCGCCGGTGTGTGCGCCCGAATCGAACGGTGACAGGTCCTGGCCGCCGAATGCGAACTCAAGACGGTCCGCTTCGATCGTCGTCTGAACAGAACGAATGTCGGTGAACGGCGGGAACACTGCAACCTCGACCGCTGCGGCCGAGTGCTTGGCGTCTTTGAGCGTCCACGCGAGCTTCTGCACGAAGGCGATGGAACGGAGGTGGTCGAAATTCATCTTCCAGTTGCCCGCGATGAGCGGTCTGCGATCTACCATCCGAGTACCTCCAGTCCAGGCAAGGACTTCCCCTCGAGGAATTCGAGGCTGGCACCCCCACCAGTAGAAATGTGCCCGAAGTTGTCTTCGGGGAAGCCGAGTGCACGAACAGCAGCGGCAGAGTCGCCACCACCAACGACGCCGAGACCGTCAACCTTGGTCAACGCTTCGGCGACGGTGCGAGTACCGGCTGCAAAGGCGGCCATTTCGAAGACGCCCATCGGTCCGTTCCAGAAAACCGTCTTCGACGATTCGATGAGTGATGCGAAGTGAGCTGCGGTTTCGGGGCCGATGTCGAGTCCCATTCCGGCTTCACCGAAGGGCGACAATTCAATCGCGTCAGCGCTGACCGTGACGTGGTCCGCGTCAGCGGCGAAACGTTCAGCAACGACAACGTCCGTCGGCAGAACGATTTCGACTCCCCGCTTTTCGGCTTCGGCAAGGTAACCCAACACCGTGTCGATCTTGTCCGTCTCGCAAAGCGAGGCACCGATTGACTTGCCCTGCGCGGCGAGGAATGTGAACAACATTCCCCCACCGATGAGGAGGCGGTCAACGCGCGGCAAAAGGTGTTCGATGACACCGAGCTTGTCCGAGACCTTTGAGCCGCCCAAAACGACCGTGTACGGGCGCTGTGTGTCAGTTGTGAGCCGGCGAAGAACGTCGGTCTCGCCCGCGACCAGCAGTCCAGCTGCGCTGGGGACGGCCTTTGCCGTCTCGTAGACACTCGCTTGCTTGCGGTGAACGACACCAAAACCGTCCGACACGAACGCGTCAACACCCTGAACCAGCAATTCAGCAAACTCTTCGCGCTCGGCGTCGACCTTGGACGTTTCGCGAGGGTCAAAGCGCAGGTTCTCGAGAACGAGTACCTGACCCGCGGTCAGCGCGCCGCGCTTGGCGGTCGCATCGGCTCCGACGGTATCCGACGCGAACGAAACGGGTGCGTCGAGAAGTTCGCCGAGTCGAGCGGCAACCGGAGCGAGCGAGTACGCCGCGTCCGGTGCGCCGTCGGGACGACCCAGGTGCGACATCGTGATGACTGCCGCTCCTGCGTCGAGAAGGTGCTGGATCGTGGGTACGGAGGCGCGGATGCGACCGTCATCGGTGATGACGCCGTCCTTCAGCGGGACGTTGAAGTCGCACCGCACGAGAACGGTCTTGCCGTTCAGGTCTCCGAGGGTGTCGAGCGTTCGCAGCGACATTTAGAGGCGTTCGGCGACGTATTCGGTGAGGTCAACGAGACGGTTCGAGTAGCCCCATTCGTTGTCGTACCACGACGAGATTTTGACCGTGTTTCCGATGACCTTGATGAGCCCGGCGTCGAAGATCGACGAGTGCGGGTCGGTGACGATGTCGCTCGAGACGATCGGGTCCTCGGTGTACAGCAGAATGCCCTTGAGGTAACCCTCGGCTGCCTTCTTGTAGGCGGCCTTGATTTCCTCTTCGGTGACCGTCTTCTTCGAAACGAGAGTCAAGTCAGTGATCGAGCCGGTCGGGACCGGAACGCGAAGCGCGTAGCCGTCAAGCTTGCCCTTGAGTTCGGGAAGGACGAGGCCGATAGCCTTGGCGGCACCGGTCGACGACGGAACGATGTTCAGCGCAGCTGCACGGGCGCGACGAAGGTCGCTGTGCGGGCCGTCCTGGAGGTTCTGGTCAGCGGTGTACGCGTGGACCGTGGTCATGAGTCCGTTCTCGATGCCGAACTCGTCGTTGAAGACCTTCGCGAGAGGTGCGAGGCAGTTCGTGGTGCACGACGCGTTCGAGATGATGTGGTGCGAAGCGGGGTCGTACTCGGTGTGGTTGACACCGACAACGTAGGTTCCGTCAGCGCCGGTGGCAGGAGCCGAGATGAGGACCTTCTTGGCGCCCGCATCGATGTGCTTCTGTGCGTCAGCTGCGTCAGTGAAGCGACCGGTCGACTCGATGACGATGTCCACGCCCAGTTCGCCCCACGGAAGAGCTGCGGGGTCACGCTCGGCGAGAACCTTGATCTTCTTGCCGTTGACGATGACGTTGTTCTCGTCGTAGGTGACCTCGGCTGCGAGGCGACCGGTGATCGAGTCGTACTTGAGAAGGGTGGCCAGCGACTTCGTGTCCGACAGGTCGTTGACGGCAACGATGTCGAGCTTCGAGCCCTGTGCTAGGGCGGCGCGGAGGTAATTGCGACCAATTCGACCGAAGCCGTTGATACCGATCTTGACGCTCACGAATATTCCTATCTGATGTGGTGGAAATAGAAAAAGCGATGCCCGAAAACAGGCAACGCTACCTACTTAGAGAGTAGCAAAATTCCCGCGGTTTGGGTACGAGCCGCGGCGAAACGCTGGGCGACGTTGTCCCAGTTGACGATGTTCCAGAAGGCCTTGACGTAGTCCGCCTTGACGTTCTGGTAGTCGAGGTAGAACGCGTGTTCCCACATGTCGAGCTGAAGCAGCGGAATGGTTCCCTGTGCGGTGTTGGCCTGCTGATCGAACAGCTGCTGGATGATCAGTCGAGCGCCGACCGGGTCCCACGAGAGGATTCCCCAGCCACTCCCCTGGATTCCCAGGCTCGCGGCGTTGAAGTGCGCCTGGAATGCGTCGAACGAGCCGAAGAACTCGTCGATTGCGGCGGCGAGCTCGCCGGTGGGGCGGTCGTCACCGTTCGGGGCAAGGTTCGTCCAGAAGATCGAGTGGTTGATGTGGCCACCGAGGTGGAACGCGAGGTCCTTCTCGAGCTTGTTGATGGCGCCGAACGCGTTGTTCGCACGCGCCTCCTCCATCTGCTCGAGGGCGGCGTTCGCGCCGGCGACGTATGCGGCGTGGTGCTTCGAGTGGTGGAGCTCCATGATGCGCGCCGAGATGTGCGGTTCGAGTGCGGCGTAGTCGTAGGTCAGTTCAGGCAGTGTGTAAACAGCCATGTGGTGCTCCTTTGATTGTTGGGTTAGTCGGTGATATCCGGAATGCCGTCCGATGTGTTCGGAATTCCGAGGTCTGAAGCCTTTTTGTCGGCCATTGCGAGCAGTCGACGAATGCGTCCGGCTACCGCGTCCTTTGTCATGATGGGGTTCGCGTAGTGTCCCAGCTCGTCGAGGCTCGCCTCGCGGTGGTCCAGGCGAAGGCGTCCGGCGTACGACAGGTGGTCTGGGATGCCGTCGCCCAGGATTTCGAACGCGCGCTCCACACGTGCACAGGCAGCAACGGCTGCGGCGGCGGAGCGGCGAAGGTTCGCATCGTCGAAGTTGACGAGTCGGTTGGCGTTGGCTCGAACTTCGCGGGTCGCACGCGCCTCAATCCATTCGGCGAGAGTGTTGGGGGCACCGATTGCGCCTAGGAAAGCCGAAATGGCGTCGGCGTCGCGGATGACGACACGGAAACCTCCACGAACATCACGTGTTTTCGCCGAAATGTTCAGTCGACCGCAGGCACCAACCAACGCCATAGCGGCTTCGTTGGTCGGAGCAATGATTTCAATCGTCTGGCTGCGACCGGGATCGGAGAGAATTCCACGGGCGAGGAACGCGCCACGCAGCACACCGGCAATGTCGCCGACGGGTGCGGTCGTCAGCTTGTTGGGAAGGCCGCGAACTGCGCGACGACGAGCGTCGATCAACCCAACGTTGCGCGCGAGCTGCTCGGCACCGTCCGCAACGCGAACCAGGTAGGTTTCGATCTTCTTGTTCGCGTTGGCGGGAGACGTCTTCGCACCCGACTGCAGTCCGAACGCGGCGTGAATCGCTTTGCGCAGGCGCTGTGCAGAGGCGAGGTGGTCCAGCTCGACATCGATGGCGAGTGATCCCTTGACGAGGTGCATGAGCCCGGCAAAACGCAGAATCGTGGCAATCTCGGCGACGCGAATGGACGACGAGGGGTCGTTTACGGCGACCAACTCATCTTTCACTCGTGTCGTCAACGACATGCTCTATTCCCGTCCAATATCGCGGTGTTTAAGGGTGACAGAGACGCCGGGAATCGTTCCGATTCGACGAGCGAGCTCTTCGGAGATGGCAACACTACGGTGCTTGCCACCCGTACATCCTATTGCGATGGTGGCATAGCGCTTGTGCTCGCGAATATAGCCCTTGAGCGTCGGCTCAATCATGTTGATGAACCCCGACAGATACTGTTCGACGTCCGGGTGCCCCAGTACGAAAGCCTGGACATCGGGATTGAGTCCGTTCTCGTGTCGCAAGTTCTCGCTCCAGAACGGGTTCGGCAGGAAACGAACGTCGGCCATGAGGTCGGCGTCGACGGGAATGCCGTTCTTGAACCCGAATGACTCGACGACGACGTTGATGACGGGCTGCGTTTCCGACTGGAAGCTCTCGTGAACGAGCGTTGCGGTCTGGTTCGGGTTGAGGCCGGTGGTGTCGACCACGACATCGGCCAGTTCGCGCAATTTCGCGAGACGCGATCGTTCGAGTCGAATGCCGTCGAGGATCGTGCCCTTGCCTTGAAGTGGGTGCGGACGTCGAACGGCCTCGTATCGCTTGACGAGGTCAGCGTCGGTGGCATCGAGGAACAGCACGCGCAAGTCAACTTGTTCGCGAATGCCGGCGATCAACGGTTCGACCTCTTCGACCGAAGTACCGCCTCGAACGTCGACCACAACGGCAAGGCGGGACAGCGTCGATTCGGGGTATGTCGCCAGTTCAACCAGTGACGGCAACAACTGTGCCGGAAGGTTATCGATGACGCGCCAACCACCGTCTTCGAGGGCGTGAGCCGCCGTGGAACGACCGGCGCCGGATAGTCCGGTGACGATGATGAGATGGGCGTTCGAAGGCTCTGTCATGGCGCTTTCAGCCTAGTCCTGTGCGGTTTCACCAGAAAGCGCAGAAACAATACGTTCCGCGGTGTTACGGCCGATTCCTGGAACACGCTCGATCTCGTCGACGGACGCCTGTCGTACTGCCGTCGGGCTCCCGAAATGCGAGATGAGTGCCTTGACGCGAGTTGGCCCGATTCCGTCGAGTTCGGCCAGTTCCGACGTGAGAGTTTTGGTGCGCTTGGAACGTTGATACCGAATGGCGAAACGGTGCGCTTCATCACGCGCGCGCTGCACCAGATACAACGCTTCGGAGTTTCGGGGCAAGATCACCGGGAAGCTCTCCCCCGGCAGCCACATCTCTTCGAGTCGTTTGGCCAGCCCGACCACACTGACGCCGGTGAGTCCGACGTCCGTGATCGCACGGTGTGCTGCGTTCACCTGCGGTTGGCCGCCGTCGACGAGCAACAGACTCGTGGGATAGCGCATGGTGCCGTTCTCCTCGAGCAGGCGCGTTGCTCGACGGGTCACCACTTGGTACATCGCTTCGGTGTCGTCCCGGGCGCTGGCCACACCAAAGTGGCGGTAATCGGCGTTGATGGGCAGCCCGTCCTCGAATACGACGAGCGAGCCGACGATGTCCGTGCCCCCCAGGTGCGAAATATCAATGCACTCTAGGCGCAGGGGCGCTTCCGGAAGGCCCAGGGCGTCACGCAGGTCCTCCAGCGCGCGAGAACGCGCCACGAAGTCGGTTGAGCGGTGCAATTCGTGTTCGGCGAGTGCGAGTGCCGCATTCTTCGTCACGCTCTCCAGCAGCGTCACACGGTCACCGCGTTTCGGAACGTGAATGCCGACTTTGCCCTTGAGCCCAGCGTCGACTCGGGATTTAGTCAACAGAGCGCCCAACGCCTCCATCGACGACGGTTCGAACGGCACATCAATCAACGCCGGCGAGGCGTCGTGCTCATAGACGTTTTCGATGGCGAGTTCAAGAATGTCGGCACGGTCCATTTCGAGTTCGGTGTCGACCGTCCACGAACGCGTGCCGCGGACGCGACCAGCTCGGACGTGGAAGATCGCCACAGCCGCGGACAGCTCGCTGGCGGCGAACCCGATGATGTCGACGTCGAGTTCGTCGCGCAGAACCACGGCGCTTTTTTCGGCGATGGCTCGGAGTGCCTGGCGTTGGTCGCGGAACTTGGCCGCCGATTCAAAGTCGTGGCGATCCGATGCTGCTTCCATTCGAGCGGTGAGGTCATCGATAACCGTCGAATCCTGTGTCGACATGAACGAAACGAAATCCTGGGCAATGGCTCGGTGCTCGTCCACGGATACGCGACCGACGCACGGGGCGGCGCACTTCCCGATGTCCCCCAGTAAACAGGGGCGGTCCTTGCGCCTCGCCTGCTCGAACTGGCTCTTCTCGCACGAACGAACGGGGTACACCATCAAGAGCATGTCGAGGGTCTCACGAACCGCCCACGCCTTGGTGAACGGGCCGAAATAGACGGTTCCGTCCTTCGCGCGCTGACGAGCGAGCGTCGCCCGCGGGTACTCGTCCCCCATCGTCACCGCGAGATACGGATACCCCTTGTCATCGCGGAACTGAATGTTGAACGGTGGTCGAAATTCTTTGATCCACGTGAACTCGAGGTGCAGCGCCTCCAGTTCCGTGCCAACGACCGTCCAATCGACGCGGACGGCAGTCGACACCATCCGTCGCGTGCGCTCCAACAATCCAGCGGGTGACTGGAAGTACGTCGATAGTCGGTTGCGAAGGTTCTTCGCCTTGCCGACATACAGAATCCGGTCGTTCGCGTCGAAGAACCGATACACACCGGGATCCGTCGGAATCGACCGCGGTGCCGGGTGCCAGTCGGTCATTTCGCGAGAATCTCCGCGAGGAAGTGGCCGGTGTGGCTTGCCTTCACCTTCGCGACATCCTCGGGGGTTCCGGTGGCGACAATCTTTCCGCCGCCATCTCCACCTTCGGGACCGAGGTCGATGAGGTGGTCGGCCGAACGGATGACGTCGAGGTTGTGCTCGATCACGATGACCGTGTTTCCCTTGTCGACGAGAGTGTGCAAAACCGTGAGCAGACGGCGCACGTCCTCGAAGTGAAGTCCCGTAGTCGGTTCGTCGAGCACGTACACCGTACGACCCGTCGAGCGACGCTGGAGTTCCGTGGCGAGCTTGACGCGCTGGGCTTCACCACCAGACAGGGTCGTGGCTGCCTGACCGAGTCGAACGTAACCGAGCCCCACGTCACGAAGCGTCTTCATGAAGCGGTGGATCGAGCTGATGGCTTCGAAGAACTTCTCCGCCTCCTCGATAGGCATCTCGAGGACGTCAGAAATCGTCTTGCCCTTGTAGCGGACCGTCAGCGTTTCGCGGTTGTAGCGCTTTCCGTGGCATTCCTCGCACTCGACGTACACGTCGGGAAGGAAGTTCATCTCGATCTTGATCGTTCCGT
>JAHEDU010000048.1 GCA_024641015.1 Micrococcales bacterium
AAATGACCCCGTCAGATTGATGACGAGGATGCCGTACGGCCACCAGTCCCCGGCGATTCCGGTGACCGCGAGGTCGATCGCGAATCGTGCCGCGCTGCCCGCAAAACCGCCGACGAAAACGTCGAGGAAGGCCCGAAGCGACTGCTGCACATTGCCAGCGTACCCGCGTCGCGAGCACATAGGTCCGAGGGTTAGGCTAATCACAACACGAGAGGATTGACGTGCCAGCAGCCGAACAGTTCGACAACGAACAGTACCGCGACGAAGTAGTCGAGCGGTGGGGCAAGGACGCGTGGGCAAACGGTCAATCATGGTGGAAAGCCCTGGGGGAACTCGGACAAAAAGCGTTCATGGCCGAAGGAACGGCTCTTCGCAACGGATACACCGAGGCGCTCGCCGAGGGTTTGGCCGTTGATTCGACAGAGGTCATCAGCCTGGTCGAACGCCACCGCACCTGGATTTCCCAAGCATGGGGTGGCGTCGAGCCCACCGCGGAACAGTTCCGAGGCCTCGCCGATATGTACGTCGCCGACGAAAGATTTGCCCGCCACTACGGCGGAGCCGACGGAGCGAACTTTGTTCGCGACGCAATTTATGCGTGGACCGAATCCACGCAATAACAACAAGGGGATGACGTCGTGAACCGACTGTCCAATTTCAGCCTGAAAAACCGCGCACTGATTGCGCTCGTCACGATTGTCGTGGCGATCTTCGGCACCATCGCGATGTCGCTGCTCAAGCTCGAACTGATTCCGTCGGTGTCGTTCCCGCAGTTGGCGATTGTCACCAACTACCCCGGTGCCGCGCCCTCGATCGTCGAAAAAGAGGTGTCGACTCCGATCGAGAATGCCATCCAGGCGGTTCCCGGCCTCGAATCGACGTCGGCTACCTCACAACAGGGCGTGTCCCAGGTCGTCGCCGAATTTGCGTATGGAACGAACCTCGAGTCAGCCGAGCAGAAGATTCAGCTCGCCATTAACAAGTTGAACAACGTGTTGCCGTCCGCCGCCGACCCGCAGGTGTTCGCGGGGTCGTTCGCCGACGCACCGATCGTCCAGTACGCGGTCACCAGTGAACTCGACCAGGACCAGCTCAAGCAGTCGCTCACCGACATTGCGGTCAAGGAACTCACCAAGCTCGACGGCGTTCGCGAGGTGTCGATCTTCGGTGCGAACGGTCGTCACATCGAGGTCATCCCTAATGCCAAGAAACTGACCAAATACGGGCTGACGAACGCGGATCTCGAAAACGCGCTTCGCGCGAACGGCATCCGAATCGGTGCGGGAACGGTGACGTCCTCGGACGGCGACCTGTCGATCGTGTCGGGAAGCAAGCTCGAGTCCGTCGAGGACATTCAGGCGTTGCCACTGCCCACCGCGACCGTCGTCAACCCGATGACCGGCAAGGTCACGATCAAGAAAATTTCCGACGTTGCCAAGGTGAAGATCGTCAACAACACGGTCACCAGCGTCTCGCGCGTCAACGGTGAACCATCGCTGACCGTCGCCATCACCAAGACGGCTGACGCGAACACGGTTGACGTGTCCCGTGAAATCCGTGCCGCGATCCCTGAAATCGCGAAGTTGATGGGCAACGGCACGACGTTCAACGTCGTCTTCGATCAGGCGCCGTTCATCGAGAAGTCGATCGAATCGCTCACCACCGAAGGCCTCCTTGGTCTCGGCTTCGCGATCATCATCATCCTCATCTTCCTCCTGTCGATTCGCTCGACGCTCGTCACTGCCGTTTCGATTCCGTCGTCACTGCTGTTGTCGTTCATCGGAATGTGGGCGAGCGACTTCACGCTCAACCTGTTGACCATTGGCGCGATCACGATCTCGATCGGTCGAGTGGTCGACGACTCGATTGTTGTTGTCGAAAACATCAAGCGTCACATCGCGATGACGGACGACAAGATGCAGGCGATCAAGGACGCCGTCGCGGAGGTCGCCACCGCGGTCACCGCGTCGACCGTCACCACCGTCGCGGTGTTCCTGCCGCTCGCGTTCGTGTCTGGTCTCTCGGGCGAACTCTTCCGTCCGTTCGCGGTCACGGTCACGATCGCGCTGTTGTCCTCGCTCCTCGTCTCGCTGACGATTGTCCCCGTGTTGTCGTACTGGTTCCTCGGCAAGCGCAAGGCGCCGAAGAAGGGCGAGCCGAAGGCGGACGCCGTCGAGAAGTTCGACATCCTGCAGCGCGGGTACCGACCCGTCGTCAAGTGGACGATTCGCCACCCGCTCGCGACCGTCCTCATCGCGATCCTTACTCTTGGTGGAACTTTCGCGCTGTCGCCGCTGATGAAGACCAACTTTGTTGGCGGAAGCGGTCAGACCACCGTGACGCTTCGCCACACCGTCCCGGCGGGCGAGAACCTGCAGGGCAAGGTCGAGATCGCGGCGGACGCCGAGACCGACCTCCTCGCGATTCCCGGAGTCGAAACGATTCAGACGTCGATTGGTGGTTCGGGGCTGAGCGCGCTGTTCGGCGGTGCTGGCGGAATCACGTACCAGATCACCATCTCGGATTCGCCTGATGTCGACGCCGACCTGGTCCAGGCGGAAATCACCCGTCAGCTCGAAACCATTCCCTCCGTCGGAACGATGGCTCTGGCTTCCGGGCCCAGTGCGTTCGGCAGCGGAACGATCGACCTCACCGTCAAGGCCCCTTCCGAGGAAACCCTCGCGGCCGTGACCGAGCAGGTTCAGCAGGCAATGCGCGACTCGGGTGCTGCTGACGAAGTGACGTCGTCACTGTCCGACACCGAGAAGTACATCTCGATCAACGTCAACCGCGCCAAGGCGGCGAAGTACTTCCTGTCCGAAGCCGGGATCGGTCAGACGATGTCGGGAATTATCGACCCCCAGTCGGTCGCCCAGATCGTCATCGACGACGTGACCATGGACATGATCGTGGTCACGGCGAACGCGCCCGACACGATCAAGGAACTTCGCAATTACAAGATCACCACCCCGATGGGGACCAAGGTGAAGTTGTCCAAGGTTGCGACGGTCGAGATCAAGGAAACCGCCGCGACGCGAACCACCGAGCGCGGGGTTCTCTCGTCGACCGTTTCGGTAACTCCGTCGAGCGACAACCTGTCCGCCGCGACGGCATCCGTGCAGAAGGCGCTTGACGGCGTGACGCTTCCGTCAGGAACCACGGTCACCGTCGGAGGTGTCGCACAGGACCAGGCCGACTCGTTCCTTCAGCTGGGACTCGCACTTCTCGCGGCAATCCTCATCGTCTACGTCGTGATGGTCGCCACGTTCCGAAGCCTGCGCCAGCCGCTGCTTCTGCTCGTCTCGATCCCGTTCGCTGCGACCGGCGCAATCGGCCTTCAGATCATCTCGGGCATTCCGCTGGGCGTTTCGTCGCTCATCGGTCTGCTCATGCTGGTCGGAATCGTCGTGACGAACGCGATCGTCCTCATCGACCTCGTCAACCAGTACCGCGAACGCGGATCCAAGGTGGTGGACGCGCTGCTGGACGGAACGACTCGACGTGTTCGCCCGGTTGTCATGACGGCTCTGGCGACAATCTTCGCGCTGACCCCGCTGGCAACCGGCGTGACCGGTTCAGGCGGATTCATCTCACAGCCGCTTGCCATCGTCGTCATCGGCGGACTCCTGTCCAGCACCGTGCTGACCCTCGTGGTTCTTCCCGCGCTGTACTCGCTCGTCGAAGGCGCCAAGGAACGCCGTGAGATCAAGCGCGCGGCAAAGCCGAAGGCGGCAGCGAAGAAGCCCCGCGGCGCGAAGGCGTAGTCGGAACTAACCGATTGCGACGGCGGTTGCGTCGACGCGGTGTGATGTGCGTGTCAGGCGGTCGCCGGGCGTCAGCGTGATCATCGGGTTGGCGAAGTCAATGTCTTCGAGGTTCGTCATGTTGACGCAGAGGATGCCGCTCGCGGCCGCGATCATGTGCGCGCAGGGACCCGGGTTCAGTTCGGGCGGGTCGATGCGCGGGGCGTCAATCCCGATAGCGAGTACGCCACGAACGATCAGCGCGACGACAATCGCCGGGTCAAGGGTCGGGTGGTCGACTTCATACGTGCCCTCAGCGCGTTCGGCGCCAGCGTGAAGGCGGCCCCATCCCGTGTCGAACAGCACGACATCACCATTGACGACGTCTTCGATTTGGTCTGCGACTTCGTCATACGTGATGACGGCACGTGGCTGGGCGCCCGGGACCCGCACGATGATTCCGCGACCGACGAATCTTTCCAACGGGATCTCGTCCAGGTCGCTCGTTGACGCGTCCGCGTCGTGCGGCAACACAATGCGCGTAGCGATAACAGGATTCACGTCAGCTACGTCGCCGTAGGTGAGGTCAATGTCGCGTGCGGTTGCCATATATCCAAGTATGACTGCACTAGCGACGCGAAACCGAGTCACCGAAGCCCGGGGGCCGTCGTTTTGTTACATCGTCGACGTAACACAACTTCCGGGCGTGAGCGGGGGTTTGTACCGTGGGAACACGTCATTCACAAGGAGACTCTCATGGCCCGCATCTTTTCTGACATCACCGAGGCGTTCGGAAACACCCCCCTCGTCAAGCTGAATAAGGTCACGGATGGTTCGACCGCGACCGTTCTCGGGAAGCTCGAGTTCTACAACCCCTCGTCGAGCGTCAAGGACCGTCTCGGAATCGCGATCGTCGATGCCGCCGAGGCGTCGGGCCAGTTGACCAAGGGCGGAACACTCGTCGAAGCGACGTCGGGAAACACCGGAATCGCCCTCGCGATGGTCGGAGCTGCCCGTGGGTACAAGGTCGTTCTCACGATGCCCGAATCGATGAGCATCGAGCGCCGCGCACTCCTCAAGGGATTCGGTGCTGAACTGGTTTTGACCCCCGCCGCCGAAGGCATGAAGGGCGCCGTGGCGCGCGCCGAGGAAATCGCCGCCGAGCGCGGAGCTGTCCTCGCGCGTCAGTTCGAGAACGAAGCGAACCCGGCGATCCACCGCAAGACCACCGCGGTCGAGATTTGGAACGACACCGACGGCGCCGTTGACATCTTCGTCGCGGGCGTTGGCACCGGTGGAACCATCACCGGCGTTGGCCAGGGGCTGAAGGAACGCAACCCGAACGTGAAGATTGTCGCCGTCGAGCCCCTCGACTCGCCGATCCTCAACGGAGGCGCTCCCGGCCCGCACAAGATCCAGGGAATCGGCGCGAACTTCGTTCCCGACGTTCTCGACCGTGAAATCTACGACGAGGTCATCGACGTGTCGACTCCCGACGCGGTTGCGACCGCCCGTCGCCTCGCGACCGAAGAAGGCATCCTCGCCGGAATCTCGTCGGGTGCAACCGTCTGGGCGGCTCTCGAACTGGCGAAGCGACCGGAGAACGCGGGCAAGACGATCGTCGTCATCCTCGCCTCGTACGGAGAACGCTATCTCTCGACGATTCTTTTCGAGGGTATCCTCGATTAGGTGAAGCCAATCCAACGCATCCGCGCCGACATTGGCGCTGCGATGAGGTTGGACCCCGCCACTCGCAACGGGTTTGAGGCATTCATCGTCCTCTCGGGTTTGCACGCCGTGTGGTGGTACCGCTTGACGAACACGCTGTGGCGGCACCGTCTGCCGTTCGTGGCGCGATTGATTTCACAGATCGTCCGTTGGTGGACACTCATCGAGATTCATCCCGGAGCGCGAATCGGCGACCGCCTTTTCATCGATCACGGAGCCGGTGTCGTCATCGGCGAAACCGCCATCATCGGCGACGACTGCCTGTTCTATCACGGCGTCACGCTGGGCGGACAGGGCGATGTTCGCGGCGATCGCCGTCACCCCCAGATTGGCAACAACGTGGTCATCGGTGCGGGCGCCATCATTCTCGGACCCATCACCGTCGGTGACAACGCGAAAATCGGTGCCGGTGCAGTTGTCCTCAGTGACGTCCCAGCCGGTCGAACCGCTGTCGGAGTTCCCGCCAAGCTTCTTCCCGCGAAGAAATCACGATGATCAAGTTCATCACCCGCGTTTTGTTCCCGCCGCTCATTCGGTTGCTCTTCGCCGCGACCGTCATCGGGCGCAAGAACATGCCGGCACAGGGCGGCGTGATTCTCGCGAGCAACCATCTGTCGTTCTTCGACTCGGTAATCATCACGATCATGTCTCGCCGACCGGTGTCGTTCCTGGCCAAAGCCGAGTACTTCACGGGCAAGGGATTCAAGGGCTGGTTGTCGAAGGCGTTCTTCGAGGCGATCAGCGCGATTCCCGTACATCGCGATTCAGCGTCGGCCGCTCAGGACGCGCTCGACGCGGGGCTCACTCGAATCAAAGACGGCGAAGCCTTCGCGATGTACCCCGAAGGAACCCGTTCGCTTGACGGTCGTCTCTATCGGGGGAAGACCGGTGTCGCGTGGCTGGCCATGACCGCGAACGTTCCCGTCGTCCCCGTCGCGCTGACCGGCACCAACAACATCCAGCCCGTCGGGTCGAAGGGCATCAAACTCGCGAAATTGCGCATCGAATACGGTCAGCCCATGGACCTGTCACGCTTCGGAACCGCCGAGAGCGGTAAGGCTCGCCGCGAAGCGACCGACGCGATCATGGAGGAAATCCAGAAGATGTCGGGTCAGGAGTACGCCGGCATCTACAACGAGAAGCCCGCGGTCACGGTCAAGGCGAAGGTTCGCCGACTGTTTAGGGGGCGGGCTCCTCTGACGTAGCCTGCTGGGCGTCGATTTCGGCGCGAACAGCATCCATGTCGAGTCCGCGGACCTGAGCGATCAGGTCTTCCAGCTGCGGTTCCGGTGCGGCGCCGGCCTGGTTGAACAAGAGAACGCCGTCGCGGAAAATCATGAGTGTCGGGATCGAACGGATCCCCGCCATCGCCGACAGTTCCTGTTCGGCGTCCGTGTCCACCTTGGCGAACGTGATGTCGGGGTGCTTCTCGCTGACGCGGTCAAAGATCGGCCCGAACTGACGACACGGACCGCACCATTCGGCCCAGAAATCGACGAGGACAATCGAGTCCTCTTGGGTCACGGCGGCTTCGAATCCCGCGCGGTCAAGGTCAACAGTCGCCATGTGGCTCTCCTTCAATCCCCGCCAGTCTAGGCGGTGGGCGCCGTCGCGACGGGGGCCGCGACGGGTTGACGTGCGGCGATGTATCCCGTGAACGTGGTCACGTCGTCGCTCGTCAGCGACCAGTTCACGGTCAATTCGTCAAACATCGACATGCCCAGTCCAGGCTCGTAGTTGCTGATCGCGTGACCGTTATTCGTGGCCTGAATCTTGATGAGGTCAAAGGACGATCGACAGATCGAGAGCGTCAGGCTCGTTGCCTTCCCGTGTCGGATCGCGTTGTTGATGATTTCAAGACTGGTGACGAGAACCGTCTCGCCGATGTCGGGGTCGCGGGCGAGAAGCGTTTCCACCGACTCGTCGAGCGAGAAGTCAATCGCACACATGCCCGACCAGAATTCGATGGCGCGGCGAAGTTCACCGGTGGCGTCCGGGGTTGCCTCGTTGGTGGTTCGCAACACATCGAACATGCTCTCCAAGGTCGCCGCGACGCGTTCGGCTTCTGCGCGTGACAGCACGCCAGTGCCCGAGCGGACGAGTTGAGATTCGGCATGGATCCGCGACTGTATGGCCGAGTGCAGCGCATGCGCGATGTGACGCTGGCGAAGCCAGGCTCGACGTCGAACCTCCGACGCTTCCAAAGACATTTCACGTCGCGCCGTTGTCAGTTCGACGGTTCGAACTTCGGCGAGGTGGGCGACGAGTCGCTGCGCGACGTACAGAAGACCGGGTGACAGTGTTGCCGCGACCATTGCGAGCGTGATTTCGATTCCGACACCGTATTCGTGGAAGAGCGAGACGTCGACCCAGGCGACGACCATGCCGATGCCGAGGTGCGCGAGAACGACGATGGCAACGATGTACCAAACCGACAAGGTCAACCCCGTCATGAGCGACTGGAACACGCGAAGCGCACCCCAGGTGATTCCTGCACCCGCGAGGGCGGTGATCAGGGCGTTGGGAAGCGGCGCTAGATCGAACAGTATGACGACCGTCGTCAAATAGACGGCGACGGCGGCGACGAGTGGACCGACGAAACTGTCCGCCGTGGGGAACACCGGCCGAGCCGTGGGGATGATGATCGATTCGGCGGATTTATGAGTGCGCGCTCGTGCGGCCAGAGAATGACTGAGCGGCCGAACGACGGTCGCGATGAGGTTCTCGAGCGAATCAGCGATCGCGGTGCGTGTCGAGGAACTCAGTGACGCGACAATCGCCTCGACCTGGGGACGAAGAGTGCCCTCAGACTCACCCAGAATGACGTCATCCGCGCGGGCGATGTCCGCCAGGATCGCGTCACGTTCCGCGCGAAGTTCGGCGATTGCACGGCGCGACCGTGAACGTTCGCGCCATCCCTTCGCAATCGTCGCAACGATGAACGCTGCAACAACGACGAGCACCGGTACGGCACCGGCGGACAAGATTGCGCGGGACAGACCGAAGCTTTGCCGGTTCAGATCGAAGCCATCGATGAGCGCCGTGATGATGACCGCACGAACGATTCCGATGGCGACAAGAGCAAAGATGAGAACGGGCACACGGAATCGCTGGAGCGATCGGATGAGAGGAGCAACGAGGATCACCAAGAAGATCGACAAGCCAACCGAAACGGCAGCGACGGTCAGGGCGGTCGGAAGAGTGGGGGTGACAAGACGGTTGTACTCCGACACTGTGACGAAGGGGATTCCCATCACCGCGTACAGCGCGAAGGTCGGCCAACGGAAGACAAGGTCGGACGACAGCGCGTCCGACATGCGACGCCATCGTTCGGGCATTGCCCGGGCTGTCGGTCTAACGGCCATTCAGTTCATCCCAATACAGTCGCGCGAGCTGGACTCGGGCACTGGGACCGGCGGGGATCCCGGCGGCCTCGATCATGCGGGCCAACATTCGTTCAACCGCGCGAACCGACGTTCCGCGTTCGGCTGCGATTTCGTCGTTGGTCATTCCGTCTGAGACTAATTTGAGTACCGAAAGCTGCAGGTTGGACAGCGACCGAACGGGCTTGTGTTCCTCCATGTGTCGAACAGCCTCACCACCACTCAATGCAGCGGATACCGCCTCGCGAAGAGCGTTTGTCGAGTTGAGTTCGGTCTTCACAATGTACGACGCGTTCTCGGGAATGGTGTCCCACCCTTTGCCCGTGATGCGCGGGTCGGACAGGTTGGTGATGAAAACGACGGCAATGTCGGGGAATTCGGCGCGGACTCGCTGAACGACGTCGATGCCTGTCGGGCCGACCCCGAGGTCGATGTCGGCAACGATGAGTGACGGTGTAGTTTCCTTCACCGCGGTCAACGCTCCGAGTGCGTCATGCGCGCGGGCAACGGCCCACCCTTCCGACTCCAAGATTTCCGAGATGATGCTGCAGATCAACGGTTCGTCGTCGACGACGACCGCTTGGCGGACCTCAGCAGTCATTCGGGCTATTTCTTTCGCGCTGAATCGACCAGCGATTCGAGAACTGCCTCGGGAGTCGACTTCGTCGACGCAGCCTTCTCATTCAGCCAGGCCGCCGAATCTCCGTGAAGCGTGACGGTTACCGACCCTGGTGAAGACGTGTCGAGGGCAGCTGCGCGACGCTGGCTCTTCATGATGAGACTCGTGATCGGCAGAGCTACCGTTCCGAGCGCATCGAGGATCAGAACGACACCGAAGAATCGCCAGTACACGTCAGCCAAGGACTGCGGAGGGAAGGTCCCGTCGGTGAGGATGACGGGAACGACGATCAGCGGAACCAGTCCGATCAGGACGAGGTTGAGGTCGAGTGCGATGCGCATCCAGCGAATAGGGGTCGACGCGAGAAGCAACATGAGGTTGGCGTGCGCGAACGAGACGGCCGCGAGAGTTGAAATCGTGAACGTCTTCGTGATCGTCATGTACAGGTCGCTCGGGCCGTTGTACCCGAAGTCGTTCCAGTTCCACCAGATGAGAACGGTTGCCGCGACGAAGGCAACGACGCTCGTGCCGATTCCGATCCAACCGACGATACGGACGTCCTTGTTGATGATTGCGAGGTGGCACAGGGCGAGGATGGCAAACCCGGCAACGGCAAGAGTCGTCAACAGGACCTTGCCCTGAAGTTCACCGAAGTCACCGCTGACGATTGTCGCGATACCGATTCCGGCCGCGACGACCAGCGAGACGATGATGGTCCAGATCGTGATGCGCCGAACGCCCTTGAGGACGATTTCGGTCGAGCCCGTGTCAGTGCTGTTCATAACGCCAGACTACTCGCGAGAACAGCTCGGCAACTAGGAGCGCTTGCGTCCCGCAGTGAGCAGGTAAATCACTTCGAGAACGCCGAGAGTGTTGAGGATCAACAGTGCGACAAACCAGCCGCCGTGGTTGTTCCGACCCGCACGCCAGAGCGCGAAACCTTTGAGGATGTAGGTGAGAATGGCGACTCCCGCGATGGCCGCGAGGAGAGCCGGGTTGTCGAGGAGAACCTGGACATCAAACGAGCTGTTCATGCCCTCAGAATACTGGGGCTAGCCAAACCGGCGTTTGGCTGTTACCCTGAAGAAGTCGGCTCTGGACATGTGTGAATGAACACACGGTTCTGGTTTGTAGGTTCGGGGTCGGGTTGTCAGCACAAGGCTGACAATGGCCATCCCTCGAAATCGTTGTCGATCCTCGTGCGATCGATGTCGTGCAGCGTTGTGCTGCCGCGGATTTGTACAAGCCGGGAAGTATCTCAATCATGTCTACCCCTTCAGGGCGCAGTCCTCGCGCCAAGAACTTCGTCCCGCGTGACGGAGCAGCAAAAAAACCTCGTTGGTCCAAGGCGGGCAAGCCCGCAGCCGACGGCAAGCCCAGCCGCGACAAGGCGGGTTACCCCAAGACCGGCGGTGCGTCTCGCGACGACCGTGCACCTCGCGGCGACCGCTTCGAACGCCCTGCGCGCGATGACCGTCCTTCGTATGGTGACCGTCCTGCGCGTGGAGATCGTCCGTCGTATGGCGACCGCCCCGCGCGTGGAGATCGTCCTTCGTATGGAGACCGCCCCGCGCGCGATGACCGCGCGCCTCGCGGGGATCGCCCGTCTTACGGCGACCGTCCTGCGCGCAGTGACCGTCCCGCATACGGCGACCGCCCCTACCGCGGCGACCGCCCCTACCGCGGCGACCGCCCGTTCCGCGCGACCGATGGTTCAC
>JAHEDU010000084.1 GCA_024641015.1 Micrococcales bacterium
TGAAGCGTCGACTCACGATCGCGCGCTCGCTCATGAACAACCCCGAGATGCTTCTGCTCGACGAGCCGACAACCGGCCTCGACCCGCAGGCACGCCACATCCTGTGGGACCGCCTCTTCCGCCTCAAGGAGCAGGGAACCACGCTGCTTCTCACCACTCACTACATGGACGAGGCTGAACAGCTTTGCGACCGACTCGTCGTTGTTGACAAGGGCGAGATCATGGCTGAAGGGTCACCGGCGGCGCTCATTCGCGACTACGCCACCCGCGAGGTCCTCGAGGTCCGCTACGGATCCGACAAGAACGTCGAGGTCGCCGCCGCGATTTCCGACATCGGTGAGCGTAACGAAGTCCTCGCCGACCGAATCCTCATCTATACGGACGACGGCGAGCGCGATCTGGCCGAGATCAACCGTCGTGGTCACCACCCCATCACGAGCCTGGTTCGTCGTTCGTCGCTCGAAGATGTGTTCCTGCGTTTGACGGGCCGGAGCCTCATCGAATGAGCATGAGCAACGACCGGTGGAGGCGTTGGGGTTGGTGGTACGTCGCCGAAACCCGCTTCCGCGAAATGACCGCGTACGTCTCGTACGTCGTGACGTCGTCGTTCGGTAATCCCCTGATCTACCTCTTGGCGCTCGGCGTCGGGCTCGCCAACCTCGTCCCGCAGGGTATCGAGGGAGTTCCGTACCTCATCTATGTCGGCCCCGCCCTGCTGATGTCGACCATCCTCACGATCGGTGCCGAAGAGGCCATGTTCCCCGTCCTCGGTGGATTCAAATGGCAAAAGGTATTCTTTGCCATGGGTGCGAGCCCGTTGTCGCCCGGTCAGATCGTCGCCGGATTCTGCACTCACCTGGCAATTCGCTTCGCCTTCACGGCGGCGATCTTCTACGGGATGCTGGTTGTTTTCGGCGCGGTCCAGTTGGGCACCGCCTGGTTGATGATCCCCGTCTCGGTGCTCGGTGCTTTCGCGATTCTCACGCCACTCGCGTCATACTCCGCTCGCATCTATGACGAGGTCGGACAGTTCGCCCTGATTCAGCGACTTGTCATCATGCCGATGTTCCTGTTCTCTGGCACGTTCTTCCCGTTGTCCCAGGTTCCGGACTGGCTCGAATGGGTGGGGTGGTTGTCGCCGCTGTGGCACGCCAGTTCGCTCGCTCGAGTGGTGTCCTACGGAATGGTCGAACCGATTTGGCTGACCATCGGACACCTCGCGTATCTCGCACTGCTGGCGGTGGGCGGGTTCGTCCTCATGCGTCGCTCCTTCGAGAAGAGACTGACCGCATGACCGTGACGACGACACCGCGCCGCACTTTCGGAGGAATGTACGGCGGAAACATTCGCGCCATCATCGAGCGTGGACTTCGCGTGACGATGCGCAACAACTACCTCGTCATCCTGTCCGGCTTCTTCGAACCCGTCTTCTACCTGTTCTCGATGGGTGTTGGGCTCGGCGCCCTCGTCGGGAACATCGAGGTCAACGGAACGTCGGTCCCGTACGGTGCGTTCATTGCGCCGGCGCTCCTCGCCGTGTCAGCCATGAACGGCGCCATCTACGATTCGACGTGGAACGTTTTCTTCAAGTTGAACTTCGGCAAGTTGTACCAGACGATGTTGTTGACGTCGCTCGGCCCGTTGGACGTCGCCGTTGGCGAGATCACGCTCGCCCTGCTGCGCGGCGGAATTTACGCGTTCGGTTTCCTCACGGTCATGCAGATCATGGGACTCGTCATGTCGCCGCTCGCCCTGCTGGCAATCCCCGCGGTGCTCCTCATCGCGGCGGGCTTTGCCTCCATCGGGATGGCCTTCACGTCGTACATGAAGACCTTCCAACAAATGGACTGGCTGCCGATGTTCATGTTGCCGATGTTCATGTTCTCTGCAACGTTCTATCCGATTTCGATCTACCCCGAACCCATTCAGCTCATGGTCGAATGCTTCCCCTTGTGGCACGGCGTGGAAATGATTCGCCAGCTCACCACCGGCGTCGTGACGCCGATGTTCGCCGTTCACGTCGCGTATTACGTCGTGATGCTGGGCGTGGGCGTTGTCATCGTCTCGAGGCGCCTCAAGGCGCTCTTCCTGCGCTAGGAGCGCAGTCGGCGAAGTTCGAGTGCGGTGGCGACAGCTGCCGTGGCCGCTTCGGCGCCCTTGTCCTCGCGTGAATCGGGTAGTCCCGCGCGATCGAGGCCCTGGGCCTCGTCGTCAAGCGTGAGGACGCCGAACCCGACGGGCTTGCCGGTGTCGAGCGCAACGCGCGTCAGCCCGTCCGTCGCCGCGTTGGACACGAATTCGAAGTGAGGAGTACCGCCGCGGATAATCACGCCGAGGCAGACAACCG
>JAHEDU010000054.1 GCA_024641015.1 Micrococcales bacterium
TCCTGCAGACGTGGGCTCAGGGGCACATGGATCCGGGTCGCGTCGCGATCCTGTTGACGACCGAAGTTCTCTGGGCCGGGATCATCGCCGTCGGTGTCGGCCAGGAACCGTTGACGATTCGCCTCATCATCGGTGGTGCGATCATGTTCGCCGCGATGCTCGTCATCGAGTGGCCGGGGCAGAAGCGCCCCGAGCACCCGCTCGTTCACCTCGAATAGCGTCAGCGGCGAATGAGTCCGCGAACCGGATCGGCGGTGACGGGGATCGGGTCGCTCAGTTCACCGATGAATTCACCGTTCGGGTGGTTGACGAATCCGATGAGTACCCAGCCGTCGTCGGTCTGAATCAGCCGCGCTGCATAGATGCTGTCGTCGAACAGCGTGCTGTTGCGGAAGTCGACATTCGAGAGGTCAGCGGAAACGGCACACGAAAACACGCCGTCATCGGACACCTTGCGGTCGCCGCGCATCTTGTCGCGGTCACAACAGAACAGAATCACGGGAACTCCGTCCACGATCTCGAATTGGAACACCTCCAGGTGGTGGAAGCCAGCACCCGGCTCACTCAGCGGAGGTTGAACTGTCCAGTCGAGCAGGTTCTCGCTGGTCGCGTGACCCATGACCCCTCGGTCGTCGTCGGGACCGTGGTTCGACCGCGCGGTGACGAGCATGTGCCACGTCGACGAGTCAGGGAAGCGGAAAACCCACGGATCGCGCCACGACTGGTACCCCTCGACCTCCGTGGTCTCGTACCACGTCGGGTCGGCGACCACCATCGGTTCGGTCGACACTTTGTCCCACACCATCAGGTCGGTCGAGCGCGCAGCCCCGATTGTCTGTCGGCGCTCACCGTCGGGGCGTGCGGTACCCGTGTAGAACATCCACCACACACCGTCGTCGTCGCGGACGATTGACCCCGTCCATGTCGTGAAGTCATCCCACGCCGGCGGCTCCGACACGATGATGGCGTCACGCTGGACGGTCCAGTCGACGAGGTTCGTGCTCGTCGCGTGTCCAACGATGGGGTGAATGTGACGCAGGTCGGGGTTTCCGAGCGCACGGCTAGCGTGCAAATAGAACGCGTGAAAGGTTTCGCCGTCACGGGCGAACCACGAATCCCACACCCACTTGTCGGGAAGTCGAAGAGTCATGAGGAGAGCCTAGGGCGCACGCGTCCTTCCGCGCGCTTACACGCGAATTCGCGGTTTTGTTGGCAAAGTAGAGCACATGGCAACGGCATTGGTTACCGGCGCGACTTCGGGCATTGGCTTCGAGTTCGCGCGACTGTTGGCGAGCGAAGGCTACGACCTCGTGATCGTCGGCCGTGACGGGCGCAAGCTCGAGCAGAAGGCCGAGCACCTGCGCGGAGAGTTCGGGGTTCCCGTCGAACTCATCACCGCTGACCTGTCGAGCGACCGCCAGATCTGGATGGTCGAACGACGACTCGCCGACACTCGCAAGCCGATCCATCTTCTCGTAAACAACGCGGGATACGGACTTCCCGCCCGCTTCGCCGCGAACACGATGGAGGAAGAGCAAGCGATGCTCGACACTCTCGTGACCGCGCCGATGCGACTGACCCACGTCGCCGCGACCACGATGATTTCACGCGGTGGCGGATCGATCATCAACGTCAGCAGCGTTGCCGGTTGGACCCCGCGAAGCACGTACGCAGCCGCCAAGTCGTATCTCACCGCTTTCACGCAGGCCGTTCACCACGAATCGGCGCGTGACGGCATCCGCATCATGGCGTTGTGCCCCGGGTACACCA
Organism: Micrococcales bacterium; assembly: GCA_024641015.1. Lineage (GTDB taxonomy): Bacteria > Actinomycetota > Actinomycetes > Actinomycetales > Microbacteriaceae > MWH-TA3. The sequence continues at coordinate 1,771 of JAHEDU010000054.1, forward strand.
AAACCGAATTCCACCAGCGCGGCGGTTTTGAAACGACCAAACTGCCGAAGTTCATGTGGCTCGACGCGTCCAAGGTCGTCGCCGATGGCTGGAGCGACTTCAAGCGCGGCAAGGTGATCTCGGTTCCGGGAGCGCTCTACAAGCTCGCCCGCTTCGTCCTGCGCTTCCAGTAACGACCGGCTACAGGGCGACTGTTTCGCCCGCCTTCGGCGCGTGCGCATTCCAGTTCGTGGACTGTCGAACGTGCTGTGCGAAGGTTTCTGCGACTCCGGTTTCTCCATGGACCACAAAAACGTGTTCTGGAGCATCCGATGCGGTCTTCAGCCAGGCAACGAGCTCTTCTCCGTCGGCGTGAACCGAGAACGACTGGATCTGTTCGATGCGTGCCTTGACCGGGACCTCGCGACCGTGCATGCGGACAGACTCGGCGCCGTCGACGAGCGCGCGACCGCGAGTCCCGATGGCCTGGTATCCGACAAGAATCACGGTGTGCAGCGGGTTGGGCAGCATCTCGCGGAGGTGGTGAACGACACGGCCGCCGGTCCCCATTCCGGAAGCGGAAATGATGATGCAGGGCTGCGTCGGGTTGTTGATCGTCTTCGATTCGTCGACGGTGACGAGTTCTTTCAGCGTTCCCGGGTCGAACGGGTCACGGCCCGCCCACTCGGCTTGAACATCGGGGCGAATGTCGGCGGTGCCCTTGTCGATGGCGTCGCGATAGAAATCGAGCGCCTTAAGCGCCATCGGGGAATCGGCAAAAATCGGAAGTCGCGGAATCGAGCCGGCCTCCATCATCTCGCGCAGTGCGATGAGGATGATTTCGGTGCGGTCGACCGCAAAAGCTGGAATGAGAACTGAGCCACCCCGAGCGACTGTTTCGGAAATGACAGTGGCAAACTCGTCGGTCGGCGTCTCGTGTTGGCGGTCTCCGTACGTGGATTCGATGACGACGGCATCGAGACTTCCTGCGGGGATTGCGGTCGGCGCACAGAGCAGCGGATGTTCGCCGCGGCCCAGGTCACCCGAGAACACGATGCGCTTGCCCGCGATGGTGATGTCGACAATCGCCGCTCCGAGAATGTGACCGGCAGGGTGGAACGTGGCCGAGACGCCGGCGGCGACATCGACCGGTACACCGAAGTCATCGGCTGTGAACAGCGCGATTGCGCGGCCGGCGTCCTGCTCGTCATAGAGCGGCTTAGGCGGATTGTGCTTGGAGAACTTCTTCTTCGCGGCGTACTCGGCGTCTTCCACCTGGATTCGTGCTGAGTCACGCAGGATGACCTCCGCCAATTTTGCGGTGTTCTCGGTCGTGTGGATGCGCCCGCGGAACCCATCCTTGACGAGCCGAGGCAGATAACCGCAGTGGTCGAGGTGAGCGTGAGTGAGGACGACGGCGTCAATCGTTGCCGGATCGACCTCGAGCGGCTCCCAGTTCTTCAGTCGAAGTTCCTTGAGCCCCTGAAACAGACCGCAATCCACCAGGACACGAGTGTCCCCCGCGGTGAGGAGAAACTTCGACCCGGTAACGGTGCCGGCTGCACCGAGAAAGGTGATGGTGGGCGACGGGCTCGTTGTCATGAGTCCATCCTGTCACCGCTTGCTCAGGAGGTCGGCGCCTCAGAGCGAATGTACAGGCGATTCATCGCCTCGTTGCCGAACGAGTTGAGGTCGGCGTCGAAATACAGAACGGCGCACCCGTCCGCACTGGCGGCGGCAGCCATGTCTGGTCCGCCGCTGATGATTGCGGTTGCCCATACATCGCTTGTGACGATGTCGTGCGAGATCACGGTCGCGGAAACGATTGTCGGTCCGTCGGTGACCTTTCGCCAGATGTGCTCGCCGCGGTCAAAGGTGCCACTCGTCGCAATCGCACACCACTCGGAGTCGAGTGTTACCGCTGTCATCGTGTCGGAAGGGTCTGTCGGGTGGCCAATTGCGGTCGGCCATGTCGTGTCGCCCGCGACGACGATGTCGCCGCCGACGTTCAACGAGAATTCGCTGACACCGTTGGCGCGAAGTACTTCGGCACCGGCCGCGATAGCGTCGGCCTTCACAATTCCGGACAGGTCAATGACTCCGTCGCCGCGGTGAGGCGTAAAGGCGCCACCGGTTCGGTTTCGCCAGTCGATCGCACGAGCATAGGTGTCGCGAACATCGTCGTCGAGGTCAACGAGAGCAACTTCCCCTCGCGCCAATCGCGAGAGCGGCGAATCGTCTCGATAGAGAGAATACGTCTCGTCGTACATGGCGAGGACTCGACGAACACCGGCGACTGCGGTGTCGTGAACGTCCGAAAATCGGTCGGGGATGCGAAGGGACACAACAGTCCCCATCACCTCCCAGACGTCGACGGTCATCCCGTGAATCCGGCCTTATCCAGAGCCGACTGAGCGGACTGCTTGTATCCGTTCGTCGAAATCGTGGCTCGCGAGACGTTTCCGAAGTTCAGTGTTTGGTACTGGACGATCGCGTTGTTGAGGATCGGAACGACCTGGGCGTTGATTTGGTCAGACGTTCCGTCGCCACCGGGGTGCTGAAGGGTGGTCGCACTTTCGATCTTGCCGTTCTTGATGACGACCTCGACCTGCATCGGTCCGTATCGCGTCTGGACGGTGTCGCCATCGTACGTCCCGTCCTTCGCGCCCGAAGCGGCGGCGGTTTCGGTCGGAGTCGGGTTGGTCGAACCCGAACCACCGTTCGATGCGGCCGACGTGTCTGTCGGGGTCGCCTGGTTAGCGAAGCCCGTGCCCCAGGCGATTCCGCCTGCCAGGACACCCATGGTGGCCATTCCGGAGATGAATGCTGCGGGAGTTCTCATTGTCGTTTCTTCCTTTTCTTACCAGGCAAATTTTTCGGCGTGGATGCGCAGCGGTGGGACGCCGGCTCGGCGAAGGTCACTTTCCATCGCGTCCATCCACGCGTCGGGACCGCACACGTAGAAGTCCCAGTCGGCGGGGTTCGGGATGATGTCCGTGATCGTGGCGCCCTGTTCGGATTCATCAAACGGCAGCCACGGGGTGCGGATTCCACGGCGACCGGTGAGTTCGTACACGGTCCCCTTCTTTTCGATGACGATGTCGGTGATCTCGTCCATGAGGAACAGCTCGTCTTCCGTCGAAGCACGACCGACGACGACGAGTTCGCCCGGGGCAACCGGCAATTCCTCGGCCAGCGCACGAATCGGTGCAAGCCCGATTCCCGAGCCGATCAGTGCCACGCGGTTGGTGGTGCGGTCGTCACCGGTGAAGACACCGTAGGGGCCTTCGAACCAGACCTTGGTTCCGGGGCGGACGTTCTGCAGAATCGTCGTCGAGTCGCCGAGTGCACGAACGGTGATGCGAACCGTGTTCGTCGTCGGCACCGCCGAGATCGAGAACGGGTGAGCCTCTTGCCAAACGCGCGGGGCGAGGAAGCGCCAGTGCGCGAAGTTCCCAGCGACGAAGCCAACCTTGTCGAGGTTGCGGCCGAACATGTAGATAGACACGACTCCCGGGCCTTCGACCTGAACTCGGTCAACGACGAGTCCGTGGCGGATCGAACGCAGAATCGGAAGCCCGATGCGGAAGATGGCGATGCTGCCAACCGCGACGATGTACAGCGCGAGCCAGTAAACGCGCCCAGCGGTTCCTTCGCGGAACATTCCGCTCCACGAGAACTGGTGGAAGACACCCAGAATCATCGCGCCGTAGGACGCGAGGTGAATGAGGTGCCACACGCGGTGCGGCAGTCGAGCCTTGACCGCAACGAGGCTAGTCACGACGATGGCAATCATGACGCCCAGGGCGAGGAACGCCATGAGCATGTCGGTGTTGGTGTTGATCATCGCGAACGCTTCGGCGATGACGTTCTTGCCGTCGCGAAGCGCGAAGTCGATGACCAACCCGGCGAGGTGGCCCAGCATCAGGTACAGAACCGGCTTGCCGAGCTTCTTGTGAAGCGACAGCGCCCGGTCGTGACCGAACAGATTGTCAATCGTCGGCACGCGCGCCGCGAGGATCAACATCACGAGGAAGAGGTTGGTTCCGATGAGACCGGACGTGACACCGAGCGCGTAGGGAAGGGTGTCGAGCTTGAGGAAGTACTGCAGTCCGCCATCGGCGAAAAAGAGTGCAACGGCCACCGCAGTGGTCAACGGGATGATGGATTCCGCAAAATCACGGGCCGTCATTCGACGCTTGGTGCGCGTGAGGTACGCGGTGGCTCGGTTGTTCATGGTTCCAGACAACAGTTTCTCACTTGGCAATCCCTGCGTGTTTCCTGTGAAACACCTGAGAGAAAAATTGACGAATTAGCCCTGTTGATCGAGCGCGACGATCTTCTTCGGGCTCGGAGGGAGGTACCCCGAAAGCGCGTCTCGCTTGAGCAAGCCCTTGATGAAGTTCATCTGAGACTTGTCCGGGATGATCGCGTACTGCGACCCGATCATCGCCGACTTCTCGATCGGCATCGTGAACTGGTGCAGGTCACTCGATTCAAACGGCGTGAGCTCGGTCGCGGTGCGAACGATCCAGCCGGAATTCAGCCCCGAGTCGACGATAAGCAGTTTGCCCACGGCGGACGCCACCTGGGCCATCTTGCCCGGGTTCGACAACAGTCCTAGTGACAGCATCTTTTCGGTCACGGCCGCGACAAAGCGCTGCTGGTTGGCGACGCGGTGCACATCCCCATCCGAGAACGCGTGGCGTTCGCGAACGTACGCGAGCGCGCGGGCACCCTCAAGAGTGATTTCGCCCTTTTCGAAGCGGTAATGGTTGTGCTCGTAGTTGTTGGTGTCCGACGTGAACGCCTTCGGGTTGTTGACGGTGACACCGCCCAAAATCGTGGTGAGCTTCTTGACCCCACTGAAGTCAATCAACACGAAGTGGTCGATGTGGATGTCCATGAACTTCTCGACCATCGAAATCGCACACGGCACGCCACCGAACGACATCGCCCAGTTGGCCTTGCCCTTGCCGTAACAGGGGATCGACACCCACGTGTCGCGCGGGATCGACATCAGCTGAACGCTCTTGCGGTCGCCCGAAATGTGCATGACCATGATCACGTCGGATCGGTTTCCGGTAGCGTTCGGGTCATCGCCAAGTCGGCCACGCGAGTCGCTACCCAGGATGAGGATGTTTTCCGGTGCGTATGCCGTTGTCGGCGCGATTGACGGAGTCGGGGCGGCCGTGATGACGTCATCGACCGAGGTGGTTCCCGCATCGAACTGAGCGGCGAGGAACCAGGCGTAGCCGCCCACTGTCCCACCCAGGGCTACAACGACGGCAAACGCAATCAAGGAGATGCGCTTGATGAGATTGGACTTGGGGCTTTCGCCATGTCGAGCTTGAGGGTCTCGGTGGCGGCCGACAAGGCGGCGGGGACGCTTTTCTGAGGAAGTCATTGGTTCAATCGTATTCGCGACGGGACCTCACGACCGCCATCACTCCCGCTGGATACCGAACGTAACAGTTGTGTTGGCCCGAGGTTCGCTGTCTAAACTGAACACATCATGACGAACTCACCCGTGTCGACCGCATCAAAGCCGCTCAACTTTCGGATTGCGGACATCTCGCTTGCGGCCTCCGGTCGTCACCAGATTTCGCTCGCCGAGATCGAAATGCCCGGTCTTTTGGCTCTTCGTGACGAGTACGTTGCCTCCCGCCCGCTCGAGGGCGCCCGAATCACGGTGTCGCTGTCCATCACAGTCCAGACCGCCGTCTTCGTTGAGACCCTCGTGCTTCTCGGGGCGCGCGTTCGCCTGTCCAGCTGCAACATCTTCTCCAGCCAAGACGAAGCAGCGGCCGCACTCGTAGTCGGTTCGGGGACGGAAGCTGCGCCGGCCGGAATCGAGGTGTTCGGCTGGAAGGGCGAATCCACCGAGGAATACTGGGACCTCGCCGACGAGTCTCTCGATTGGTCGTCGCACAACGACGGTCAGCCACTCGGACCGACGTCGATTGTCGACGACGGTGGCGACCTCATCTACCTGTTGCACCAGGGTGCCGAATTCGAGTCGTCGGGACACCTGACTCAGGAAGCGTCGTGGGATGCGCACGAGTTCGCGATTGTGCTCCAGCTGCTCGAGTCGTCTAAGACGGAGAACCCCACCCGATTCACCGACGCAGCGGCGAACCTCGTTGGCGCTTCCGAGGAAACAACAACCGGAATTCAACGCCTTCAGCAGTTGCAGCGCAACCAGCAGTTGCTGTTCCCCGTCATCAACGTGAACGACGCCGTGACCAAGTCCAAGTTCGACAACAAGTACGGCATCCGCCACTCGCTGGTTGACGGGCTGAACCGCGCAACCGACGTCCTGATCGGCGGCAAGGTCGCATTCGTGGCCGGATACGGCGATGTCGGCAAGGGCTGTGCCGAAGCGCTCAAGGGCCAGGGCGCCCGCGTCATCGTTTCCGAGGTCGACCCGATTTGCGCACTGCAGGCCGTGATGGACGGATTCCAAGTCGCCAAACTCGAATCCGTCATCGAACAGATCGACTTCTTCGTCACCACCACTGGAAACCGCGACATCTTCCGCGCCGAACACTTCCCGCGCATGAAGCACCAGGCAATCCTCGCGAACGTCGGACACTTCGACAACGAGATTGACATGATCGGCCTCGCCGCAATTCCGGGAGTGACCTGCACCGAAATCAAGCCGCTCGTTCACGAATGGGGCCTGCCGAACGGTCGTTCGCTCATCGTGTTGAGCGAGGGACGCGTCATGAACCTCGGTAACGCGACGGGACACCCGTCGTTCGTCATGAGTGCGTCATTCACCAACCAGGTGCTCGCGCAGATCGATATTGCCGCAAACGGTGCAAACCTGTCGAAGGACGTCCACCTCATCAGCAAACAGCACGACGAGAAGGTCGCGAGACTTCACCTCGCCGCGCTCGGTGTCGAGCTGACCGAACTCAGCGACTCCCAGGCGAACTACATCGGCGTTCCCGTCGACGGCCCGTACAAGTCAGACCACTACCGCTACTAACGAGCGGTCAGTCGGGCGAGGAATTCCTTCGTTCGCGGTTGCTTCGGATTGCGGAAGAACTCGGCGGCTTCGCCCTCTTCGGCGATGAGCCCCTTGTCGAGGAAGATGACCCAGTCGGCGACGTCACGCGCAAACGAGAGTTCGTGTGTCGCCATGACGATGGTGGTTCCCGACTGCTTGAGGTCCTTGATGAGGTCGAGCACTTCGCCGACGAGTTCGGGGTCGAGCGCGCTCGTCACCTCGTCAAGCAACAGGAGCTTGGGGTTGAGCGCGACGGCTCGGACAATCGCCGTTCGCTGCTGCTGACCACCGGACAGCTTGTCGGGGAACGACTGCGCCTTGTCGGCGAGCCCGATTCGACCCAGCCACTGCAGAGCGATCTCTTCCGCTTCCGCCTTGGACTTACCCTGAACGTGGCGAAGCGCCAGCGTGATGTTATCGAGAATGCTGAGGTGTGCGAACAAGTTGTATGACTGGAAAACGAGCCCGACCTCTTGGCGGATGCGGTCCTGGTCGACACCCGGCGCACTGATGTCTTCGCCTTCGAGCCAGATCTGGCCGTCGTTGATTTCTTCAATGAGGTTGAGGCACCGAAGCAGGGTCGACTTACCGGAACCGGACGAACCGATGAGTGCCACAATCTGACCGGGGTACACCTCGAGATCGACGCTGTCGAGAATCACGCGGTCGTCGAACGACTTGCGAATCCCGCGGGCCAACAGGCGGGGCTTGGACCAGTCAATCTCGGTCACAGTGCACTTCCCGTCTGTTCGCGTTGCGCGAGCTTGCGCGAAATGCGGTCGGTGAATCGGACGGTCGGAATCGCGAGCAGGACGAAGAGGATTCCCGACAGGATGTAGGGCGTGAAGTTGGCGTACTTCGCGACCTCAATCTGGGCGCCACGAACCGCGTCAATCGCGCCGAGTACCGAGATCAGCCCGACGTCCTTCTGTAACGCGACAAAGTCGTTCATCAGCGGCGGCGCCACGCGTCGAATCGCCTGTGGCAAGACGACGAGTCGCATCGACTTGCCGTACGACAGTCCAAGCGAGCGAGCGGCTAGGCGCTGGGACGGGTGAATCGACTCGATTCCCGCGCGGAACACCTCGGACACATATGCCGAATAAGTCAGAGTCAGTGCGACGGTTCCGAGAACTTCGACCGGGATGCGGCCGAGCCACTCCAAGCGAAGACCGGGAATGCCAAAGCCAACCAAGTACAGGGTGATGATGAGCGGCAGCCCACGGAAGAAGTCCACGTAGCCGTGCGCGAACAGGCGAAGGGGGAAGAAGACGGGGTTGCGCAGCGTGCGAAGGAGTGCGAACAACATTCCCACGATGACGACGCTGATGGACGTGAAGAAAAGCACACGGATGTTGAGCCATAGTCCCTCGATGATGCGGGGGAACGCTTCGATGCCGATTTCGACGTTGAAGAACGATTCGGTGACGCGGGACCAACCGGGGGTCGACACGAGTCCGAACCCGACGATGACGGCGAATCCGAGCGTGCTTGCTATTGCGATCCACGTCGACTTGCGCTTGCGCTCGAGTCGGAACGCGCGACGAGCGAGCTCAACCTCTGACGGTTGATAGTCGTTCGCGGTGCTGGTCATAGTCCCTCGAGAAGAGTATTGGGGAGGTCGCCCTAGCGACCTCCCCAATCTAGCGGTTTGACTTACTGAAGAACCGGGGCGTTCGCGTAGTCAGCGAGCCAGGTGGCCTGCAGCTTGGCGAGCGTTCCGTCTTCGCGCAGAGCGTCAACTGCCGCGGTGACAGCGGCGGTCAGTGCGCTGTCCTTGTCGAGGACGAGACCGTAGTGGTCACCCGATCCGTCGCCGGGAAGCTGGCCGACGATGACTCCACCGTCGATGACAGCAGCGGTGAGGTAAAGGGCGGTCGGGAGGTCGACGACGATGGCGTCAACCTGACCGGCCGACAGGGCCGCGATGGCGTCATCGTTGGTGTTGAAGGCCTGTGCGCCAGCGGTCGGTGCGATGATTTCTTCGATCGCGGTGAACGACGTGGTTCCGGTCGGGGCGCCAATGACGAGTCCCTTGAGTCCGGCGACGGTGGTAACACCCTCGGCCTTCGAACCCTTGGTGGTGATGATTGCCTGAGTGGTGTCATAGTACGACGACGAGAAGTCGACCGACTTCTTGCGCTCGTCGGTGATCGAGAACTGCTGCAGGTTGAAGTCGAAGTTCTTTGCGCCGGGGGCGATCGCCTCGTCGAACGAGGTGCGGACCCAGAC
>JAHEDU010000058.1 GCA_024641015.1 Micrococcales bacterium
TCGAGTGGTTGAGCGAGAGGCCCGGCGGAAGTCCGTCGTGGGTGTTGCCCGAGACGGTGCAGTCGCAGGATTCGACACCGTAGTAGTCGACGGGGCCGAAGAAGTTGACGTGACCGCTGTAAGAGCCGTTGTGGACAACTCCCGCGTCGAATTCGCTGCTGCGGTATGTCGGCTCTGCGTAAATGCGAAGTGCATACGTCCTCGTCGTCACCGAACCAGCGAAGTTGGTCGCACGAACCGAGACGTGGAATGTTCCGCCTTGGGTCGCCGTTCCCGAGATGCGGCCCGTTTCGGAATCGAACGAGAGACCGGAGGGGAGTTCGTCACCGACGAGCGAGAAGCTGGGCGTCGGATAGCCGGAGAAAGTCGGTCGTTCGCTGAACGGAACTCCGACGTATCCCGTCACATCGATCGAATCGTTGACGATTGCGGGAACTGACCCGATCTGAATCGTCTGGGTCGGTGTTGTGGCACTTCCATAATCGTTGGTCGCTCGAATGGTGAACGTAAATATTCCGGTGTCGGTGGCGGTTCCCGTGATGGCGCCGGTCGAACCGTTCAGGCTCAGCCCATCGGGAAGTGCCCCTGACGCGATCGAATAGACCGGCTCGGGGTCGCCCAGAGCCGAGACGCTGCTCGAATAGTCATCGTGGAGAACGCCGCGAGTTGCGATGTCGTGACCTGCGGCAGTCCACGATGGAGGACGGTTGACAGTGAGTGTGCTCGATTGAGACTGGGAACTGCCAAACGCGTTCGTCGCAGTAATTCGGTATGTGAATACACCTGAGGCGGTTGGGGTTCCCGACACCACGCCAGTGTTCGTGTTCAAGGTCACTCCGGTGGGAAGTGAACCTGAGCTGACCGAGTACGTTGCGGAAGGGTATCCCTGAGAGTCAGCGAAACTTATCGCTGAAATTGCCTGAAAGTACGTCGCCGTCGTCGCGAAATCCTTGGTGCTGATATTCGGAGAGTCACCCACCGTCAAGGTGATGTCAGAAGTGTTGACGTGAGCTGTGGTGTCACCGCTGGTTGCGGACGCGCGGATGCTGAACACATACACGCCATCGCCCGTTGAGTCCCCTGTCGAGGGTGGCGTGCCACTCAGTACGCCCGTGTCGGCGTTGATGTTCAACCATGATGGGCGGCTTGCCGTTTGCCCGGCAGAAACCGTTCCAGCGGGTGAATCGAAAGAGTAAACAATCGTTCCGGTACCCGATGCTGACACACCATCTGATGCGAAGCTGTCGCCACGGCGGATTAGCGAGTTTGCAGAGGTGAGCGTCTGATCGGTCCAGTTGATGTCAGCGACCGGTGTTGTGGGCACATCGGGAGGGGTGGTGACCTGGCCAACCCCGTACTGGGCAAGGGTGATGATGCTTCCATTGCGAAGTCGAACACCGGAACGCTCGCCACCATAAAGCGGACCAGATTGCACATACGTCAGATCAACGGTTCCGTCTTGACTGATGATTCCCGTGATGATCATCGTTGTGATCGCGTCGGACCAGTTGCAGCAGCGGCGAGCCTTCATCTCAACCTGGAAACCTCCATCACTGATGGTGATGTCGAATTTCGTCTGATCGGTCGTTTCGGGCGCGAACCAGTCGCGTGCGACCAAGGAAATCGACGGAGTGGTGGGGAAGCTCGAGTAGTTGTTGTCCGGTGCACCGAAGGTGATGATCGAGTTCGTCGTCGCGTAAATCTGGTTGTAATAGACGCCGTCAAACAGCACGGGATTTCGCAGAGGGATTCCGTAGGAAACATCGTCGCCACCACAGGTGTGATACGTGACGACCTGGCCTGGGGTGTTCAGCTGCATCGTTTCCCACGATTGGAGACATGCGGCCTCCGCGGGGAGCACTCCGAGAACACCAGAAAACAGGACGGTCAACAGTCCTGTCAGGAGCGCTCGAAGGGCACGCATGGGGGTGGGTTCATCTTTCGGCTATGAAGCGATGTGAACCCTCAGGATACCCGAAAACACGCGGATTTCCCTAGTCGGGACCGCTGCCAAAAACGGCGAAATTACTTCGGAAGGTTCGCTTCGATGGCCGAGACGATCGAAGGGTCAGACGGCTTGGTCGTCGGACGGAATCGCAGAATAGTTCCGGCCGGCGTCACGAGGAACTTTTCGAAATTCCAGCGGATGTTCCCCGCCATCCCGCGCTCGTCCTTCGCCTTCACCAGCTCGGCGTACAAGGGGGAGCGGCTCTTGCCGTTAACGCGAACCTTGTCGTAAATCGGGAA